>CAYSLC010000030.1:0-34672 GCA_964431545.1 uncultured Desulfobacteraceae bacterium | reverse complement strand
GCAGGGCCCGGCTGCGGCGGGCGAGAAAATCTTCTACCGTCCGGGCCATTTCGGACCGGACGGACCAGACCACCTCGGCCTTGATATAGGGGAGGTCGTCGTGGAGCTTCTCGCCCATGGCGGGGTCGGCCTTGATCAGTTTCTTGATGTGGATGGCGTCGGAGCCGTAGTAGTGGAGGGGATCGTTCTTGTCGAAGTGCTTCAGCCACCCGTGGATCCGGAGCTTCTTGGTCACGCACTCCCGCTCGTCCAGGCCCGCCACCAGCATGGCCTGGTTGACGGTGTCCTCGGCCATCTTCCGGTAGGTGGTCCATTTGCCGCCGGTAATGGTCACGAGCCCCGATTCGGAGACCACCAGGTAGTGGTCCCGGGAGATGGAGGCGGTGCTGTCCCCCTCGCCCGCCTTGACCAGGGGCCGGAGGCCGGCGAAGACGCTCCTGACATCCTTCCGGTCGGGGTCCTTGGACATGTAGATGGCGGCGTGGTCGAGGATGAACTTGATCTCCTCTTCCAGGGCCCGGGGCTCCAGGCTCACGTCGTCCACCGGCGTGTCGGTGGTGCCCACCACCACCTTGTCGTGCCAGGGCACGGCGAAGAGGACCCGGCCGTCGGCGGTCTGGGGGACCATGATGGCCGAATCGCCGGGGAGGAACTCATTATCGAGGATCAGGTGGACCCCCTGGCTGGGGGCGATGATGGGCTTGGCCTCGGGGTTTTCCATCCGGAGGACGCTGTCGGTGAAGACGCCGGTGGCGTTGACCACCACCCGGCCGCGGATCTCGTATTCCTTGCCGCTCTCCATGTCTTTGGCCAGGACCCCGTCGATCATCTCGCCCGAGCGGGTGAAGCCGGTCGCTTTCATATAATTGATGGGTGCGCCGCCGTGTTCGGCCATGGTCTGGGCCAGGTTGACCGCCAGGCGGGAGTCGTCGAACTGGCCGTCGTAGTAGACGACGCCGCCGCGCAACCCCTCGGGTTCAAGGGTGGGAATCCGCTTCAGGGTCTCTTCCTTGGAGAGATGCTTGGAGGGCCCCAGCCCCAGCTTCCCGGCCAAAAGATCGTAGACCTTCATGCCGGCGCCGTAGAAGGGGCCGTCCCACCATTCGTAGTTGGGGACGATGAAGGCCTGGTTGCTCACCAGATGGGGGGCGTTGCGGATGAGAAGACCGCGCTCGTGGAGGGCCTCCAGCACCAGGGAGATGTTGCCCTGGCGCAGGTACCGGACCCCGCCGTGGACCAGCTTGGTGGACCGGCTCGATGTCCCCTTGGAAAAATCGTGCTGTTCCAGCAGCAGGGTCTTGTACCCCCGGGACGCGGCGTCCACGGCGACGCCCAGGCCGGTGGCCCCGCCGCCGATGACGATGAAGTCCCAGTAGCCGCCGTAGGATTCCAGGTTCTGGATGGACTCTTGACGATTCATATACCCTCCTTTTTTTTGGGTTTCCGCCCCGATGCCGGGGCGGATCTGACGTTGCCATTTTTCCTCGGAGGCTCTGGGCGGTGCCCTGGCCATCCATATGTTCGCTTGTCTGTACAACTGTACGTATGAATATATTGCCGATCCATTTCTGTCAAGCTTTTTTTTTGGAGATCGTGAAAACTTTCGTTTCCCGAAGAGTACGCGGGGGCTGAACTCCCCCGCGGCGCGGGAGGGGCGGACGCCGGGAAACGCCTTGCGGGGGTCACCCAAAACCGACCTATCCTGCAATCGGTTGTTTTCGCCGAAGCCGAGCCACCGACTCGATGTGCCAGGTATGGGGAAAGAGATCCACCGGCTGGACCTCGGCCACCTCATAGCGGTCTTTGAGGGAAAAGATGTCCCTCGCCAGGGTGGCCGGATTGCAGGAGACGTAGACCAGGCGCTCCGGCGCGATCTCCATTACCCCTTTGAGGACGTCCTTGTGCATGCCGTCCCGGGGCGGATCGATGATCATCACATCCGGAGGTTCGCCGATGGCCCCAAGGCTCTCCCGGATGTCCCCGTGGACGAACCGGCAATTCTTCACGCCGTTGACCCGTCTGTTGTTCTCGGCGTCGGCCACGGCGCTCTCCACGATCTCCAAGCCCACCACGGACGCGGCCTCCCCGGAAAGGAAGATGCCGATGGTCCCCGTGCCGCAATAAAGATCGGCCACCCGCTCCGCGCCGGTCAGTCGGGAATAGGCTCTCACCACTCCGTAGAGGCTTTCGGCTCCTCGGGTGTTGGTCTGGAAGAAGGAGTTGGCCGAGATCTCGAACAGCCGTTCCCCGATCCGGTCCCGGATCACCGATTCCCCGGCCAGGGGGATCTCGTACTCCCCCACGGCGATCCCCGCCTTTCTTGCGGTGATGTTGTTGACCACGGAGACGATCTCCGGATACTTGTCACGGAGGGCCGCGGCCAGGGGCGCCACCGCCGGCCGGTCCTCGGCGGCGGTGATAAGGTTGACCATCCATTGGTTCCGGGCCACCGAATGGCGTAGCATCAAAAACCGCCAGAACCCCTCATGGCTGCGCAGGCCGTAGGGGGGCAGCGGCGAGGCTTTCATGAAAGCCCGGCCCTCCGCCAGGATTCGGTTTCCCAGCTCCGGCTGGAGCAGGCAGGCGTCGATGTCCAGGACCTTATGGTAGGTCCCCGGCACGTGAAGGCCCAGGGCGAAATCCGTGGGAATCTCCTCCCGCCCCAGCTCCGAAGGCATCAGCCACCGCCGGTCGGCACAGGAAAACTCCATCTTGTTCCGGTATTCGAAGACCCGGTCCGAAGGAAGGGTGGGATGGACCGGCACCTCCCTCACCAGCCCGATGTGCTCCAGGGACTCGGCCACGTGCCGCCGTTTGTATTCGAGCTGTTTCCGGTAATCGAGGAACTGCCATTTGCAGCCGCCGCAGTGGCCGCTGTAGGGACAGGGCGCCGGAACCCGATCCGGCGACGGGGTGAGCAGATCCAGGACCCGGGCCTCGGCGTGGCTTTTCTTCTTTCGGGCGATCCGGACCCGGACCCGGTCTCCGGGGACTGCGCCGTCCACGAAGACCGCCATGCCGTCGACACGGGTCAGCCCCTTGCCGCCGAAGGCGACGTTCTCCACATCGAGTTCCAGCTCCTGTCCCCGTTTCACCGCCATGGTCCGATCCCCTCTTGCACTCCTGCTTCCATTTCCCTTATGATCAATGGTTCGGCGGCCCCGCCGCCGCCGGTCTCATTTCCATAGTAGACCACTTTGAGGATGGATTCAAATGGCACCGACACTTCAGGCTTCCACCATCATACCGATCACCTTCCCGGCGGACGGACTGCTGTTGAAAGGGACCCTCCACCGGCCCCCGGAAGCGAACGGCGCCCCGGTGGTCATCGGGTGCCACGGTCTTTTCAGCACCGGGGACTCTCCCAAGCAGATGGCCCTGGCCGAACGGCTCAATGGGCTGGGCATCGCCTTTTTTCGTTTCGACCACCGGGGGTGCGGCCGGAGCGAGGGTGCGTTCGGGGCGGTGACCTCCCTGGCGGGACGGTGCGCCGATCTGCGGGCCGCGGTGGCGTTGATGGAAAAACGGCCGGAGCTGGACGGACGGATCGGCCTGTTCGGCAGCAGCATGGGGGGAGCGGTGAGCCTGGCGGTGGCCCGGGAGATCGATCCGGCTTCGATCGTGACCCTGGCGGCCCCGGTGCGCATGGAGACGGCGGACCATGCGGTATCCGCCATCCGCCGGTCCGAGGCGTCCACGGGCCTGGGGGGGCTCTTTTTCCGGGAGAACCTTCCCTTCGATATCAGCGAGGGCCTGGGCCAGGTCCGAAACCTGTTGGTGATCCACGGCGAAAAAGACGAGGTGATCCCCGTCGACCATGCGAGGGAGATCCACGCAAGCGCGGGTCGGCCCAAGCGCCTGCTGATTCAGGCGGGCGGAGACCACCGGGTCAGCGATCCAGATCACCAGGCCGCGTTCATGGCGGCGGCGGTGGCGTGGTTCGAGACCGGCCTTCCAACGGGTGGCCATCCATGAAGACCGCCTCGGGACGGCGGAGGCCTTCGGGCAGCGCGGTGGGACCCCCCGGAACCGCGATGAAAGAGGCCCGGCATCCGGGGATCAGGCGTCCCAGATCCGCCGCCCCCAAAAGGTCGGCCGCCGTCGTCCCGGCGCATTGGACCGCTTCCTCCATGGAAAAGCCCGCCGCCACGAGCAGTTTCAGTTCCAGGGCCACGCCGGCGCCGTGGTGGACCCCCAGACTCCCGGCGTCGGTTCCCAGGGCCACCCGGACCCCCCACCTCCGGGCCAGGCGGAGCTGCTCCAACTGGTGCTCCAGGGTCCGCCGGGCGACCTCAGACTCCCGGCTCCCCCGCGGGAGCTGATCCGCATAGGCGGACATGGTGCAGGCGGTGGGCACCCAGACGGTCCCCATGTCGGCCATGCGCTTCAGGTTCTCGTTCCCCATGAAAAACCCGTGCTCCACCGAGTCGCACCCGGCCTCCAGGGCGATCCGCACCGGCTCCGGACCGTTGGCGTGGACCATCACGGAGAGCCCTCGTCCATGGGCGGCGGCGGCCGCATCGGACATCTCCCCGAGGTCGAACTGGGGCGGCGTCTGTTTTCCGAACTCGATCAGGCTGTTGATGCCGGAATTGACGATCTTGATGTGATCGACCGGTCCATCGACCCGGCGGATGGCGTCGGCCAGAGACCGGCCGTTTCCGGGGGGCCCGCCGATGAGGCGGCCGTACCGGCCTTCCCGTCGAAAGGCCCGGCCCGCCACGCGGATTTCCGGCGGTAGAGGCGTGGACCGGGAAACCTTGTACCGCAGGGCGTGTCCGTGGCCGTCCCCCCCGTCCCGGACCGCCACGATGCCATGGGAACGGAGCTGCTTCAGATGGCTTTCGATCACCGGCCGAGCCTCCTCGAAATCCATATCGAGCTGGCGTTTCCGAATGGTCTCGTTCGCGGTGCCCGACATAAAGAGGTGGAGATGGGCATCGATCAACCCCGGCAGGATGGTGCAGTGGAGGAGGTCGAGGGCGTCGGACGGCAGATCCCCGCCGGAGGGCAAGGGGACGGTTCGGATAACGCGCCCGTCCCGCAGATCCATCCGCACCCTCCCGGAGATGGGCCCGCCATCGCCCCGGATGAACCGGCCGGCCAGGACCGATGGGATGGGAATATCGTTTGTCGGCATGAGAACGGCTCCCTTTTCCGGAGACATTACCGTTCGGCACGCCCTCCGGTCAAGGGGTTTTGGGTTGCGATCCTTCCAGTGGCGGGCGTAATCCGGACTAGGGGAGGCGGGTCGGACGGCGGCGGGCGATGCCGGTGGGTCTTCAGAAGTCGATGACCCCGGAGACGACTTTGAGGGCGCGGATCGCCTCCGGCAGCCCCATGATCCCGTCGCTCCCGACGTCCCAATCATTGACGGCTTCGATGATCGCCTGCTCCAGCTGAGGGCCGGTATAAAGAGTCTCCTGGTTGTCGGGGCTCTGGACGATGAGGTCCATGGGGGTGCTGGAGCCGCTGTTTCCGACGATGAACCGGCCGTAGGGCGGGGTGACCACGGTCAGTTCATAGCCGTCCCGGAAGACGTGGATGATGGCCACCTCCCCGGGCTCCGCGCCCAGGGGCTGTTCGGCGGCATCATATATGGGGATATCGATGACATAGTTGTCGCTCAAATTGAGCCCGTCGGTGTCCTGGGCGGGCGGGTCGAAGGTGGTGAACCCGTCCTCCCGGGTGACATAGAAGCTGTAATCGGAACCCGAGGCGACGATGGACCGGACCGATCGGTTGTCCGGCTCGCTGGTGACCTGGATGGTGTTCATGACGGTGAGGGTCCCGCCGATTCTGGCGGGGATGGGCGGAAAGGGATGGGCGGCGGAAGGAAATAGCAGGGCGCAGAACAGAATCATCGCAACAAAGCCGTTTTTTGCCATGTGAGTCACCTCTCCTGACCGAACAAAAAGAACGTTTTCCGGAGCATCTTGCCGCCCACTGGACCAATTCCGTCGACAGATTAGGTATTTACGTAACCGTTTTTTGCAGGAAGAATCAATGGGGCGGGAAACGTATTCGGGGCTGGGGGATCGCCTACCCGCAAGGGGGGAATTCGCCCCATGGACGCCGTTGTCCATGGGGTTTCAGGGGGGTCGGGGGCTAGCGCCCGTCGGCGACCCGTTCGAGGGCGTGGACGGCTTCCGCCAGGGTGATGCGGTCGTCACCGCCGATATCGGCCTCCGAATCCTTGAAATCGCCGCGGATCACGCCGGGTTCCTGGACCACCCCGGCGAGGACCTGGAGGGCGATGATGGCGTCCGTGAGATCGGTGTGGCAGTCTCCGTCGATATCCCCGGGAACCGGACACTGGTTGGGCGGATCCTCTATCTCCACCACGGTCACGGTCACGGATACCAGGGGCTGGTTCGGATCGTTGGAGTGAATGGAGAGCCCGGCGGTTCCGTCGGCGAGGGCCCGGCCCCAGTCGTTGACGGAGATCGACAGCGTCCGCCGTTCACCGGTTCCGATGGGCGAGAGACTCGACGGGGTCCACGCGAGCCACGTCTTGTCGCTGGCGATGTTGTGAATCAGCAGGGGACTGTCCCCTTGATTGGCGATCACCAGCGTCGGATCTCCGGAATATGCGCTTCCGGCGCCCACGGCGTAGCTGCCGAACTTGACGGCATCGATGACATCGTTGTAGGCGATCCGGAAGTAGCCGTTCTCTCCCCACTCGGGGCCCCAGCTGTTCTTCACCTTGAAGCACTGCTCGTTGTCGTCGTACCCCACCACCAGGACCGCGTGGGCCTGACTCCAGGCGATGGGCAGGGTGCCGGTATAATCGTAGATCCCGCCCTGGTACCCGGTGAAGGTGCCGTCCACGGGCACCCGCATGCAGACGCACAGGGGGCTCTGCTGGAGGGCGAGCCGGAGGTCGTCCACGGTCTGATCCTCCCCCCAGAGGCCCTGGGCGGCGGTGAACGAACCGATCTTGACGGTCAGCTCCGGGACATCGCACTTGTCGGCGCAAACGCCGGTCCGTTCCTGGTAGGGATAACAGGGCTCCGTGGGAAGCCCGTTGCTGCTGGTGTAATCGAGGGCGTCCCAGTACCAGCCGCCGCCGCAGTCCCCCTTGGCGCACGAAAGGAGCACCTGCTCGGAGAGATCGTGGGCTCCGATCAATCCCGCCTGGGCGGCCAGGTTCTCAACCAGTCCGGCCGCGGCAAAGGCCCAGCAGGAGCCGCAGGCCCCCTGATTCTTGGCCGGGCTGTCGAACCGGCTCCAGTCCTTCGAGCCGGGCAGTCCCGCCCGGGGCCGCTGGGGGGGACGGGGGTTCTCCTCCCAGAACGCGATCACCGGCTCCGGGATCAGAACCCCGGTGGCGTATTGGTCCGGCGGCGACCCCGCCAGGGGGATCGACACCGGCGCGGGCTCCTGATTCAGGGACGACCGGGGGCCGGCGGCCAGCTGGAAACCGGTCGCCGTAATGGTCAACTGGAGGGGGGTGACCGCGATCCGCGGGCCGGGCAGGTCCTCGGAGTAGAGGAAGGGGGCCCCGTCTCCGCCGACGATGAGGTTCCGATGGGCGCCCAGGGCGCTGAGGCCCACGGCGACCCCGTACCGATCCGTCGGCGTCGCGGGCGTCAGTCGATTCTGCTGGAGCCATCCCGAACCGGTGTTTTCGAAGAGGTAGGCCGCGCCCCCCCGATCTCCGGTGCCAACAAGGGCGAACGACCCGGATAGGGCGACCGACCGGCCGAAGCACATGCCGGCGGCTCCGTCGGCGGCGGTCCGTTTGGCGGTCTGGCGCCAGGTGCCGCCCTCCCTTTTGAAGAGGTAGACGGCGCCGGCGTCGATGCCCCGGTCGTCGTCCCCCCAGGCGCCGATCGCGGCCCAATCCCCGCTCACGGAGACCGACGCGCCGAAAAGGTCTCCGGCCGAACCGTCCGACGCGGTCAGTTTGGCCGCCTGGCTCCAGGAGGACCCATCGGAGACGAAGAGGTAAGCGGCGCCGGCATCGGTCCCCCGGTCGTCGTCGTGGGCGGCCCCCACGATGAGGGTATTCCCGGAGACCGATACGGACCGTCCGAAATGATCCCCTGGGCCGCCGTCCCCGGCGGTCAGCTTCTCCGGCGCACTCCAGCCGCCGCTGCCCCGGAAGACGTAGACGGCGCCGGCGTCCTCCCCCCGGCTATCCTCCCGAAAGGCTCCCACGGCCGCCACATCCCCGGAGAGGGCGACACCGCACCCGAAATTGTCGTTTTTCCCCGCATCGCCGGCGAGCAGCTTGGCCCGCAGGTTCCATCGATCCGAGTCCCTGGCATAGAGGTAGGCGGCCCCGGCGCCGTACCCTCGGTCCTTGTCGTTGAGGGACCCCACCAGCGCATAGGCATCGGTGACCGCCACGCTGGCGCCGAAATAGTCATGGCTCAACCCCGTGGAGGCGGTCAGCTTCTTGACCTGACGCCATCCGCCGGAATCCTCCTTGAAAACGTAGGCGGCCCCGGCGGCGATCCCCCGGTCGTCGTCCATGGGGGCACCGATCAGGGCGAACCCATCGCTGACCGACACGGCGGCCCCGAATCCCTGGGAACCATCCTCGGGAAGGATCTTCATCTCGGCCGCCGCGGGCCCCATGGTTGAGCCGATCGTCAGAACCAGCAGAACAGCGTGGAGAATCCCCTTCCCTTTTTTCATAGCGCCACCTGATCGGTTTGATGGGTTATCGGACCATACCTTCTATCCGGACCTTCTATCCGGTTAAAATTCCTTATCGTTTGGGAACCATCAAAAACGAAACCGTCGGCGGAGCCGCCGGCCGGCGGCCCCCGCCAGGATCAACAACAACGCCGGCACCCCGGCGCCGGCTGGACCGATGGCTCCGGCCCCCGCTCCCCCGCCGGCGGAGCCGATGAAACAGTGATTGGTATCGCCGGCCCCCCCGCGCGTCACCGGGGTCTCCGGCGGGACGGTATCGCCCCCCAGGGCGACGGTGGCGGAGATGAACCGGTCCTTTTTGAAATCCTGATCCGGGGTCCGCCCGTCGACCAACGGGAGGTTGAAGCGATCCCGGTTCGCATTGAAGGTGATGTTGTTGTCGAGGACCGACCACCCGCCGCCGGGGATCCAGCCGTACCAGCGATGCCCGGCCGGGGCGGGCTCCGGCAGATGGATGGTCAGGGTCGTACCGTCGCCGGGGAGGCTCATCTTCACCTCCAGTTCCAGCGCTCCGTAGATCAAATCCCCGGGCGTCGTCCCCCCCCCTCCCAGGGCTTCGGGGTCGACCGCCACCAGCCGGGTGATGTCTCCCGGCGCGCTCTCCATTCCCATGCGCCGGCCGGTGACGGTGGTGAAGGGGATGGCATCGTCCGGAAAGAGGGTGATGCCGTTGTCCGCCACGGTGACGTCCACCTCGTCGCCGTCCTGGAGCCCGCTGTCGTCGGTCACGGCCAGCTCGAACCGCAGCAAGGCGCCTTCGGGTCCCACGGGCGGCGCAACGAAGGTTGTTGCCGCCGCCATGGCGTCGGCGAGGGTCACCGGAGGTCCCCCGGTCTGGGTCCACTGGTAGGCGGTGATCCGGCCGTCCGAATCGGAGGAGTTCGAGGCGTCGAGGGTCGCCGTCGTCCCTTCCGTCACCGTCTCCGGGATCCGGATGTCGGCATCGGGCGGGATGTTGGTAACGGTGAGGTTGACCACCGTGGTATCGGAATCCTTGAGTCCGCCGTCATCTGTGACGGTGAGCCGGAAGACCAGGGCCTCCCCGGCGATGTCCAGCGTCGGCGCCGAAAAGGAGGCCCGGGCGGTCCCGGCTCCCTGGAGGGTCACCGGGGTTCCGCCGATCTGCTCCCAGAAATATTGAACGATCTCTCCGTCGGTGTCGCCGGAGAGGGTCCCGTCCAGAACGACGGTCTCCCCGGCCCCCACCGTCTGAATCTCCCCGGCATCGGCCTCGGGCGGCGCGTTGGTGGAGGAGATGTTGATGTTCACCTTGTCGCTGCCCTGGAGCCCGCCGCTGTCGGTGACCACCAGCTCGAAGGAGAGCGCGGCGGCGCCGGCCTCCGCATCGGGGGCCACGAAGGAGGTCTTGACCGCCCCGCTGTCGGCCAGGGAGACCGCCGGCCCGGAAACCTGCCGCCACAGGTAGGTGGTGATCCAATCCCCCGGGTCGGGATCCGAGGAGTTGGTGCCGTCCAAGGTGACCCGCTCGCCCGTGCCGACCGTCTGGTCGGGCCCCGCCTTTGCCACGGGGGGACGGTTCTCCGCAACCACGTTGATGGTCACCCGATCGGTGTCCTCCAGACCGTGGTCGTCGGTCACCCGCAGTTCGAAGATCAGCGAGGCGCCCTCCAGGGCCCCGGCCGAGGCGATGAAACTCGCCCGGGGCCGGCCGGCGTCGGTCAAGGCGACTTCCGGCCCGCTCACCCGGCGCCACTGGTACGCGACGATGGTCCCGTCCGGGTCCGAGGAGCCGGTTCCGTCGAGGACGACCGTCTCTCCCAGGGAGACGGTCCGGTCGGGCCCGGCCGCGGCCGCCGGCGGCCGGCGCTGGGCCTCGATGACGTTGACGGTCACCTGGTCCGCGGCCGACAATCCGTCGTTGTCGGTCACCTTCAGCTCGAAGGTCAATGCTCCGCTCACCGTCCCGTCCTCCGGAACGATGAAGGAGGCCTGCTCCGTTTTGTCCCCGGACAGGGAGACGGCGGCGCCGCCGAGCTGACGCCACTCGTAAAAGGCGATCCATCCGTCGGCATCGGCCGAGCCGGCGCCGTCGAGGACCACCGTCCCCCCCATCTGAACGGATGGCGGGGATGCGGCGGCCACGGCCACGGGCGGCTGATTCTCCTGGACCGGCGCCACCGACACGGTCATCCGGGCGGTATCCTCGGCCCCCTCCGGATCGGTCACCCTGAGTTCGAAGGTCAAGGTTTGCGCCTCTCCCACCTCCGGTGCGATAAAGGTGGTTGCGGACGAGGCGGGGTCGGCCAGGGTGACGGCGGGCCCTTCAACGCTGCGCCATTGGTAGGAGAGGGTGTCCCCGGCGTCCGGATCCGAGGAGCCGGTGCCGTCGAGGAACACGGTGTCACCGGGCTCGACCGGCTCCGCGGGTCCCTGGACCCGGGCCACGGGCGGTCGGTTGGTCTGGGCGCCATCCGCCGCCACGATGTCGAGTCGGTTGCTGGACCCCTCGTTTCCCACCGTGAATCGGCCGTTCTGGGGGCTGGTGACCGTCAGCTCCGTGCCGTCCTTGAACAGGTGGATGACCGCCGCGTCGCCGGGAACGGCACCGCCCGGCTGTTCGAGGCTGTCATGGATGGGGATATCGATGATGTACCAGTCGCTGTCGTTCAGCCCGTCCGGATCCTCCGCCGGCGGGGTGTAGGCACCGCCGCCCGGATCGGTGACCACCACTCGGTACCCGTCATCGGTGGCCTGGGTGAGCTGGACCCCGTTCACGGTGATCGTTCCGCCGATCCGGGCCGGAATGGGCACCTGGGCCAGGGCGAGGGAGATCAAGCCGATCAATAGGAGGAGGAATACGACCGCCGCGGATTTCTTCAACATGGGAACTCCTCGTTTCGCTGCCGATTTGTCATGGGGATTTCTGTACAGCGGTCCGTCGGTCCGCCCCCCGCGGGCCGCCATCCGCAACCGCGTTCCCCGTTCCGATGCCGGACATCCGGCAAAGCGGGGAATAGAGAGCCCTTATAACACTTTCGGCGGAAATTCAAGCACCGGTTGATCGCCGCATCCTTGGGATGTCCCATGCCTGTTGCGGGTTCCCTCACCTATTGTTGTACCCAGACACACGACCGGCTCATGTTGATCCAGTACCCTTTCCCCGGGTTCATCATGGTCAGATCGCTCATGGCCGGGCTCCGGGGATCGTAGACCCGCCATCGGCCGCCCTCGTATGTCCACACGGCGATACAATTTTGGAGGATGCCCTCCAGGGCGGCGCCGATGGTCTCGGGGTGGTGGGGATTGAACCCCACCAGATTCCAGTCCGCGTCCATGGAGACCGTTCCGCCCGCCCTTGCGCCCACGACCACCAGGCGGTCCGTCTCCGTCATGTTGATCCAGTATCCCCACCCGGGTTCGAGTATGGAGAGGTCGCTGAAGCCCGGATTCCGGGGATCGTGGGCGAGCCACCGGTCGCCCCGGTAGCTCCAGACCGCCGTATACTTGCCGGAGAGGGGAGCGAGAACGTCGGTGATGGCGCTGGAGGGGGGGGTCACCGGCAGGGAGACGAGGTTCCATCCCGGCTCGAGGTCGATGGTCACCTTGTGGGGGGTGCCGTCGTCGTCGCCGTCCAAGGGGTTTCGGCCGTCGGCCACTTCGCGGCCGTCGGTGTGCCCTCCGGAATCGGTGTCCGCCAACGCCGGGGAGGTGCCGTAGGTGTGGACCTCCTGGCCGTCGCCGAGGAGGTCTCCATCCGAATCTCCGTCCTGGGGGTTGCCGCCGTTTCGATACTCCTCGAGATTGACGAGACCGTCGTAGTCGGGATCCGCCTGGGCGTCGTTCTCATCGGGGTTGAGCCCCATTCGGGATTCCCAGGCGTCGGGCATCCCGTCCCCGTCCCGGTCGGGCAGGGATGCGGCGGAGGCCGCCCCCGCCAACACCGTCACGAGGAACAACAGGAACAGACAGAAGCTCGACATCCTCATCCCAACAGAACAACCGAAGTCCTTCTTTCCCATGGCACTTTCCTCGCGGCTATGTTCGATGATGCGTTCCCGGCCCTTTCTCTTCCCCCGCGTCCGTTCTCCCCTTCCGGATGGTCCCCTGGAAAGCCCCGCCCCCCCCGGTGTCGGAACTCCACACTCCGGAAGGTGGATCAAAACCGACAATTTTGATGGATGAGATACGGAAATGGTCGCTCCGGGCGACCGTCCCATCGTATCGATGGCCGGATCCGGGGCTGCCTCGTCTCGGGCCGCCGGCCTTTCAGCATCTTCCCGTATCTTTACCATCCCCGGAGGGGACGGGCCCAGCACGGCCTTCCAGAAGTCTGTAGTCCGTACCACTAGAATCGGAAAAATGCAAAATCAATTTTTCCCTTTCGGGGGCTTTCTTCGAAAAAAACGAACCAATTATCGAATTTTTCAGAAGGGGTATGGAAATAGATCCAATTTTTCCCGGATGTGGGGAAAATTTTCCCCGCAGCCTCCCCTGGAGGATGAGAAACGACCACCGATGACCTCTCCCCGCCGGTCGGCCGGAACTCGTCGTCCGGCCCCCTCGTCCCCGTCCCCTTCCAGCCGGATGGGGTCGAATGGATCAAAAACGACATTTTCCGTCGGTTTCCCCCCGGATCGGCGTACGGTTCTCCGCATTGCGCGGCAACCCTTTCCGTTTCGACACCGGAAGAATGCAAACTTCGTACCCAAACACCCTCCCGCCGCCTCAGACCCGGCGGCCCCAAACCTGATTTTCCCGCCCGATCTCCTCGATCACCACATCGACAATGGTATTCTCCGCCCCGCCGCCGGAAAACCGGACGGGGATGTAATTCTCGCTCATCCCCTTGGACGGAGTGGACCGATGAACTCGCTCGGCCCCTCCGCATTCGCCCGTTTCCACCAGCACGGAGAGGGTTCTCCCCACGCAGGATCTATGGAAACCGGCCGTTTTGAGGTCCCCCAGCTCCCGCATCCGCCGGCACCGCTCCCGGACCACGGCGTCGGGCACCCGGCCCGAAAAGGCGGCCGCGGGGGTTCGCGGCCGCGGCGAGAAGGGGAAGACGTGGAGGTAGGTGACCGGCAGGTCCGCCACCAAAAGGCGGGTATTCTCGAAAGCGTCGTCGGTCTCCCCGGGAAAACCGATGAGGAGGTCCAGACCGACGGCCGCATGGGGCAGCCTTCGGCGGAGGCTGTGGACCAGCGCGCCGACTTGCCGGGCGGTGTAGGGCCGTCCCATGCGCCGGAGGATCTCGTCATCGCCGCTCTGCAGGGGGATGTGGAAGTGGTTGCAGAACCGGTCGGAAGCGGCCACGAGATCGATGATCCCGCCGTCCAGTTCGTGGGATTCCACCGAACTGATCCGGATCCGATCCACGGGACCCGCCCGGTCGATCCGCCCCAGCAGGGTCGCCAGGGAGGTTCCGGGTGACAGGTCCGCGCCGTACTTCCCCAGGTGGATCCCGGACAACACCACCTCCCGGAATCCGGCCTCCCCCAGCCGTCTCAGATGGTCGAGCACCGATTCCGGCGGCATGGAGCGGCTCGGCCCCCTGGCATGGGGGACGATGCAATAGGTGCAGAAGGCGTCGCATCCGTCCTGGATCTTCAGAAACGGCCGGGTCCGCCCCCCAAAGGCGACGGGCAGTCCCGCGAAGGGTTCGCCCCGTCGCATGGGCCGGAGGACACAGGGCGCGTCCCCCTCCTTCCCAAACGCCGCGCCTTGGATCAGTTCCGCCAGCCGGTGCTTGTCCGAGTGGCCCACCACCAGGCCGACGCCGCCGATGGATCGGATCGCCTCCGGCTCGGTTTGGGCATAACATCCCGTAACCACCACCCTGGCGCCCGGGTGCTCCCGGACGGCACGTCGGATGGCCTGCCGGGCCTGCATGGATGCCTTTCCGGTGACGGTGCAGGTGTTGATGACACAGAGATTCACGGTCCCGCCGGATTCCGACGGCCGCCAGCCCGCCTGGATCAGCGACCGGGACAAGCCGTCGGACTCACATTGGTTCACCTTGCACCCCAACGTGATGATCTGGAAGCACGGCTTGGGCATGGTCCCGCTCAGTCGATCCACCCGCCGCCCAGAACCTCGTCGCCCCGGTAGAAGACGACCCCCTGGCCCGGGGTGACGGCCGACTGGGGGAGATCGAACCGGATCCGGGCCCGGCCCCCCTCCAGCGGTTCAATCCGGGCGTGGGTTCCGTGGTGGCGGTACCGGACCTGGACCCGGGCCCGGACCGGGCCGGCGGGCGGGCCCTGGACCCAATGGACCTGGCGCACCTCGCAGGATTCCGCCAGAAGGTCCCCACGCCCCCCCACCACCAGGCGGTTCCCGGAGGGATCGATCCGGACGACGTAATAGGGCTCGGGGGCCGGGCAATCGATCCCCCGGCGCTGCCCCACCGTGAATCGATGGAGCCCCCGGTGCTCCCCGATCCGCCGGCCGGAGGTGTCCTCGATGGGGCCCGGAAGGTCCCGGAGTCCGGCTTCCCGGGCCAGAAAGTCCCCGTACCCGCCGCCGCGGATGAAGCAGATGTCCTGGCTCTCCTCCCGCTGGAGGGGCGCAAGCCCCCGCTCCGATGCGAACGCCCGGACCTGGGCCTTGGTCATCCTCCCCAGGGGAAACCGGGCAAAGGCCAACCGGTCCCGGTCAAGGAAGGCGAGAAAATAGGACTGGTCCTTCCGGCGGTCCGCCCCCCGATGGAGCGAGGGATTTCCGTCCGCATCGACATCGACCCGGGCATAATGGCCGGTGGCCAGAGCCACGGCCCCCTCCGCCCGGACCGCCTCCGCAAGGAGTCCGAACTTGACGGCGGGGTTGCAGACCAGACAGGGGTTCGGCGTCCGCCCGGACCGGTAGGTCTCGATGAAGTAGGAGACCACCTGCTCCCGAAAGCGCTCCTTGAGGTCGATGATCTTCAGGGGGATGTCGATCCGCCGGGCAAGGGCGCGCATCGCCTCCGGGTCCACGGCGGCGTACCCGGTATCGAAATGGACGGCCAGGAGCGGGTGGCCCCGGTCCCGCAGCAGCACGGCGGCGGCCAGGGAGTCGATGCCCCCGCTCATGGCGACGGCGACCACCGGCTTCATTCAAAGAAGGTCTGGGTTTTGGGACGCACGCGCATGGCCCGGGTGGGGCAGGCGGGCACGCAGAGTTCGCAGACGCTGCACTTTTTCTGGTCGAACTCCACGGACATCTCGGGACGCTGGACGGTCAGGGCCCCGGTGGGGCAGACCGCCGTGCAGGCGCCGCAGTGGATGCACCGTTCCATCCGGCGCTTGACCTCCTGCTCGGCGTTCTGGACCTGGACTCCCCGGTCCTTGAGGTACTGGACCCCCAGCCGAAAGTTCTTCCGGCTGCCGGAGAGTTCCAGCACCAGGACCCCCTCCCTGCGGGGAAGCACCTGGGCGTTCAGAATATTGAAGGTCAGATCGTACTCCCGCACCAGATGGCAGACCAACGGCTCGTGGACCACCGTCCGGGGAAAGCGAAGAATCAGAATTTTCGAATACACGCATCTCTCCTTACCGTATCACGCATGGGTATCACGCCGGAGACTCCCGGGCGGCTTTCCGGGGCGGGGGCCGAGCGGCGTCGGCGTCACCCCCGCTTCCGGTGCCGTTTGGTGAAAGGCCGCCGCCGGAGCAGAACATAGGTGGCGCCGGCCCCGCCGTCGCAGGACCTTGCGCTGGCATAGGCGATCACCCACTTCCGCCACGGCCCCCGGTCGAGCCAATCCTGGACCATCCGTTTCAACACCGGCTTGGCCGGGGAGGAAAGCCCCCTGCCGTGGACGATGAGCACCGCCCGTTTTCCGCTGGTCAGGGACTCTTTCAGAAATCGCTCCAGAACCTCCTGGGCCGCGATGGCGCTCAACCCGTGGAGATCCACATGACCCTGGATGGAAAACTCCCCCTGGTGGAGCCGCCGGACCACCTCGGGATTGTCGCAGTAGCGAGCCCCTTCCATGTATTCCGGCGTGTCGGCGACCACGAATCCTTTGCCGTCCCGCACCAGGTCGTTCAATCGGATGAGGCTCTCGGTGTCGGGGTCCCGGGACGCCGGCGGGGGCTCCGGATTCCGGTTCGGCAGGGCCACCCGCCGTCTGCCCGGCAACGGTTTGACGTCGGCCATGGCCCGCCGGAAAAGGTCGCCGTCGCTCTCCCCCTCCACCAACCGGGGAAGGGCGGAAGGGGCGTCGTCGAAGCCCCCCGGTCGCAGGGAGCTTCGATCGATGAGGGTTCTCAGGCTCTCAAAGGGTCTATTGGATCGAGAGGATCGGGGATCACCGGTGGTTCTCCGTCTATATTGGGACTTGATACGCGGCATGGTCTCTCCTCCTTTCCGCAGGAAGCCTACCCCCGCCGAGTTCGGGATGAATGTCAGGTGTCCGGGTGGAATATCTCCCGTTTCGAGACCCCCTTTCTGTATCGAAAGTAATCGGAAAGGATCCGCCCGTGGTCGAAGACCAGGGTGCGGGGCAGGCGATCCTCGGTGAACACCCCCAGATTGCCGGCATCGTCGCCGGCCCTCGGGCGCCCCGCGGCCTGACCGATATAGACCACCGTGATCGTATGGTGCCGGGGGTCGCGAAGGGGATCGGAGTAGGCGTGGAACTGCTCCACCAGCCGGACGTCCAGATCGGTCTCCTCCCGGGCCTCGCGCCTGGCGGCATCCTCCAGGGACTCCCCGTAATCGACGAATCCACCGGGAAGGGCCCAGCCGCGGGGTTCGTTTTTCCGTTCGATCAGAACGATGCCCCCGTCCACCTCGATGAGAATATCCACCGTGGGGTAGGGGTTTCTCGGCTTGTCATCGGATGGCATCCCCTTTTGCTCCTTCAGAGTTCCGGCGCTCCGGCCGGAATCAGGCAGGCGAAGACAAAGGGGCCGGCGCCGGCGTTCCGGATCTGGTGGCGTTCTCCGCCCGGGATAAAGACGACATGTCCGGGCCCCACCGGAACCCATCCGCCGTCCCGGAACACCTCCCCCGCCCCCTGATGGACGAAGATCTCGTGTTCCCACTCATGGCTGTGTTTCGGCGTATATCCGGACGCCGCGAGTTCGAACACCCGCATGCAGAACCGGTCGGCGCCGTCTTCCGCGCCGATGGCGACCCGGCCGGTCACGCCCCTGACCGCATCGCCTTCAAACCGTTGCGGCGCCGCTTCTCCGTAATGGATGATCTTCATGACCTCTCCTTCCCTGGAATCGTATCGACCCTCCATTGCTTACCATGAATTCCCCCTACGTGACAATCCTGGATTGTCCCTGGATTGTTCCCGTGGGGGCTGGGGCGGCCGCGGACCGCCGGGGCGGGAGCATCCACGCCTTCGACGCCATCAACCACCCGTTCACCACCGGCGGATGATCATCGTCGGGGCCGGCTACCGGCAGATGGGCTTCGGCATGGATAAGGGGATGTGAAGACGGGCGAAAAGGGTCTCGAGACCATGCGGATCCTGGGCCGGAACCCGACCAGGCTCCTCAAGACCATCCATCGGTGGACCAAGGGTGCGGGCGGTCCCGGGGGCCGCCCGCGCTTTGGGGCGGATTGTACTTTTAGATTTCAGCGGAGGTGAAAACGAGGCGAAGCCTCCCCGCCCTGGCAGGGGATGCGCTTGCCTCCGCGGGGGACGAGGGCCGAATACCAGAAGAAACGCTTCCGCGGGTCGCCTTCGGCATTCGGCCTCTCTTGGAATGAGTTGCCGCTAAAAATCGGCCGTCACGGAGACGGTGGTGACACCCCGCTCGTAATCGAACCGGTCGACGCTCGAATCGTTGTTCGTATAATTGAACTCGGCCATCATCCCCAGCCACTCATAGTAGAGCCGGCGGGAGAGCGATATCTTCGCCGAATATTTGTCATCGCTCCGGTCGATCTCGTCATACTCCTGGTCTTCGTACCATCCCGAAACCCCGAGACTCAACTGCCAGGGCAGATTCAGGGAGAGCCCCGCCCGGGCCTCCACCGCGCCGTAGGCCTCGGGGGCCTTTGCGTTGAACGCCTCGTATCCGATGCCGCCGTACAGGTGGCCGCGGTCCCCGCCCAGGAGGTAGTACGCGCCAACCGTCCCCTGATGGCTGTGCCCCTCTTTGTCCTCGTTGGTGAAATAGGTGTTATCGGAATAGGTGTAAGAGAGGCGGGCGATGAGCCGTTCCATGACGTTCCAGGTCACCTGGGGCCGCAGCTGATGACGCATCAGATATTTTTCCGTGTCCACCAGATAGACGGAATGGAGGTAGGCCATGCCGATGGTCAACGCGCGGATCCGGTAGCTGCCGAACATATCGACGACGCTGCCCCGGAGGTCGTAGGCCTCCAGATCCCGGTGCCGGGTCTGGTAGTGGCTGAGTCCGGCACCCACGTTGAACTTCTGGGGTTCCCCCACCTTCAGTCGCCCCCGGAAGTAGGTCTCCACCGCCCAGTCGCTTTCGTCCGACCCGACATCCTCCGACGCCAGCCGGACATTGTCGTCGTACTGGTAGCCCACCCGCAGATGGAGGTCGAGGGGCCCGTCGGTATCTTGGTATCGTCCGGCCGCCTGGAGCCACTGGGCCGCATTCTCCCGCAAGGAGCCGGACTCGGCCGATTCCTTCACATAGGCGAACATCTCTTCGGCCTCGGCGGTCTGTCCGGTCTGGAGGTAACAGATCCCGGCATAGTAGGAGGCATTGGCCCGCAGGGCCGGGCTCCGGTCCGCCGCCTGTGTGAAGTGATCCAGGGCCCGCCGGTACGCCTTGGTATTGTAGAAGCTGATCCCGGCGTAGTAGTGGGCCAGGACGTTCTCCTTCTCCTCCGCCGCCACGGTCGAAAACAGCTCTCCGGCGGTGCCATGGTTGCCGGTCTTATAGTGGAACCGGGCCAGGTCGTAGGCCAGGCCGGAGATGGCCGGATCGAGGGCCCGGGCCCGGTCCAGGGACTCCTTGGCCGCCTCATTCCGGCCCATCTCCATGTACGTCTTGCCCAGAAAATGGTGGTAGAAGGGGTTCTCCGGGTCGAAGGTCAATGCCTTCTCCAGGTTCCGGACAGCCTCCTCGTACTGTTTGTCCTCGTACGCGAACACCCCCAGATCGTAGTAGGCCCGTCCGGAATCCTGGGCCAGGGCGGGACCGCCCCATCCGAGCACCCACCCCACAAGTAGAAAGAAGCTTACCGTTTTCCGCATGATGGCATCCTCGCTATGTTTTAAGTTCTGTTCCGTGGAGCGCCCGGCCCCCGTGGACCGGAGGTCATGCACCGTCCACCAAAACGTCCGGTCCCGCGCTATCGCCCGGCGGTGGAGATGAAACAGCTGGTACCGCCCCCGGCGTCCGTTTCCGCCATGTCTCCGTTCAGATCCGACATGGGCATGGGGGGACCGGCGTCGGAGGCGGCCACGGCGGACTCCGGGCCGAGGAACCGGCTCACCCTTTGCGCCATCCTCCCCTCCCCCGCCGTCCGCGCCACCGGCTGGGAGACCCGGGCCGATACCGGAAATCTCAAAAACACATTCTCCCGCCGCGTCCGCACCCAGTACCCCTGGGTCGGCTCCAGGTACGGATCGGGGGTGAACGCGAACCGGGAGAGATCGTCCGACTCTCCATCCGGGGCGTGGTAGACGTACTCCCCGTCCCGCCACTGCCAGAGCACCTTGCTGATGAAGGGGTTCTCCTCCGGCAGTTCGGCGATGGGGCGGATGCCGGACGGACCCGAGGGCCGGCCGTCCGGGCCGATGATCCGGCCCTGGTCGTCGAAGGCGACCACCTCCATCCGGTTCCAGTCGTAGACGGCGTCGTTGGGGGCGGCGATCATGTTCCAGCCGATCCGGGCATCCGGATTGTAAAGGAGTTTCACTTCGATGTCCCGGGCCATGCTCACCGGGTACCCCTCGACGATGGTGTCGATCCCCTCCCGGGCCAGGAACCAGTAGGCCCTGCCCGGCTCGATCCGCATCTCCGAACCGCACTCCACGTATCCGCCGGCCCGGGGATCATAGGTGCCGATCTTGAACAGGTTGGGCAGATAGGCGGGATCCAGGGCGTCCTCCAGGAAGTCGCCGCAGTTCCACTCCTCCCGGGGCGGCCAGATGTAAAAGGATCTCATCCGGTACTGGGACCGCAGCTCGCCGGGGGGAATCTCGAAGAGGACCTCGACCAGGCCGTCACCACCGGGGGAATACCCCTCCCGGCAGTCGGCCACGCCGTTTTCGTTGGCATCCGAATCCGGATTGCCGCACCCGCAGAATCCGGCGGCCGTCTTGTCCGGATCGTTCGGGCAACCGTCTTCGCAGTCGAGGACGCCGTCCGCGTCGCTGTCGATATCCGGCAGGCCGCAGCCGCATTCCCCGGGGCTTGTTTTGTTCGGATCCCTTGGGCATCCGTCCTGACAGTCGTAGATGCCGTCCCCGTCGGTGTCGGCGTCCGGCAGATCGCACCCGCAGACGCCGGGTTCCACCTTATTCGGATTGTCGGGGCACGGATCATTACAATCCGGAACACCGTCGTCATCCCGGTCCGTATCGGGAACGCCGCAGCCGCAGGCGCCCGGCTCCATCTTCTCCGGATCATCCGGGCACAGATCGATGGGCTGCGGCGGTGACGATCGAAATCGGGCGGTCACTTGCGTCTCCCCATCAAGGGTCACCTGGAGGGGGGAATCCGTCACGGTCCGCCCGTTGACGGTCCATTCTTCAAACGCCCAGTCCTCGGCCGGCTCGGCGGACAGGGAGAGCTGTGTGCCGGAAGGTACGGATTCGGTGCAATCTTCCGGGCAGTCGATGCCCGTGCCGGTCACCCGGCCCGCATCCGGCGGATCGACGGCCACGGAGAGCGCCGCCAGAACCTCCGAAAAGACGGCCGTCACGTCATGATCGGTCTCCATGGACAGGGAGAGGCTCTCCGAGTCGATGACCTGCCCGTCCAATTCCCAGTGCTCGAACCGGAAACCGTCCGCTGGCGATGGGGTTAGGGAGACGGTTTGGCCGGCGTCGTAGACTTGGGTACAATCCCCGGGACAGGTGATTCCGTTTCCACTGACATCACCTGAACCCTCGGGGGACACGGACACCATCAAGGATCGTTGTTCCTGTGGCATGGTCCCAAAGACGGCGGTGACCTCCGTATCCTGCTCCATGACCAGGCTCAACAGGTTTCCGGTCTGCGTGTACGCCGGATTTGAGCCCTGCCGGATCTCCCATCGGTCGAATTGATGGCCGCTGTCGGGGGTGGCGGTGAGGGATACGGTGGTTCCGGCCTCATAGGTTTCGGAACAGAAGGAGGGACAGGAAATCGCGGAGCCGGAAACCTGCCCTCCACCGAGAACATTCACGCCGAGCGTAAAAGTATCGGCCGGAACTGCCGTCAGCATCAGATCCACCTGACTCTGGGTGTATTGCGTCTCCCAGGTGTATCCCGGCACGGATGGAAGGTTGGCTGTATTGAACGTCTCGAAAAGCATCCCCTGAAGAACGGTAAGAATGGTGAACGTATCCCCGTCCGTTGGGTTGTACGCGGCGCCAAGGGTAACGTCGAGGCTTCCCCCTAAATTCGTGTTTCCGGAAATTTGAAGCTGATCATGGCCGATGCCGGGCGTCGTGCCCTCGATCTCAATGGCGAGGTTTCCCGATTCGTGGGCGTAACCGGGGACCGCGATGGTGAGAATTCCCGGGGACAGACCCGGACCGATGGTGCCGGTGTTGATGAAATCGGCGACTTGGATGGTAAGGGTCCCGTTGCCTTGAAGAAGGCCATGGTTCAGAAATTCGGATGTGGCGTCAGAGGCCTCGACAAGCGTTGCGGAGGTGTTGGAGAAAACCCCCTCCGCTTCGATATCAAAGTCGGCACCGGGCCCCAACCGAATCTCACCGCCCGCGGATCTGACGATGCCGCCGCTGGTTACGGAGCCGGTTCCGCCTTCGGCAACAATCAAAGAGCCGCCTTCGAGCAGGAGTTCCGCGGCGGAGGAGATGGTGGCCTGAGAGACCTCTAATGATCCGCTCGCCGCCACCGTCAAAGTCCCGCCCTCTTGTACTAGAGGCCCGAGACCCGCCGAGGCGGATATGACGGGATCATATGGTGTTCCCCCTTCAATGATCGCCGTATCCCCGAAATCCGGAACGCCGGATGGGGACCAGTTTCCGGAATCATTCCATTCGGAACTGGTGGAACCGGTCCATGTATAGGTGAAGGGCCCCACGGCCGTGACCGGGACGTCGACGGAGTACAGCGGGGTCGGCGTCATCGTTGAGTTATACTCTTCAGGCCCAAGGAGATAGCCGGAAACAAAGGGGAAATCGGCAACGAAAAACGTTCCGTTGATCCCGGCGGTCGCCGTCAGGACGCTGTAAACCTCACCGCCATTCAGGGTATGGGCGGGGCTGACGTGAACGATCAAATCCCCCCCGTTCAAGGTCACATCTCCGGTCACGGAAAACCGGTCGTAGGTGTCGATGTCGGTGATGTCGATCTCGATGGTGCCCGTATCCTGGTTGAAAAAACCTCCCACGAGAGTAAGGGTTCCCGGCGGGGGGCCGGGGGCGATGATTCCCTGGTTTGACAGGGGTGGCCCGGCGCTGATGGAAGAGATATCCAATGTACCGGTTCCGGTGATTTCCCCGGACTGGTTGAATGAAAAATTCTGTTGGAGTCCATCATAGATCAGCGTCGTCCCGGAGGCCAGATGCAGGACTCCGCCGGCCAAATTGGAGAAGCTGCAATACGCGAGCGTATTGCCGGAAGTGCCGGTCACATTGATCTGTCCGTCGTTTTCGAAAGAAAAGTTGCTCCCGGGGCTTGCCGACTGTAGCGTCCCGTCCCAGTTGATCGTTCCGGAGTTGTCGATGACGGAGGAGATGCCGATCTCCAGTATACCGCTGATGTCGAGCGTGCCTCCCGACTCGTTCGTGAAAGTACACCCCAGAAGCTGCTTTGGGGTGTTGCCGCCGACCCTCCAAGTGCCGGTGTTGATGATGGAAAAGGTGGAAGCCGAAAAGGGCTGGACATTCCCGCCGCTCCAATCCACCGTGCCGCTGTTGCCGAGGGAGGACGAATCGAACTGGAGCGCGCCCCCGGATAGATTCAGCCGCCCACCGGACTGAACGGTCCCTCCGCTCGAACCGATCTCAAATGTCCCGTCATTGATGGTCACGGTGCCGCCGATTGTTGCCTGATCCGTATGGAAATAGAGGAACTCATTGGCCACTGTGAGGAAACCACCGCTTTGCACCGTGAGATTGCTGATAAAAATGGAGCTGTCCGTTGTGATTTGTGGATCGTTCGGCACGCCGGCGGGGATGGTCGCCGTGTCGGTCGAACTCATGGGATAGTCCATTCCCGTCGGTGAACTCCAGTTGGAGGGCGTGAACCAATCGCCGTCCACCGAGCCATTCCAGGTGTAATCAGCCGCCAACCCCACATTCCCGATCAACAGGAAGGCGATGCCGAGAAACAAAACCCGAATGTTCAATAAACGAATCTTTTCCATTACTTTCCCTTCCTCCTTAAAAACGGCTGATAACACGGCCGGATTCTTCATTCTTCAACCGGATGTTATTGTTGCGCCGGTTCATCCGGAAAAAGCGGTAAGTTTTTCAGCGGCTCATCGGGAAACGGCGGCAGATTCCCCTGGTCGTCGACCTCCTGTTCCATGATCTCCTCCCGGATCTCCCGAACAACCTCGTCAACATCCTCCTGGATGCCGCCGGTCGGTTCCGGCGTAAACGCCGCCCCGGCCCTTGGGCGGGCCGGCGGCGGTTGCTTCCCTTTGACCCCGCCACCGACCGAACCCCAATCGAATGGACGTCGGGTCTCCGAAATCCCTCCCCCGAATTCGAAGAGCCGTTTCAGTTCCTGGATCCGATCCATGCCGATGCGCCGGGGATCGTCGGGGAGTTCACCGAGGGCGATGATGGTCTGCTCGAACGGACTGAGAAGGACGGGCGGCACCTCGGGTCCGATGAGGCCGATCACCTCGAGGAGGGTATTTTCCAGGGCCGTCACCTCGGTGAGCGAATCGGTGGCAAAGACCGTGAAGTCCGAGCCCCGGACCCCGACGATGGCGGTCTTCGTCTTGACCTTGAACTCGGACCGCTTATAGCCCACCAGCTTTTTCACCACGAAACGGGCCTTACCCAGTGCCATGTCGAAGAAGGAGGCCCGCTCCTCTTTCTCCTGGCTGTACAGACTGCGGCTGATGGTCAACCTTGTCTGGGATGTCAGGGTGATCAGGCTATCATCCTTCATCTGAATCCGAATGCGGCCGGGCTCCATCGTCCGGATGGCGTCCCCTTCGAAAAGGGGCATGCCGGGGGCCGCCTCATCTCCCTGTTCGGAATCCTCGCGGAAGATCATCGCCTGCCCCTCCACCAGGCTGACGAACCCCACCGGTCGGCCGGCGCCGGATTCGTAAGCGTCGGAGGCGGCCCCTCCCGGGGCCGTGGTCTGGGCGCCGGACGGCGGAACACAGATCACGAACAGACAGCATGCCAGGACTGAAACAATGGCCTTCCACTGGAAACGGCGGGGACAACGCATGATTTTCTCCTTGGTGTTGATATTCGGATGCCTTGGGTAACCAAGCGGATGAAACCGCTGGATAAATAATCTCGACGCAGGCAACATGCGAAGCTTCCGGCGATTGCCCATGGAGGGTGGAAAATAGGGAACGCCTTCCCTCCTCCTTCACGATTCAGGGGCATTTTTGGAGGTGATCACTCAGGTTTCGCCGATGATTGCGCCATTAAGCTGAAAAAAGATACACACCTTCGAGTATATAAGGTACCGTGCGGCAAAGTAAAGCGGATTCAGGGATCAAAGAAATCTCGGCATCGGAACGGAAATCGAAGAATTAGAGCCGTTCAGCGTCTTCTATTTTTCTCCGATCCGATCCCCAATGTCAATACGGATTTTTCCCGTTATACCCGATTTTGCGGCGGCCCATTCGGCAAACAGCCGAGCCACACCCGATATCGTTTGACACCGAAGATAAACCTGTGTGAATCTTCTAGATGTCTGTTCGGATCCGCCGGGTGCGCCATCGGTCCCGTTGCATGGGTACGAGGATCTGTGATATGAAATGGACCGACGATTTACCCGGACAATGGAGACACGGTCCATCTGCCTGGCGGCGACCTCCCCCCGCCGTCTTGTTCGGTGGACCGAAAAATCGGTACGAACGGAACACCGGGGCGGCCAAAGTGGATTTTGGGCGCAGAGAGGGGTCGGAACTCGGCTGGGACGATCTCCGTTTTTCACTCTCCGTTCATTTTTGCGTGGGCCTGGATCTGTAAAGGACAAAAACGGGGTCCGGCCATGGCCCCCGGCAGGTCCGGCAACCGGTAACCCCAACAAGGTCGAAGATTGGAAGGAGAACCGCGGTGGAAGGTGTTTCGAGACCCGTCAAGATCCGGGAAGCAGGCCTCTTCTGCCTGCTGATCGCCCTTTTTCTCTCCTCATGTACGCTGGAACAGATCCAATTTCCACCACCGGCCAATACCAAGAAGCCCCCCCGGAGCCAGCGCCCGCCGCAACCCCCTGGGAAACCGGTGAAGATCGCACCGGCGGGGGAATATGTCCTCCACCGTGTGCGGCCGGGGGAGATCCTGTCGAAGATCGCCATGAAGTACTACGGCACCTATCTGACGGGGGTCTACTGGGACCCGTCCAGCCGGTCCTTCATTGCGGAGACGGAGACGAAGAAAAGGGGCGGGAAGATCGGGATCGTGACGGACGCCATCGTCAAGGCCAACGGGATCAGCGCCGACAATCTCAGGGCGGGCCAGGAGATCAAACTACCCGAGATCGAAGGTCTCCCCTTCCAGACGGGGACCCCAACCGCGGCCACGCCGCCGCCGGAAAAAGAGGAAAAAAGGTCGAAACAGCCGGAGCCCGCCAGGGGAACAGCCGCCGAACAGAAAAAAACGCCGGCGACCACGGCGGAGAGAGGGGAACCGGACCGGAGCCGACGCCACCTGGACCAGGGCATCGAAGCCTTCGAACTCCGGAACTACACGGACGCCGCCCGGCAGTTGAGACGGGCCGTCGCCCTGAAGCCCGATGACGAGGTCGCCAGGGACTACCTTTCCCGGGCCCTCTACCAGAAGGGCATGGAGGCCTACTACCGGAAGGATTATCTCTCCGCCATCGACGCGTTCAAATCGGCGCTGACCCACGCCCCCGACTGCGGCAACTGCAAAAAATACCTGACCGAAAGTGAATCGATCTACAAGGACACCCACTACAAGCAGGGCATCGAATATTTTCAGAAGGAACAGTTGGAAGAGGCCATCGAAGAGTGGGAGAAGGTGGTCAAGCTCGATTCGGACTACGAGAGCGTCCGGAAGAACATCGAAACGGCCCGGCGCCTCATGGATCGCCTGGAGGAGATGGAGCCGGGCGGAAAAAAGTGACGTTCGACAGGTGGAAGGGGGATCAGATGACGCCGGCCTGGGATTTGTCGATCCACCCGATCTTTCCCTCGGCAAAGAAGATCCGGTAGTGGCCCTGGGTCTCCTTCTCCACCGTGACCCGGGTCCCGGCATGGAGGACGAACAGCTCGGTCGCCCCCGGCGATGTGCCCGACCGGACCGGGACGTCGTCGGCCAGGATCACCGCATCCCTTCCGAACCGGTCCTCATGGTACCCGTACAGGGCGGTGAGCGCGAATAAGACGGCCACGGCCAATGCCAGGTACCCCGCCCCCTTGAGCGGCCGCTTCCCCCGAAGCCGCCGGATCGCCAGCAGGATCCAGAAAAGAAGATTCAGCCCCACGCCGATCCAGCGAATCGCTCGGTCCGACAACAGGTGCCGCCAGAAGAAGAGGACCCGCTTCAGGGTGACCTCCCCCTCCTCCCGCTGATCCCGGGTTTGGGACCGTGCGTAATTCAGGTTGAAGTTGAGTTCCGGATCCTGGGGGATCCGTTTCCTGGCCCGCTCATACCAGAGGATGGCCCGCCCCAGATCCCCCTTTTTGAAATAGGCGTTTCCCAGGTTGTAGTAGAGCCTGCCGCTGTCCACGCCCGATTCCGCCAGGGCCGAAAACCCTTCGGCCGCCGCCCCGTAGTCTTCCTGTTTGTAGGCCTCCACCGCGTCCAGGAAGATCCGGGCGTTTTCGTGCTCCACGGCCGGCGCTTCCCCGAGGCTCCCGGCCCCCAGAAGGAGCAGCAGGCCCAGGAGGGCGACGCGGATGGCGGGTATCGGACTCATCGTCGGTTGAGTTCCCGGACCAGGGACCGGCACTCGGCCAGCAAGACCTCGTTCTCGGCTCTGTCGGCGGCCCCGCCGCTGAACTTGAGGGCGTCGAGGCGTTCCAGCAGGGACTTGGCCCGGTCCGCCGTCTCCCCGGAAACCCCCTTGGACCTCAAAAGCGCTTCGGCCTCCCCGTAGGTCAACGATTCACCCATCGTTCGGGTCCGGCTCCGGATGGCACAGACCACCCCCTTGGCCAGATGGGAGAAAAGCGTCCCATCGGACTTGCCAAGGGCCTTTTGGGCGGCCTTCAGGTGCGCCTCCGACCGGCGGCCCAGGGCCGCGGCCGGATCCTCGGTCTTCCGCCGGGCGGCCAGTAAGAGGGCCACCAGGGCGTAGAAGAGGCCCGGAGCGGCCAGGAGGGCGAGATACTGAAACAGCGGAAGCCGGTATTCCGTCTCCAGGACATCGAGCCCCTCCTTGACGGAGAAGATGTCCTTTCCCACGAAGGCGACCGCCTCCTTGCTCTCCTTCTCCGGCTCGGGTTCCGAAGAGACCACCACCGGCGGGGCTTGGGTCCCCTCTCCGGGGATCACCCGGAGGGACACCGGATCGGTCGACAGGGTCCGGTACGCCTCGTTCCGGACATCGAAGTAGGTGGTCCGCACCGGCGGGAGCGTGTATTCTCCGGGCGCCACCGGCACCAGGGCGTGTCGAAACACCTGGCTGCCGGAGTAGCCGTCCGGCCCCAGCTCGATCTTCTTCTGGGGTGAATCCCGGTAGGCCTTGAAACTCTCCGGAACGCGGACATCCGGGGGCTCCGCGTCCATGAGGTTCCCCGTCCCCTCCAGGACCACGGCGAGGGTGGCGGAATCCCCCACCGAAAGCTCCGAGGGCTCCGCCGACGCCCGAAGCTCGAATCGCCCCACCAGCCCGGAGAACGTTCCCTCCCCCGGGTAGGGGGGAAGGGCTCGGACCGCCACCGGCACGGGATCGGTCCGCACCGCCACCGGCTCCACCTCGGCGCCGCCGAACCCGAAATCGAAAAACCCGCCGAAGGGGGAGCGCCGCCCCCGGCCGCTTCTCCGAACCACCTCGCACTGGAGGACCGCCGGTTCGATGGTCTTCGCGCCGGGATCGAGGGGAATCAGTACATAGGAGAGTTCCGTGACCTGGTACCGCTTGCCCCCCACCACCCGGGCAAAGGAGCGCTCCTCCCCGATCTGTTTGGCCGTAAACCCGGAGAATTCCGGGCGCTGGAACCGGACCCGGGCGATCTGCACCTGCCGGTGGAGCGCGAAGGTATAGATGATCTGCTCGCCCACGTATGGGGAGGGGTTGGAGATTCGGGCCCGCACGAAGAGGTCCCGGTCTCCCCCCTCGACCTGGGCCGATTCGGTCACCCGGACGGTGATCTCCTGGGTGCGGAGGGTGCCGGATCCGACCCGGACCGGGAGGGGAGGGATGGTCAGGGTCCCCTGCTGTCTGGGCATCAACACATAGGTATGGGACGCCTCCCTGGAGGTCTCCCCGTTGATGATCCGGATGGAGGTGCTGGTGCCGCTGTCCACCACCCGAAAGTCCTCGATGGGATCCGTGTCCACCTCCCCCTGGCCGTCGACGATGGTCACCGTCAGCCGCAGCGACTCCCCGGGGGCCAGCTCGGTGCGGTCCACATGGGCCGTCACCTGGGCCGCCTGGAGGCCCCCGGCGCCCCAGAAAAGGAAGATCAGCAACAGGAGAACGGTCCGACGCATCACCAGTCCTTCTCCACAGCTTGGTTCCGCCCGGCCGCCCCCTTGTGCGAAAAGGGAATCATGGGCTTATCCTCCAGCCGGTTGAGGATTCGGCGGGCCTGCTGGTCCGCATCGGCGTCCTCCCCCTCACCGGGCGACCCGGCCCTGGCGGCGCGCCCCGCCTCCCCCTGGGGCTCCTCGGGCTCGGCGTCCGGTTGAGGAGCCTTGGCCGCCTGCTCCGGATCCATCTCGTCCCCGAAAGTCGGGGAATCCCCCCGGGGCTCCCGGTCCTCCTGATCGCCCGCCCCGCCGGTCCCGCCGGCATCCTCCGGGGTCTTCTCCTCCGGATTCTCCCGGTCCCGTGGACCGGTTCCCCGGTCGTCCGGGGATTGCCGGGGCGGGTCCGATTCCCGGTCCGACCCTTCGCCATCCCCCTCCTGCTCCTGGTTCTCCTCCGATTCCGAGCCGTCCTCCTCCCCCTTCTCCCCTTTCCCCTGGGGCGGCGGCTGTTTCTTCTTTTCCTCCATCACTTTCTCGACAAAGCGAAGGTTCCGCCGGGCCTGGGCGTCGTCGGGATTCAGCTCCAGGGCCGCGCGGTAGCTCTCCACGGCCCCCTCCAGGTCGCCCTCCTTGAACTTGGCGTTGCCCAGGTTGTAGTGGAGCTTTTCCTTCAGATCCTGCCGGGCCCCGGTCAGGGCCGCGTCGTAGTTTTCGATGGCCGGCTTGTACTGGCCGAGCTTGTAGTAGGCGTTGCCGAGGTTGTAGAGGATCTCGGGCGCCTCCGGGGCGTCGAGCTGGGCGTCGATGAAGGATTTGAGGGCCGCCTCGTAGTTCCCCGCCTCGTAAGCCTCCACCCCCTGGCGCATGGGCCCGGCGTCGGCCACGGCCGGCAGGGAGACCACAAGGAGGGCGGCCGCCAGGGGCCCGACCCGCCGTGCCCGCTTCCGGGCCGGGAGGAAAAGCTCCGCGGTCAGGCAGAGGATCGCCAGGAACAGGAACCACTGGTACCGGTCCTCCCAGACCTGCTTCCGTCCGCTTCGGACCGTGGCGGCGCTCATCTTCTCCCGGATCTCCTTTTCATAGATCGCCTCCAGGTCCATATCGCCCGCCACGGACCGGACATAGGCCCCGCCCGTCCGCAGGGCCATCCGCTTCAGGGCTTCCTCGTCGAGCGTTGCCAGCACGATCTGGCCCGATCGGTCCTTCTGGAACCCGCCCTCGGGATCGGGGATCGGCACCCCCTGCTCCCCGCCCACGCCCACGGCAAAAAGTTTCACCCCCGCCTTTCGGGCCTCCTCGACCGCCGCCATGGGGTCCCCCCGGCCGGTGTGCTGCCCGTCGGTTATGAGGAGGATCGCCTTGTCCGAATACGCCTCCGGATCGAAGCCGGCCAGGGCCGTGGTCAAAGCCCCGTGGAGGTCGGTCCCCCCCACGGGCATGTCGTCGGGGGTGAGGGCGTCGAGGAAGATGTGGAAGGTCTGGTAGTCGAGGGTCAGGGGACACTGGAGAAAGGCGGTCCCCGAAAAGGCGACGAGCCCCGCCCGGTCCCCCCGGAGCATGGCCAGGAGATCGAGGATCTCCCGCTTGGCCCGGTCGAGCCGGGTGGGCTTGATGTCGTCGGCCAGCATGCTCCGGGAACAGTCGAGGGCGATGAGGATGTCGATCCCCTTCTGCTCGATCTCCCGCCAATGGTAGCCGTACCGGGGGCCCGCCAGGGCCACGGCGGAAAACAGGGTCGCCGTGAGCACCAGGGCCGCCTTCCACCACCGGCGCCGGGTGCCGCTCTCCGGCGCGATGGCGTCGAGCCCCCGGGCCGAGGAGAACCGGGCGAGGATCCGGTTGCGCCGCCTTATCCCGTAGGCGAAGAGCAGCAGAAAGACCGGTACGGCCCAGATGATGAACAACAGTTCGGCCCTTGCGAAAGTCATGGCACCCTCAAGTACCGGGTATTGGTGAGCAGCACCCAGAGCCCCAGCAGCAGCAGGGCCGGCGCCAGCAGATGGGGGTAGACCTCCCGGTACTCGGCATAGACCTCCATCTCCACCTCGGTCTTCTCCATCCGGTCGATGGTGTTGTAGATCTCCGCGAGCCCCTCGGTGTCCTCGGCCCGGAAGTACATCCCCCCCGTCTGTTCCGCCACCGCCTTCAGGGTCTCTTCATCGATGTCCACCCGCTGATGAACGTACCGGTCCCCGAAGACCGGGTCATGGATCAAGAACGGCGCCTTTCCCCGGGTCCCCACCCCGATGGTGTAGATCTTGACCCCCTGTTGGGCCGCGACCTCCGCCACCACCGTCGGGGCGAGTTCCCCGGCGTTGCTCTGCCCGTCGGTGAGGAGGATGATCAGGTTCGACCGGCTCTCGATATCGGCCAGCCGCTTCAAGGAGATGCCGATGGCGTCCCCCACCGCCGTCGCCTCCCCCGCGGCCCCGATCTCCAGCCGCTCCAGGATGGAGGCGATGGCGGCGTAGTCCCTTGTGAGGGGGAGCTGGGTGTAGGCGTTGGTGCCGAAGACCACCATGCCGATCCGATCCCCCCGCCGTTTGGCGATGAAGTCCCGGACCACCCCCTTGACCGCCTCCAGGCGGTTGACGATCTTGCCCCCGCGACGAAAGTCGAGGGCCGCCATGCTCTCCGAAAGATCCACGGCCAGGACGATGTTGACCCCTTCGGTCCGGAGGCTCTCCCGCCGGGTCCCCCATTGGGGCCGGGCCAGGGCAAGGATCATCAGGACCAGGGCGCCGTACTTGAGCAGGTCCACCAGCCACGCGGCCCGAAGCGCCGGGGACGGGGCCAGGGACCGGAGGGAGACCAGGGACGGGACCCCCAGGGAGGGCGAAAGCCGTCTCCGTCGGCGGTGGATCGCGGCCAGGGCCACCAGAACCAGGAGCCAGAGGAAGATCGGGGATGCGAATCGGAAGCTTTCCATACCCATCCTCGTCTCAGGCGGCGGAGGTCCCGCCCGTGGTTTTGGCGGGATCGGCCCCGGCCTCGGGGGCCGCCGTCTCCCCAACGAACCGGTGGGCGAAGGCGAGATCCTCCCGCATCCGGGCCTCCACGGCCCGCTCGTTGGCGAACTTCACGGGATCGGCCGTCCGGAACAGGCGCCCGGCCCCCTCCCGCAGCGGCTCGGACAGGCCGAGGTCCCGCAACCGGGGGAGCAGCTCCTCGGTGGTCATCTCCAGGGCCGGGAAGCCGTACCGCCCCTCCATGTAAGCCCGGAGGATCTCCGACAGCCGGAAGTAGAAGCGCCTCCCGTCGATCCGTTCCACCTCCTGGAGTTCCCCGAGTCCCTCCCGGGCGATCTCTTCGGGGGGCCGGGGGGGCGCCTCGGGAAGCGCGGCCCGCCGGCGCCGGCGCCGCCAGAGGGTTGCCGCGGCCGCCAGGAGGAGAAGGACCAGCAGCCCCCCGACGGCCCAGAAGACCCAGCGGGGAAGGAAGAAGGGCCGCTCGATCGGTTTGATGTCATGGATGTCGGTCATCCGGATCGTCTCCCCCTCGCCATTCCCGTTCATCGGGGCGTTCTTCACGGCCCCATCCGGCGGAACCGGATCGTCGGTCTCCGTGCCGGTCCGGGCCCCGGCGGCCGCCGCCATCAGGGTCAGCAGGACCAGCGCCGCCACCCACGATCGAATCTGATGGCTCATCGCCGCCGCCGCTCCCGGAGCCGGAAGTACCGGGTCAGCACATCCGCGGCCGAATCGGTGGTGGCCACCTCCACCCGGTCGACGCCGGCCGCCTTCAAAGCCTCGATGATCCGGCCGTGCTCCGCCCTCTTCATCTCCTCGTACCGCCGCCGGGTTCCCCGGTCCGAAGCGTCCAGGAGCATCACCTCGCCGGTCTCCATGTCCTCGGCCAGGACGATCCCCCCCTCGGGCAGCCGCCGCTCCCCGGGATCGGAGACCACCACGCCGATGAGTTCATGGCGTCCGGAGGCGATCCGCAGCGGTTTGGGGTACTCCTGGATGAGGGGGTGGAGGAAGTCGGAGATCAGAAACGTCACCGCCTTCTTCCGGCTGACCCGGCCCAGGAAGCCGAGGGCCGCGGCGATGTCGGTGCCCGGGTGGCCCGGCCGGAAGGTGTAGATCTCCTTGATGACCCGCCAGACATGGGCCGATCCCTTCTTGGGCGGGATGTACCGCTCCACCCGGTCCGAAAAGAGGATCACCCCCACCTTGTCGTTGTTGCGGATGGCGTTGAAGGCGAGGATGGAGGCGATCTCGGCGGCGGTCTCCCGCTTCAGGTTCCCGGCCGTGCCGAACCGGCCCGAGGCGCTGATGTCCACCAGAAGCATCATCAACAGCTCCCGCTCCTCCCGGTACCGCTTGACATAGGGCTCCCCCAGGCGGGCCGAGACCTGCCAGTCGATGCTCTTCACCTCGTCGCCGGGGAAATATTCCCGGACCTCCTCGAACTCCACGCCCACCCCCCGGAAGACGGACCGGTACTGGCCGGCCATGACGGTGTTCACCTGCCGGCCGGCCCGGAAGTGGATCCGTTTGATCTTCCGGATGATCTCGGGGGGCAGGCCGGTCCGGTCTCCGTCTCGGTTCTCTCGGTGATTGCTCTCTCGGGGACTCAAGGCGCGCTAAGGTCGGTGGCGGTCCATGGGTTTTACGAAAGCCTACCGATCACGGCACCGGCACGGCGTCGAAGATCCGGGTGATGATCTGGTCCGGGGTGATGTCCTCGGCCTCGGCCTCGTAACTCAAGAGAATCCGGTGGCGCAGGACGTTGGGGGCCACCGACTTGATGTCCTGGGGGGTGACGTAGGGCCGGCCCTGGAGAAAGGCGAAGGCCCGGGCCGCCAGGCTCAGGTAGATGGTGGCCCGGGGGCTCGCGCCGTACTGGATGTAGTGGCCGATGTCGATGCCGAAATCCGACGGGTTCCGGGAGGCGAAGACGATGTCGACGATATAGTCCTTGAGCTTGTCGTCCATATAGATCTCGTTGACCAGGGCCACGATCCCGTTGAGCGCCCCGGGGTCGATCACCGGGTCGACCGCCTCGTCGGCCCCGAAGGCGACCCGGTTCATGATCTCCTTCTCCTCGGTCCGCTCCGGGTAGCCGATGAGGAGCTTGAGCATGAACCGGTCCACCTGGGCCTCGGGCAGGGGGTAGGTCCCCTCCTGGTCGATG
>CAYSLC010000029.1:0-34747 GCA_964431545.1 uncultured Desulfobacteraceae bacterium | reverse complement strand
GACCTTGATGACGTTGATCAGCTTGTTGAGCTGCTTCTTGATCTGCTCCACCAGGTCCTCGTTGGCCTGGGTGACGATGGTGATCCGCGAGACCCCCGTCTCCAAGGTTTCGGCGACGCAGAGGCTCTCGATGTTGTACCCCCGGCCCGAGAAGAGCCCGGAGATCCGGGACAGGACGCCGGGCTTATTGTCCACCAGAATGGAGAGGACGTGTTTCCGTTCGTGCATCTTCGCCTCCCTTCCCTAAACCAGCAGCATTTCGGTGATGGGAGCCCCGGCGGGCACCATGGGGTAGACGCTCTCCTCCTTTTCCACCACAAAGTCCATGATCACCGGACGATCCTTGTAGTTGGACAGCCCCTGTCCGAGGACCGTCTCCACCTCTTCGGGCTTGGTCGCCCGCAGACCCACGGCGCCGTAAGCCTCCGCCAGCTTGACGAAGTCGGGGGCGTGGTCCATGCAGGTGCAGGCGTACCGCTTCTCGTAGAAAAGCTCCTGCCACTGGCGGACCATGCCCAGATAGCCGTTGTTGAGGATGATCACCTTTACGGGCAGACGGCACTGGACCGCCGTCGCCATCTCCTGGATGTTCATCTGGATGGAGCCGTCGCCGGCCACGTCCACCACCAGGGCGTCGGGGCGGGCCACCTGGGCGCCGATGGCCGCCGGCAGGCCGAATCCCATGACCCCGAGGCCGCCGGAGGTGATGAAGTGTCCCGGACGGTCGAAATGGTAGTACTGGGCCGCCCACATCTGGTTCTGGCCCACCTCGGTGGTGACGATCGCCTCCCCCCGGGTGAGTTCGTAGAGCTTTTCCACCACGTACTGGGGCTTGATGACCTCCTTCTGCTCGTAGGCGAGGCGGCCGGCCTGCTTCCAGCCGTCGATCCGGGAAAACCACTCGGACCTTCGTCCCTCCAGGTTCCCCAGATCGGCCTCCTCCAGTAGTTTGTTGAGGTGGTCGAGGGCGATCTTGCAGTCCCCCACCACCGGGATGCTCACCGGCACGTTCTTCCGGATGGAGGTGGGATCGATGTCGATATGGACGATCTCCGCCTGGGCCGCGAAGGCGTCGGTCTTTCCCGTCACCCGGTCGTCGAACCGCACCCCGATCGCGATGAGCAGGTCGCACTCGCTGGTGGACATGTTGGCCCGGTAGGTGCCGTGCATCCCGATCATCCCCAGCCAGAGGGGATCGGATCCCGGAAAGGCCCCCAGCCCCATGAGGGACGCGGTGACCGGGATCCGCGCCTTCCGGGCGAAGGCGGTCAGCTCGGCCGAGGATTTGGAGAGGATGATCCCGCCGCCGGCGAAGATCACGGGCCGTTCGGCCGATTCGATGAGCTTGACCACCTTCTGGAGTTGCCGCCGGTTGGGATTGTAGGTGGGGTTGTAGGAGCGCATCCGGATCTCGCCGGTGGTATTGTAGGCGGCGGTCCCCTTGACCACATCCTTGGGGATGTCCACGAGCACCGGGCCGGGCCGGCCCGACCGGGCGATGTAGAAGGCCTCCCTGATCACCCGGGCCAGCTCCCCGGCGTCGTTGACCAGGTAGTTGTGCTTGGTGCAGGGTCGGGTGATCCCCACGATGTCCACCTCCTGGAAGGCGTCGTTGCCGATCAGGTTCTTGGGCACCTGACCGGTGATCACCACCACGGGGATGGAGTCCATATAGGCCGAGGCGATGCCGGTGACCGTGTTGGTGGCGCCCGGGCCGGAGGTGACCATGCAGACCCCCACCCGTCCGCTGGCCCGGGCGAACCCGTCCGCGGCATGGACCGCCCCCTGTTCGTGACGGACCAGGACGTGCCGGATGTCGGTCTTGACCAGCTCGTCGTAGATGTCGATGACGGCACCCCCCGGATATCCGAAAATGGTGTCCACCCCCTCTTCCTCGAGCACCCGCATCAGTATTTGTGCTCCCGTCAGTTCCATATCGCTTCCTTCCTTGGCGGGACGGCCGGTGTGGGTCCGTCCGCGCGTCTTTGGGTTGGGGGCCGAATCCCTTCGGCCCCGCTACATCTCCCCCACCACGGCGCCGGTGCTGGCCGAGGAGACGGTTCGGGCGTACCGGGCCATGTACCCCGTGGTGATGTTCGGGGGCGGCGGCGTCCACCGGGCCATGCGGCCGTCGATCTCCTCCCGGGACAGGTTCACGTCGATCCGCTTGCCGGGGATGTCGATGACGATGGTGTCCCCCTCCCGGACGGCGGCCAGCGGGCCGCCCCCCATCGCCTCCGGGGAGATGTGGCCGATGGCGGCCCCCCGGGTCCCTCCGGAGAACCGGCCGTCGGTGAGAAGCGCCACATGGGCGTCGAGCTTCATGCCGGCGATGGCGGAGGTGGGGGTGAGCATCTCCCGCATGCCGGGTCCCCCCCGGGGCCCCTCGTAGCGGATCACCACCACGTCCCCCTTGACGATCGACCCCCCCAGAATCGCCTCGGTGGCCGCCTCCTCGGAATCGAAGACCCGGGCCGGTCCCTGGTGGCGGAGCATCTCCTCCCGCACCGCCGACTGCTTCACCACGCATCCGTCCGGGGCGATGTTGCCGAAGAGGACCGCCAGCCCCCCCTGGGCGTGGTAGGGGGCGTCCAGGGGACGGACCACCTCCCGGTCGACGTACCGGACCTGTTCCAGATTCTCCGCCACCGTTTTTCCGGTCACCGTCAGGCATCCCCCGGAGATCTTCCCGGCGTCGGCCAGGGTCCGGATCACCGCCTGGACCCCGCCGGCCCGGTGGAGGTCCTCCAGGTGGTGGGGTCCGCCGGGGCTCAGGGAGCAGAGGTGGGGGGTGATCGCGCTGATCTCGTTGATCCCGTCCAGATCCATGGGAACCCCGGCCTCCCGGGCGATGGCGGCCAGATGGAGGACGGTGTTGGTGGAGCATCCCAGGGCCATATCCACGGTCAGGGCGTTGCGGAAGGCCTCCGGCGTCATGATCTTCCGGGGGGTGACCGCCTGTTCCAGAAGGTCGATGATCCGCTGGCCGGCCGCCTTGGCGAGACGGATCCGGGCCGCCATCACCGCCGGGATCGTTCCGTTGCCCGGAAGTCCCATGCCGATGGCCTCGGTGAGGCAGTTCATGGAGTTGGCGGTGAACATGCCGGCGCAGGAGCCGCAGGTGGGGCACGCCTCGTCCTCGATTCTGGCCAGGTCCGCCGCTTCCATGGTGCCCGCGCGGACCGCGCCGACGCACTCGAAGACGGTGATCAGATCGATCTTCTCCCCGCCGGAACTCTCCGGCCGCCGGCCGGCCAGCATGGGGCCGCCGCTGACCACGATGGCGGGGATGTCGAGCCGGGCCGCCGCCATGAGCATGCCGGGGACGATCTTGTCGCAGTTGGGCACCAGGACCAGGGCGTCGAAGGCGTGGGCCGTGGCCATCACCTCGATGGAGTCGGCGATCAGCTCCCGGCTGGCCAGGGAATACTTCATGCCGATGTGGTTCATGGCGATGCCGTCGCAGACCCCGATGGTGCCGAACTCGACGGGGGTCCCCCCGCCCATGAGGACCCCCGCCTTGACCGCCTCGGTGATCTTGTCCAAATGGATGTGGCCCGGAATCACGGCGTTGGCCGAATTGGCGATGCCGATCAGCGGGCGGCCGATCTCCCCGTCCGTGTACCCCATGGCCTTGAACAGGGCCCGGTGCGGCGCCCGTTCCACCCCGGACTTCACGCTGTCGCTCTTCATGGTCTTTCCCCCCGAATGTTGGTTTTTCCCACAGAAGGTAAAAAAAAATCCGTTATCAGCTCGGGGCTGATAACGGATTTTTTGGATCTCGTTTTGGGCTATGGTGTCAACCCATTATCAACCCCCGTCTCCCTGGCAGGTAAGGACACCTACCAGGAGAATAATGATGATGCCGATAAGGTTGAGAATGGGAAGTCCGTTGTTCATCGATTTCACTCGTATGTGTTACACTCTGGCTCTTAAGTAACAGCCATGTCCCGGCATGTCAAATCTTTTTTTGCGGGGGGGGCCCGGAGGCCGCGGCGGCCGGGTCCCCCCCGGGGTCAGGCGGGCTCCCGGAATCCGCACTCCCGGTCGAGACAGGCCAGGACCGTCCCCTCCTTTTTGGTGGTCTTTTCCACCAAGAAGGGGGCCCCGCACTGGGGGCACGCCTTGGGCACGGGCTTGTCCCAGACGGCGTAATCGCATTCCGGGAAACGGTTGCAGCCGTAAAACACCTTGCCCCGCTTCGATTTCCGCTCCTCCAGCTCCCCCCCGCAGTCCGGTTTCGGGCAGGAAACCCCGGTGGCCCGGCCCCCTTCCTCGGTGCCGAGGCTCTCGGTGTACTTGCACTCCGGATACCCGGTGCAGGCCAGGAAGTTGCCGTACCGGCCCCGTTTGGCCACCAGCGGTTTTTGGCACTTGGGACAGACCTTGTCCGTGGGCTCTTCGGCCGCCGGCTCCACGGCCTGGATGTTCCCCTGTTCGTCCCGGGTGTAGTCCCGGGTGAAGTTGCACTCCGGATAGCCGCTGCACGCCAGGAACAGGCCGTTCTTTCCCATCTTGATGTGGAGGGTCCTGCCGCAGTCGGGGCACGTCAGTTCGGTGGGCAGGCCCACGCCCTTGAGGCTGAGCATCCCCTCGTCGGCGGCGTCCAGCTCATTTTTGAAGGACCGGTAGAAGCGGTCGAGGATCCGGGTGGCGTCCTCTTCGGCCGACTCCACCCGGTCCAGGTCGTCCTCCATCTTTGCGGTGAAGTCGACGTCGAGGATGTCGGGGAAGCTCCGGACCACCAGGTCGTTGACGATGAGGCCCAGCTCGCTGGGCCGGAAATACCCTTTGTTCAGCTCCACATACCCCTTGTCCCGGATGGTGGAAAGGATGGTGGCGTAGGTGCTGGGCCGTCCGATGCCGTTCTCCTCCAGCTCCTTGACCAGAGAGGCCTCGGAAAAGCGGGGGGGCGGCTGGGTGAAGTGCTGTTTGGGATCGAACTTGACCAGGGTCAGGGTGTCCCCCTCCTTGAGTTCCGGCAGGGAGACCTTCTCTTTTTCGCTCTGCTGGGCGTCGTCCTCGGACATGTAGAGCGCCATGAACCCCGGAAACTTGACGGCCGAACCGCTCGCCTGGAAGCCGTAGTCGCCGATGCGGACGGTCACCGAGACGTTGTCGATGAGGGCTTCCTTCATCTGGGAGGCGACGAAGCGCTGCCAGATGAGGGTGTAGAGGGACGTCTGGTCCTCGGAGAGGTGTCGGCGGAGCTTGTCCGGAGTGTTGAAGACGGAGGTGGGGCGGATCGCCTCGTGGGCGTCCTGGGCCTTCTTCCGGTTCTTGAAGACCCGGGGCCGTTCGATCACGTAATCGGCGCCGAACTGGGACCGGACCAGGGACATGGCCTCCCGGGCCGCCTCGTCGGCGATGCGGGTGGAGTCGGTCCGCATGTAGGTGATCAACCCCACCGGCTCTCCGGGGCCGATCTCGATCCCTTCGTAGAGCTGCTGGGCCACCACCATGGTCTTCTTGGCGGAGAACCGGAGCCGTCGGATCGCCTCCTGCTGGAGTTTGCTGGTGGTGAAGGGGGGCTGCGGGTTCCGCTTGATGGTCTTCTTGACCACCTTCTCCACCCGGGGCGTCTCGGCGGAGATCTCGTCGAGGATCGACGTGGCCGCCGCCTCGTCGGGGATCTCGATTTTGTCCTTCCCCTTGCGGGCCAGCTTCGCCTGGAACTCGGGGTCGGTTTCGGCCCGGAGGAGAGCGGTGATCGACCAGTACTCCCGGGGCACGAAGCGCCGGATGGCCGCCTCCCGGTCGCAGATGATCCGCACCGCCACCGACTGGACCCGCCCGGCGGAAAGGCCCCGCTTGACCTTCTTCCACAACAGGGGGGAGAGCTGGTAGCCCACCAGCCGGTCGAGGATCCGCCGGGCCTGCTGGGCCTCGTACTTGTCCTGGTGGAGATCCTCGGGGGCGGTCATGGCCTCCTGGATCGCCCTGGGGGTCAGCTCGTGGAAAAGGACCCGGTGGAACCGCCTCCCCTTTTTCTTGAGGACCTCGGCCGTGTGCCAGGCGATCGCCTCGCCCTCCCGGTCCGGGTCGGGGGCCAGAAAGACCTCCTCGGTATCGCCGGCCGCCTTCTTCAGGGCCGTGATCACCTTCTGCTTGCCGGGGATGATCCGGTATTTCGGCTTGAAGCCGTTCTCGACATCGATGCCGATCTCCTTTTGCGGAAGGTCCTTGATGTGGCCCACCGTGGCGGAGACGTTGAAGTCCTTTCCCAGGTACTTCTGGATAGTCTTGACCTTGGTGGGCGATTCGACGATAATCAACGGTTTTGTCACGATACGATCCTTGAAGGGGTCTCTATGCCTCCGGAAAACGGTCCGGCTCGTTTTTCCGGAAGGCCTTTTGTTTCGGTACGACTAGTGGTTGATCCCCCGCGCCCCGCATGCCGCCGGTCAACGGTCCCGACCCGACCATCTGGCGAACCGCTTTCCCGGAAACTGCTGGACGATGTTCCGGAGTTCCAGCTGGAGGAGCGTCGATGACAACAGCCCCGCCGGCATCCGGGTCGACCGGGTCAGGTCGTCGATGTGGATCGGCTCGGGGCCCAGGGCCTTGACCACCACCGTCTCCTCCGGGGTGAGAAGGGGAAGGTCCGGCGTCTCGGCTCCCCGCTCGGGCGCCGGCCGTCCGGAAGACGGCATCTGGATCAGGTGGGCGAGTTCCTCCAGGATGTCCGGCACCCCCTCCACCAGCTTGGCCCCCTGTTTGATGAGGCGGTGGGTCCCCTCGCTTCCAGCGGATTGAATATTGCCGGGCACCGCAAAGACCTCCCGGTTCTGCTCCGCGGCCAGGCGGGCGGTGATCAGGGAACCGCTCTTTCCGGCGGCCTCCACCACCACCGTCCCGAGGGAGATGCCGCTGATGATCCGGTTGCGGATGGGGAAGTGGTGGGGTTCCGGGGCCGCCGGCATGGGAAACTCCGACAGGACGGCGCCCGTTTTCGCGATCTTGTGAAACAGTTCCGTGTTCTCCGCCGGATAGATGCGGTCGAGCCCGCTGCCCAGCACGGCGAGGGTCCTTCCGCCTCCGGCCATGGCGCCGATGTGGGCGGCCGTGTCCACTCCCTTTGCCATGCCGCTGACCACCACGATCCCCATGGCCGCAAGCTCCTCCGCCAGCCGTTTGGTGGACATGATGCCGTATCGGCTGGCGTTCCGGCTCCCCACCAGGGCCACGGCGTTGGCCGCCGGCGACGGGGTGCCGTGGACGTAGAGATAGGGCGGCGGGTCGGGGATCTCCCGGAGCAGCGGGGGGTACTCCGCGTCATTGTAGACGATGATCCGATAGCCGCGCGCCCGGACCAGGGACAGCTCCGTCGGGATCCACTCCGGGGTCCGGTGGCCGCGGATCGCCGAAACCGTTCCGGCGTGGATCCCCTCCACCTCCGAAAGCGCCGACGGGTCGGCGGTAAAGACCGCCTCCGGCGTCCGGAACCGCTGGATCAGCCGCTTGAACAGATGGTTGCCGATGCCGGGGACGGACTTGAGGCTCAGCCAGGGAGCGATCGTTTCCATGTCGGGAATCGATAATCCCCCGTAACGGCGCGGGCCCGCTCCGGCCGAGGGGCCGTGGAGCCGCCCAGGCCCGGCGGACTATCGTCTCCTTCCCGCCACCCGCCAGGCGAGGAGGATGGGACTGGCCACGTAGATGGAGGAGTAGGTCCCCACCAGGATGCCCACAATCAGCGCGAAGGCGAAGTCGTGGATGATCCCGCCGCCCAGGACGAACAGGGCGATCACCACGATCAGGGTGGTCACGGAGGTGAGGATGGTCCGGTTGAGGGTCTCGTTGATCGACTGGTTGATGATGGTTTCCAACGAGTTTCTGGCCGATTTCCGGAGGTTCTCCCGGATCCGGTCGAAGACGATGATGGTATCGTTGAGCGAGTATCCGATGATGGTGAGCAGGGCCGCGATGATGGGCAGGGAAAACTCCTTGCCGAAGATGGAGAAGATCCCCACCGTGATGCTCACGTCATGGATGAGGGCCGCGATGGCCCCCATGGCGTACTTGAGCTTGAGGAACCAGAAGAGGACCAGGGTCACCACCAGGGCCGACAGGATGAGGAAGGGGATGCTGACCTGAAAGAGCGAAAAAAGATAGACCGCCGCCATGAGGGCCCCGGCCATGACGCCGCTGAGCATCCATTTGAGTTCGAACCGTCCGGAGATGTAGATGGTGATGAACAACAGGGCGTAGAACATGGCGAACAGGGCTTTTTCCCGGAGGTCCTTACCCACCTGGGGCCCGACCATCTCCACGCGGCGGATCTCCGCCTCCCGGCCCGTGGCGTCGGTGAGGTCCCGTTTCACCGCTTTGGAGAACCCTTCGTCCGTCATCACCGACTTGTCGGCGTGGATCAGATACTCATGGTTGCCGGTCTCGCCGAACCGCTGGACGGTGCTTCCGGTCAGACCGACCCCGGAGAGCCCCGACTGGATGGCGTCGATCTCCACCGGGGCGTCGAACTTCACCTGGATCACCGTCCCTCCGGCGAAATCGATGCCGTACTTGGGCCCCTTGTGGATGATCAGGGAGGCGATGGTGATGAGAATCAGAATGGCGGAAAAGACGAATGCGATCCGTTTCTTTCCGATGAAATCGATGTTGATCCCGGGTTTGATGAACTGCATGGAAGTGCCCTTTTGTGTTAGATGCTTAAGGATTTGGCTTTTCGGTTGACCAGCAGGTAGTCGAACACCATCCGCGTGGCGATGAGCGCCGTAAAGAGGCTCGCCAGGACCCCGAGGCTCAGGGTGACCGCAAACCCCTTGACCGGACCGGTGCCGAACTGGAACAGGACCAGCGCGGCGATCAGGGTGGTGACATTGGCGTCCAGGATGGTCAGGCTGGCCCGATCGTACCCCGCGTTGACCGCCGCGTAGGGGGTTTTGCCGATCCGCATCTCCTCCCGGATCCGTTCGAAGATGAGGACGTTGGCGTCCACCGCCATGCCGATGGTGAGGATGATGCCCGCGATCCCCGGAAGGGTCAGGGTGGCCTGGAAGCCGGCCAGCCCCCCGGCGATCAGGAGAATGTTGAGGGTCAAGGCCCCGTCCGCGATGAGGCCGGAACCTTTATAATAGATCACCATGAAGATCACCACCAGGATGCCGCCCACCACCATGGAGAGGAATCCCTTGCGAATGGAGTCGGCCCCCAGGGACGGTCCAACGGTCCTTTCTTCCAGGATTTCCACCGGGGCGGGCAGGGCCCCGGCCCGGAGTACGATGGCCAGGTCCCGGGCCTCTTCCGTGGTGAAGTTGCCGGTGATCCGCGCCTCGCCGCCGGCGATCTTCTCCTGGATCACCGGGGCCGAATAGACCTTGTTATCTAAAACGATGGCCAGCCGTTTCTTGACGTTCTCGCCGGTGATCCGCTCGAAGATCCGGGCCCCCTTGCGGTCGAATTTGATGGAGACATAGGGTTCGTTATACTGGGAGTCGATCTGAACCCGGGCGTCGGTGAGGTAGGCGCCGGTGAGCAGGGAACGTTTTTTCAGCACGTAGGGGGTCCGGATCTCCCGGTTGGTGTTGGGGTCGAACCGGGTCTGGTAGAGGACCTGGTTCCCCGGAGGGACGTCCCCTTCCTCGGCCGACTGGGGATCGGCGGTCTCGTCCACGAGTTTGAACTCCAAAAGCGCGGTCTTGCCGATGAGGTCCTTGGCCCGCTGGGTGTCCTTGATGCCCGGCAGCTGGATCAGGATCCGCCGTTCCCCCTGGCGGCGGATGTCCGGCTCGCTGACCCCGAACTGGTCGATGCGGTTCCGGATGGTCTCCAGGGCCTGGGCCGCGGCCAGCTTCTTGATGTGTTCGGCCTCCTCGTCGGGAAGGTCGAGCACCATGGAGAGGGTCTCCCCCGACTGGTCCCTGGAGACGACCCGCAGGTTGGGGAACTCGTCGTCCAACAACTCGCCGAAGGCGTCGATGTTCTCCTGTCTCCGGACGGTCACCGAGATCTTGTTCCCCTGGATCCGCTCCACGGAATCGTACCGGACCCGCTCGCTTCGAAGGAGGTCCCGCATCTCCTGGGTGATCCGTTCCACGGTGCTCTCCACCGCCTTGTCCGTATCCACTTCCAGGACCAGGTGCATGCCCCCCTGGAGGTCGAGGCCCAGGTTGATCCGCTTGTGGGGCCACATCCCGGGATTGAAGGTGGGCAGAACGTAGACCACGGCGGCGAGGATCACCAGCACCACCAATACCACTCTCCAAGACAGATTCTTCAATGGTCCTTTTCCTTTCTCCCATCGCATGAAAGCCCCAGAAAGACGGGAGGGCGAGAATCGAGCCCGCCCCCGGTCTTCGATGGGGCTTTCCTCGGACGACGATATCTACTTGGATTTCTGGTTGGATTTTTGGGAATCGTTCTTTGTGTTTTTCGACTCCTGAACCGGAGCGGACGGGGAGACCAGGGCCGCGATGCTCGACCGGTTGACCTTCACCTGGACCTTGTCGGCGATCTCCACGCGGACCGATGCCTCGTCCACCGCGGTGACCCGGCCGTGCATGCCGCCGCCCGTGATCACCTTGTCCCCCTTGCGGAGATTGTTGATCATCTCCTGGTGCTCTTTCTGCTTCTTCTGTTGGGGACGGATCAGCAAAAAATAGAAGATCACGAACATCAGTATGAGCGGGACGAAGGCGCCGAAACCGCCGCCCTGCCCCTGTGCCGCGCCGCTTTGTCCCATGGCGTATGCGATGCTGACCAAGATGAATCCTCCTTGAATTTCCGATAGTTTTTCTTGTGTCTCGATCAAAAAAAGATCGACTATACTCAATGCGAAACGGTTCGTCAAATGGTTATTGCGTTTTCGGTCAAGGCTCGGCCGGCGGGATCCACAGGATCTCCCCGTCATAGGAGACCCGATCGATCTTATCGAAATCGAGCAGTCGCAGGATGGAGAGCATCCGGCCGAGATTGAACACCACGATCTTGCTCAGGGGGTGGATCAGATGGAGGTTCGGCTCCAGCCGGTGCTCCCGGAGGTTGTAGATGGAGACCATGTTCTCCGAGAACTTGAGGATCCTCCCCACGCCGGAGCTGACGCCCCGCGCGTCCGGCTCGTCCTCGGCCGGCGAAAGGGCGACCCCCCGGCCGGCGAAGTACTCCTTCAAAATCCCGAAATGGATGTTCCAGACGTTGTCCCCCGGCCGGACCACGTGGATGCCGTAGAGATCTTCCCCGGAACCGGGCGAGAGCCGGGAGGCCAAGGAGGCCGCTAGGTCCCGCCTTTTCATGGGCAGGGTCTCGGTCTCCTGCTCGATCTCCGACCGGGCCGCCGCCGGGGGCATTCCCATCAGCCGTTCCTTCTCCCGGATCTCCGCCCGGAGCCTCCGGAGCCGTCGGAGTTCATCGAGGATCTCTCCCAGCCGGATATATTCCCGGACCCGGTCGGGATCCGGAGGGGGGCCGTCCGTCCCGGTCAGGGCCTCCCGGAGGGCCGAACGGCGGGAGGCGATGTCTTCGTCTCTGCCCTCCGGGCTCTCTGCCTCGTCCAGGGGAATACCGGTCCGTTCCTCGAAGGCCTCCTCCAGCTCCACCGTCCGGCGGATCCGACGGTCGATCCCCTCTTCGAGGGCGCGCTTCAACCCTTGGTCGTCCTTCTCCAGAAGAGCCCGGTTCTCTTCGATCCGGGCCTCGGTCTCCCGGAGGGCCCGATGGTCCGACAGGAGATCTTTCAGCGCCGTGTATTCCCGGATCTCCTCCGTCGACGGGGCAGGGGGGGGCTCGTCCGTGAGCCGCCGCCGGAGTTCGCCGAACCGGCGGCGGGCCTCGTCCAGGCGGCCGGAAAGATCCTCGCCCTCCACTCGGTCCCTGCCCTTTGTTGGACCGAGGGTCTCCTCCACGATCCCCCCCTTCCCGATCCGGATCTTGTCGAGGATCGCGGACATGGGCACCGTGGTGTCTCCCACCTTGATGGATTCACCGGGGCGCACCACCATGTCGAGGCTCTCTCCGATGCCCAGGTCGGCCATCCGCCGGTCCATGAGGTCGTCGAGGGGTCCCTCCTCCTCCAGGCGGCCGTAGTCGATCACCGGGCCGTCCGGGGGGGCAAGGGGTCCCGCCGGCTCCTCCCCCACGGACGGAGGCGTCGGAGCGGTTTGGGGGACCGCTTTCGCCGGGTCCGCCGGGCCGGGTCTTTCAGGCCCGAGGAAGTGCAAAGTCGATGGGACGGCCACCGCCAGCGAAAGGAGGATCACCACCGCCGCGGCCCGGCGGAGTTTCCGGTTTCGGTTACGGTTGCGCATGGCTTCACCCGAACCCCCGAACCCCTCTCTCAGAGGATGCTATTCGGAGGCGATGGTGCTATTTTTGGGGAGCATGTTGGGGTCCCCTTCGATTCGGATGCTGATCTCCCGCCGCATCTCCAGGTCGAGGATCTCCTTGCGTTTCTTGTTGAGCAGGTAGTCGGCCACCTCCACGGGGACCGCCGCCTTGACCAGGGTAGCCCCTTCCTTGAGGGATTCGATCTGCAGGCGCCGGAGGACCCCCAGGCCCAGCATCTCCGTGGTGGGGCTGAGACCCTTGCCCTGGCAGTATTTGCAGGGCACGTAACTCCCGTATTCAATGGAGGGGCGGATCCGCTGGCGGGACATCTCCAACAGCCCGAATTGAGTGATCCGGCCCACCTTGGTGCGGGCCTTGTCGGCCTTCAGGTGGCTTTTGATCGCCTTTTCCACCGCCTGTTTGTGCTTGCCGTCCTTCATGTCGATGAAGTCGATGACGATGAGCCCCCCCAGGTCCCGGAGACGCAACTGCCGGGCGATCTCCTCGGCGGCCTCCTGGTTGGCCTGGAAGGCGGTCTGCTCCACGGAGCGGTTGTGGATGGCCTTGCCGGAATTGACATCGATGGCCACCAGGGCCTCGGTCTGGTCGATGACGATGGAGCCGCCCGATTTCAGGGGCACCTGCTTTTCGAAGATGGAGGCGATCTGATCCTCGAGCTGGTACTTGGTGAAGATGGGCTTCTGGGCCTTGTGGAGCTTGACGATCTTGGTCTGCTTGGGGGAGTTGATCTTGATGAACTCCCGGACCTCGTTGTGGACGGCGGCGTCATCGATGAGGATCTCGTTGATGTCTTCGGTGAAATAGTCGCGGATGATCCGGAAGACGAGGCTCTGTTCCTTATAGAGCAGGGCCGGCGCCGGCTCGTCGACCCCTTTTTTGTTGATGCTCTTCCAGAGGCGGAGGAGGTATCTCAAGTCCTTGTCCAGGACGGTCTTGGAGGCCCCGGTGCCCGCGGTCCGGACGATGACGCCGAAGCCGTCCGGGATCTTGAGCTTGCCGATGATCTCCTTGAGCCGCTTGCGCTCCGCCTCATCCTCGATTTTCCGGGAGATACCGCACCCCTTGCTGCCGGGCATCAGCACCATGTATCGGCCGGGCAGAGAGATGTAGGTGGTGAGCATCCCCCCCTTTTTCATGATGGGGTCCTTGGTCACCTGGACCAGGAGTTCCTGCCCCTTCTTGACGATGTTCTTGATGTTGTGATCCCCGGCATGGTTGTCCTGGTAGTAGTCGCTGTGGATCTCCTGCTTCTGGAGAAAGCCGTTTCGGTCGGTGCCGTAATCGACGAATACACACTGGAGCCCCGGTTCGATGCGGGTGATGATTCCCTTGTAGATGTTGCCGTGGGTGATCTCCCGCGCGGCGTTCTCGATGTGGAACTCCTCGAGCTTGGAGTCCTTGACTTTGGCGATCCGGCACTCTTCGGGATCGACGGCGTTGATGAGGATTTTGGTGGTCATAAAGTGTTCGTCTTTTCAGCCTCCTTTGGATGGAATGGTTCTTGATTTTATTACTTTTTTGTTTGAATATGAAATTGTGGGACCCAAGTCAAATCATTTCTTTGCCCAAAAGGCCTTCATCCGTCGCGCCGGGCAGCGGGGCGTCCTTTTGGCGCCTTGCTATTTCCCCGATCTTATGGCATTGATGGATCAAAAATCAACTCACCGGAAGCGGAGGCGATGGAAACCCATGGAACAAAGATATGATCCCAAGCGCATCGAGGCCAAGTGGCAGGCCGTTTGGGACGACACCCGACTGTTCGAAGTGGCGGATGATCCGGATATCCCGAAATATTACCTGCTGGAGATGTTCCCCTATCCCTCCGGCAAGATCCACATGGGCCACGTGCGGAACTACACCATCGGAGACGTGGTGGCCCGATATAAACGGATGCGGGGGTACAACGTCCTCCACCCCATGGGGTGGGACGCCTTCGGCATGCCGGCGGAAAACGCCGCCATCGCCAACGATTCCCACCCGGCCCGGTGGACGTACGCCAATATAGACGCCATGCGGGCCCAGCTCAAGCGCATGGGATTCTCCTATGACTGGAACCGGGAGATCGCCACCTGCCACCCCGAATATTACCGCTGGGAGCAGTGGCTTTTCCTGCGCATGTACGAACGGGGCATGGCCTACCGAAAGGAGTCCTACGTCAACTGGTGCGAGACCTGCCAGACGGTGCTGGCCAACGAACAGGTGGAGGCGGGCCTCTGTTGGCGCTGCGGGGAGCAGGTGCGCCAGAAGAAGCTCTCCCAGTGGTTCTTCCGGATCACCGACTATGCCGAGGATCTGCTCGAGTACTGCGACAGGCTTCCCGGATGGCCCGAGAAGGTGACCACCATGCAGAAGAACTGGATCGGCAAGAGCCACGGCGCCCGTATCGACTTTCCCGTGGCGGACGGGGAGCGGGTGATCACCGTCTTCACCACCCGCCAGGACACGGTCTACGGAGCCACGTTCATGTGTCTGGCGCCGGAACACCCCCTGGTCCCGGAGCTGGCCCGGGGCACCCCCCACGAGGGGGAAGTGGCCGACTTCATCGACCGCATGGCGCTCCAGGATCGGTCGGTCCGGGCCATGGAGACCTACGAAAAGGAGGGGATCTTCACCGGCGCGTACTGCATCAACCCCGTCAACCAGCGGCGGATGCCCGTCTACACGGCCAACTTCGCGCTGATGGAGTACGGCACCGGCGCGGTCATGTCCGTTCCCGCCCATGACCAGCGGGATTTCGATTTCGCGCGCAAGTACGGGCTCGATATCGTGGTGGTGGTCAATCCGCCCGACGAACCCCTCCGGTCCGAAGAGATGACCGAGGCGTACACCGGAGACGGGGTGATGGTCAACTCCGGTCCCTTCGACGGCATGGACAACCGCGAGGCCATGGACAAGATCGCCGACCACCTCAAGGGCATGGGCCGGGGGGAGAAGACGGTCAACTACCGGCTGCGGGACTGGGGGATCTCCCGCCAACGGTACTGGGGGGCCCCCATCCCGGTGGTCCACTGCCCGGCCTGCGGCATCGTCCCCGTCCGGGACGAGGACCTGCCCATCCTCCTGCCCGAGGATGCCGATCTCCTGGAGGGGGGGCGGTCCCCCCTGCCGTCCCTGGCCTCCTTCACAGGGACCGATTGCCCCAAGTGCGGCGGCTCCGACGCCCGGCGGGAGACCGATACCATGGACACCTTCGTGGAGTCCTCCTGGTACTTCGAGCGGTACTGCAGCCCCCATTTCGATCAAGGGATGTTCGAGAAAAAGGCGGTGGATTACTGGATGCCCGTGGACCAGTACATCGGCGGCGTGGAGCACGCCATTCTCCACCTCCTCTACTCCCGGTACTTCACCCGGGTGCTGATGGATCTGGGGCTGGTCACCTACAAGGAGCCGTTCACCCGGCTGCTGACCCAGGGGATGGTCTGCAAGGAGACCACGGCGTGCCCGGCCCACGGCTTTCTTTTCCCGGAGGAGGTGGAAGGGGCCGGCGAGGAGCGCACCTGCCTGAAGTGCAGCGGGAAGGTGAGCGTCGGCCGGGTGGAGAAGATGTCCAAGTCGAAACGGAACGTCGTGGACCCCAACGTGCTCCTCGACCGGTACGGCGCCGACACCACGAGGCTCTTCTGCCTCTTTGCCGCGCCGCCGGAACGGGATCTGGAATGGAGCGAACAGGGGGTGGAGGGGGGATACCGGTTCCTGAACCGGGTCTGGCGCCTTTTTTACGGATGGGCCCCCGTGGTCCGGGAGGTCCACACGGCCTCCGGCCCCCCGGCCGGGGAGATGGAGGGCCCCGCCCTGGAGATTCATCGGAAGACCCATGAGACCATCAAACGGGTCACGTCCGACATCGAGGAGCGGTTCCATTTCAACACGGCCATCAGCGCGGTGATGGAGCTGATGAACCTCATGCAGGGACCGGAGCCGGACGCCGGGGACGGCCCCCTGGCCTCGGTGATGCGGTCGGCCATGGAGACGGTGGTCCTGCTCCTGTCGCCCATGGTGCCCCACCTGGCCGAGGAACTCTGGCGGGTCCTGGGGCACGAGGAGAGCGTTCTCCGGACGCCCTGGCCCGCCTATGACGAAGGGGCTTTGGTCAGGGATGAGCTGCTGATCGTGGTCCAGGTCAACGGGAAGCTGAGGGGGCGGTTCCGCGTGGATGCCGACGCCGATGACGAGACCCTCAAGCAGATGGCCCTGGCCGACGAGCACGTACGGAAGTTCATCGGGGGCAAGCCGGTTCGCAAGGTGATCGTGGTCAAAAAGAAACTGGTCAATATCGTTGTCTAGACGGGGGGATCGATCTCCGGCCGGGCCGTGGACGGCCCTTCTTCTGGCCGCGGTTCTTGCCTCTTCCGCCTGCGGTTACCGGTTCGCGGGCGGCGGAACCCTGCCCTCGGGGGTTCGCCGCCTGTCGATCCCCATGGTGGAAAATGAAACCGGTCAGGTGGGGATCGAGGCGGTCTTCAGCAACGATCTGGTCTATGAGTTCTCCAGGAACAGCAACGTGGTGCTGGACACCGACCCCGAAGCCGTGGATGCCGTGCTCAGGGGACGGATCTTGTCGGCGAGGACCGAAACCATCTCCCACCGGGGTCGGCAGGTGGCCCTGGAGCGGCGGGTGGAAGTCGAGCTGTTCCTGCAGCTGGTGACCCCGGACGGGGAGATCCTCTGGGCGGCCCCGCGCCTCTCCGGGCACGAAGCCTATGGGGTGTCGGAGGAGAAGCTCCAAACGGAGAGCAACCGGCGCCGGGCCATCGCCCGGATCTCCAAGCGGATGGCGGAAGACGCCTTCAATCGGCTCACGGCCGATTTTTGAGTTGAAAAAAGCTCCGCGAAGCCGGATCAGGATGCGGCCGACTTGACCATCCGGGTCAGCCGGGAGATCTTCCGGGATGCCGTCCGCTTGTGGATCACGCCCTTCCGGGCGGCCTTGTCGATGGTCGACTTGGCCCGGTTCAGCTTCTCCGCAGCCGTGTCCCCGCCCTCGGCGGCCGCCTGCCGGATCTCCTTGGTGACGTTTTTAACCCGGGTCCTCACCGCCTTGTTCCGCATCCGCCGAACCACGTTCTGGCGGGCCCGCTTGAGTGCACTCTTGTGATTCGCCAATGTTTCATCTCCTTTCTCGCCTGTCTACACACAAATGACCGCTTCTTAAAACGAACCTTTCTACAAAATAGCCCCCTCCCTGTCAAGAAGTTTTCAGGCCCATCGCCCCCTCGCCGTCGAATCCCGTTCGCGGGACCATCCGGGATCAACATTACCATTGACATGGGGTTCAATATCCGGTCAAAAAGAGCACGGGAAAAGAGAAAATAGTCTTTTCCTATATCCAGGCCTTTGATACAATGACCAATCGTTCAAAAAATAGTGTCGATCCGGCCGAGAGGAAAGCAAACGAGTGGAGCCCATCGAGATCATTGCCGTACTGATCGTCCTGGCGGCGGCCTTCGCCTATGTCAACCATCGGCTTCTCAAGATGCCGATGACCATCGGACTGATGATGATCAGCATGGTCGTCTCCCTGCTGCTGATCCCTCTGGACGGGCTGGGGCTTCCGGCAAGGGATTACGCCGAGCGGCTGGTGGCCTCCATCGACTTCCACGAAGTCCTCATGGAGGGGATGCTGGGGCTTCTTCTCTTTGCCGGAGCCCTCCACGTCAATCTCAACGATCTCTGGGACCAGAAGCTCGAGGTGGGGATCTTCGCCACCCTGGGGGTTGCCGCCTCCACCGCCATGGTGGGAGGGGCCCTCTATCTCATCGGCGGGTGGCTGGGGCTTCCCCTCGATCCCATCGGCTGCCTCCTGTTCGGGGCCCTCATCTCGCCCACCGATCCGGTGGCCGTCATGGGGATTCTGAAGCGGGCCAAGGCCCCCAAGAGCCTGGAGACCAAGATCGCCGGGGAGTCCCTGTTCAACGACGGCATCGGCGTCGTGGTCTTTCTGGTTCTGCTGGAGATCTCCACGGAGGCCGCGGCGGTATCGGCCGGGCATGTTCTGAACCTCTTCATCCGGGAGGTGGCGGGGGGCGCCCTTCTGGGGGCGGGGCTGGGGTACCTCGTCTACCGGATGCTCCGGGGCGTCAACCAGTACCAGGTGGAGATCCTCCTCACCCTCGCCCTGGTGATCGGCGGGTACACCCTGGGACACGCTCTCCATTTGTCGGCCCCCATCGCCGTGGTTCTGGCCGGCCTTCTCATCGGCAACCACGGCCGGCGCCTGGCCATGGGCGCGGAGACCCGGCACCACCTGGACACCTTCTGGGAGCTGATCGACGAGATCCTCAACGCCCTGCTCTTCGTCCTGATCGGATTGGAGGTCCTGGTCCTGGTCTTCGAGCCGACGTTCCTGCTGGCCGGGGCTCTGGCCGTTCCCGTGGTGCTTTTCTCCCGCTTCCTCAGCGTGGGGACCCCCGTTTTGATCCTTCGCCGGTGGCGCCTGTTCGTTCCCCGGGCGGTGCGCATCATGACCTGGGGGGGGCTTCGGGGGGGGATCTCCGTGGCCCTGGCCCTCTCGCTTCCCCCCACGCCCTATCGGGAACTCATCCTGACCATGACCTATGTGGTGGTGGCCTTTTCCATCCTCGTTCAAGGCCTGACCATCGAGGCCCTCGTCGCCGGCCGCCCATCCTAGCCGGCCTTTTCCACCAACCCTTTCGACTGGAGGGGAGATGACCCGGACAACCGACAACGGAATCGACGATCTGGCCGCCTTTGCCGTGGATACGCTCCACCAGGCGGGTGAAATGGCGCTGGCCCATTACGGCAAGGGCAAGCACCACATCAAATTCGACGAGAGCCTGGTCACCGAGGCAGAACTCCAACTGGCCGATTTCTTCACCGAGCGGCTCCGGGCCGCCTTTCCGCGCCACCGGATGTTTTCGGAGATCCAGGAGGACCGGGACTACACCCATGACGAGGGGCGGTACCAGTGGAGCTTCGACCCCCTGGACGGCGTGGCCAATTTCCAGGCGGGGATCCCCATCTGGGGCATGTCGGTGGCCCTGTTCGAAAATTTCTGGCCCCTGTTCGGCGCCTTCCACCTGCCGGCCACCGGCGATCTCTTCCAGGCCGCGGCGGGGCGGAAAGCCTTCTGGGGGGAGCAGCCCATCTCGGTCTCCGAACAGGATACCATCAACGATGAAAGCCTTCTGTTCACCTTCTCCCGTTTCCACAAGTATTACCGCTCCACCTTCCCCGGCAAGATCCGGAACCTGGGGTGCACGGCGGCCCACATTTGCTACGTGGCCATGGGGCGTGCCGAGGCGGCGGTCATCGCCAACGAGTCCTACCAGAACCTGGCCGCGGCTTCGATCATCGTAAAGGCCTCGGGCGGCCGGATCTTCAAGATGGACGGCAACGAGTTCTTCCTCGGGGAGTACCTCGACGGTCATAAGGGCCAGGAGCATCTGATCGTCGTCTCCCCGGAGACGGTCTCCCAGGTGAGAGGATACCTGCGGGTCGCCACGAGATGAAGCTCCCGGAGAACAGATTCAGCTACGACCAGGTCGGTCTGGTGACCATCGGTCTCGCAGCCTCGGTCTTCTATTTTTTCTTCGAGAAGACCATGGGCACCTACGACAGCCAGACCAACATCATCGTCGTCACCATCATGCTCTACAGCCTGGTGACCCAGCTCCTCATGAACAAGGTGCAAAAGTCCCAGGCGAGGCTGCGGGAGAGCGAGCGGAAGTACCGTCTGCTGGCGGAAAACGCCACCGACGTGATCTGGACCCTGGACGAGAACTTCAATTTCACCTACTTCAGCCCGTCCATCCAGTCCCTGTCCGGATACACCGTGGAGGAGATCATGGAACTCACCATGGAAGATGTCATGACCTCCGAATCCTCCCGGATGGCGCGGTCCTTCTTCGAGACCCACCTGGACCGGGGGAGCAACAGCAACTACTACGCGCCCACCTTCGAGTACCAGCAGATCTTCAAGGACGGCACGGTGGCCTGGATGGAGGCCCAGCCCACCTTCATCTATTCCGAGGAGGGGGGCTTCAAGGGGATCCAGTGCGCCTCCCGGGACATTACCCGGCGGAAGGTCGCCGAGGACGCCCTGCGCCGGGCCAACGAGACCCTGGAGGTCAAGGTCAAGGAGCGGACCGCCGCCCTCCGGGAGTCGAACGAGCAGCTCAACGACCAGATCCGGGTCCGGCAGGAGGCCGAGGAGCGGCTCCGGGATTCGGAGACCCGGTACCGGTCCATCTTCGAGAACACCGGCGCGGCCACCATCATCATCGACCGGGAGATGATCATCACGCTGGCCAACAGCGAGTTCGAAAACGTCAGCGGCTTTTCCAAGGAGGAGATCGAGGGGAGGAAGTCGTGGCTGGAGTTCATCCACATGAACGATCTGGAGAAGGTCCTCCGGTTCACCCAGGCCAAAAAGGAAGGCTCCGGAGCCCTTTCCAGGACCTCCGAGTGCACCCTGGTGAACAAGGTCGGGTCCCAGCGGAACATCCTGGTCACCTTCGCCCCCATCCCCGGGACCGAGGAGAGCGTGGTCTCCCTGTCCGATGTCTCGGAACTCAAGGCGGCGGAACAGCAGATCTATTTCCAGGCCTTCCATGACACTTTGACCAAACTCCCCAACCGCTCCCTGTTCATGGACCACCTCAACATGGCCATCAAGCGCCGCAAGCGGCTCAGCGGGTACCGCTTCGCCGTGATCTACCTCGATATCGATCGGTTCAAGAACGTCAACGACAGCCTCGGACACCTGGTGGGGGACCGGCTGCTGGTCTCCTTCGCCCAGCGGCTCGCCGAGTGTCTGCGGGATATCGACACCCTGGCCCGATTGGGGGGGGACGAGTTCGCCATCCTCCTGGAGGACATCGAATCCGCCGACAGCGCCGTGGGGATCGCCGAACGGATTCTCCAGTCCATGGGATCCCCCTATACGCTCGACAACAGCGAGGTGTTCACCACCGCCAGCCTGGGCATCGTGCTCAATACGGAGGACTACGAGCGGGCGGAGAACCTCATCCGGGACGCCGACACCGCCATGTACCATGCCAAGGAGAAGGGCAAGTCCCGATACGAGATCTTCGACAAGACCCTCCACGAAAAGGCACTTTTGACGCTCCAGTTGGAGACGGATCTGAGAAAGGGAATCGAGCGGGAGGAGTTCGAACTCCACTACCAGCCCATCGTCTCGGTGATCACCGGCCATCTGATCGGCTTCGAGGCCCTGATCCGGTGGCGCCACCCCGACCACGGCCTCGTCTTTCCCAACGTCTTCATCCCCATCGCGGAGGAGACGGGGCTGATCATTCCCCTGGGCCGATGGGTGCTCAGGGCGGCGTGCGTCCAGATGATGGATTGGCAGAAGACCTTCAAGGAGGCGGCCCGGTTCTCCATGAGCGTCAACATCTCCGGAAAGCAGTTTTCCAATCCGGAGTTGGTCCGGGACGTCCAGGAGATCCTCCGGGAGACGCGGATTCCCCCCGGCCGGTTGAAGCTGGAGATCACCGAGAGCGTGATCATGGAGGACGCCACCGTGGCCCTCCACGCCCTCCATCGGCTCAAGGAGCTGGGGATCCAGATCGTCATCGATGACTTCGGCACCGGGTACTCCTCCTTGAGCTACCTCCAGCAGCTGCCCATCGACACCCTGAAGGTCGACCGGAGCTTCGTCATGCCGATGCGCAAGGAGATCACCGAGAACCGCCAGATCGTGGAGGCGATCATCTCCCTGGCCCACCGGCTGGGGATCAACGTCATCGCCGAGGGGGTGGAGACCGTGGAGCAGCGGGCCATTCTCTCGGATATGAAGTGCCAGTTGGCCCAGGGGTACCTCTTTGCCAAGCCCATGGACCTCAAGGCGGCCAGCGATTATGTCCGGGCCGACCTGAATCTGGCGGAGTCCTGATTCCGTCCCGCCCCCGTTCGGGTCAGGGCCGGATTTCCGTCAGCCGGACCGTGCGGCCCAGGATCATCCTGGCGGTCCGCTCGAAGGCCTCGGTCCGGTCCGAGACGAATACCGCCACACCCTGACCATCTGCGGCCGTCTCCCCAATGGCCGGACCGGTCTCCAGGTACCCCTTGACCGACGCGGCCACGGCGGCGGCGCTGTCGATGAGGGTCACCCGGCGGCCCATCTTCCGGCCGATGAGCCCGGCCAGGACCGGGTAGTGGGTGCACCCCAGGATGAGGGTGTCGATCTTGCGGGCCTTGAGGGGGATCAGGTACTTTTTGACGATCATGGCGGTCTCCGGCTTCTTGAGCCATCCCTCCTCCACCAGGGGGACCAGGAGGGGGCACGGGACGCCGAAGACCGGAAGCCCCGGGGCGAGCTGCTCGACCCGGTGGGCGTGGGTGCCGCTCTGGATGGTGGCCCGGGTGCCGATCACCCCGATGCGCCCGAACCGGGTGGCCGCCACCGCCATCTCCGCCGCCGGCTTGATCACCTCGAAGACGGGCAGGTCGAAGGCCTCTTCGATGGCCTCCACGGCCACGCTGGCGGCGCTGTTGCAGGCCACCACGATGAGGGTGGCCCCGTTTTCGGCGAGAAATTTCGTGTCCTCCAGGGCGTACTCGATGATCGTCCGGGGGCTCTTGTTGCCGTAGGGGGTCCGGGCCGTGTCGCCGAAGTAGATCATGGGGCGGCCGGGAAGGGCGTCGGACAGGGCCCTGACCACGGTCAACCCGCCGATGCCGGAGTCGAAGACGCCGATCATGAGTGGGCGGGGAAAGAGGGGGGGGACCCGCCGGCGGCCCCGGCCTCCCCGTGGAGGACCCGGCGGACGATCTCCCGGATCACTGCGTCCGGCAGGTCGGTCCGCATGCCCGGGCATGATCCGGCCATGGCGTGCCAGTTTCCGACATCGGTCAGAACCGCGGGGATGAAAGGCCACGCCCGGCACATCCGGGGCTTGACCGGGTGGATGGCGCACCCGTCGCGGTAAAAGATGCAGTAGCCGTCCCCGCCCTGGACCAGGACCGGGCGGCTGCCCGACATCCGGCAGTATCGGGCCGCGAACCCGTCCGGATCATCGTCTCCGATGAACCCGGCGATGGCGCGGATCTCTTCCGGACCCACGTAGGTGCCGCCGAATCCCTTGCAGCAGTCGCCGCACATCCGGCATTGGAAGAGGTCCCCGGGACCGGGCCGGGGATCAGAGGGCATGCCGGGTCTCCATGGCCCGTTTCAGCGTCACCTGGTCGACGTATTTGAGATCCCCCCCCATGGGGACCCCAGAGGCGATCCGGGTGACCCGGACCGGCCGACCGGCCATACGCTCGGCGATGTAGGCGGCGGTGGCCTCCCCCTCCACGCTGGTGCCGGTGGCCAGGACGATCTCCCGGACTCCGCCGCCGGCGACCCGGGTTTCCAGCTCCCGGATGCGCAGGTCGTCCGGACCCACCCCGTCCATGGGGGAGAGGACCCCCTGGAGGATGTGGTAGAGTCCCCGGAAGGAGCCGGATCGCTCCACGGCCACCATCTCCCCGGGGTGTTCCACCACGCAGACCAGGGCCCCGTCCCGGGAGGGATCGGCGCAGATGCGGCAGACCTCGCCGTCGCTCAGGCCGAAGCACCTCGAACAGAGCCGGACCTTCTCCTTGACCGCGAGGATGCTCTTGGCCAGGCTCTCCCCCTCCTTGCGCGGCGCCTTGAGGATGTGCATGGCCAGCCGCTCCGCGGTCTTCTCCCCGATCCCGGGAAGCCGGGAGAGGTCCTTGATGAGCTGGAGGATGGTGGCCGGATAGTGGCTCATCACATCAATCCGGGGATGTTCATCCCGCCGGTCAGCTTGCCCATCTCCGAGGAGACCATCTCCTGGGCCTTGGCCAGGGCGTCGTTGACCGCGGCCATGATCAGGTCCTGGAGCATTTCAACGTCCTCGGGATCGACCACCTCCTTTTCGATCTGGATGGAGACGATCTGCTGCTTTCCGGAGGCCACCACCTTGACCATGCCGCCGCCGGAGGTGGTCTCCACCGTCTTCTCCGCCAATTCTTCCTGAAGTTTCACCATCTTGGACTGAAGCTTCTGGGCCTGCTTCAGCATGTTTCCCATGCCTTTCATCGATCGTCCGCCTCTCTGTTTCGGATTCCTATGGCACGCCGGCCGAAAAGGATCGCCCGGCGGTTGTCGCCGTTCCTTCGATATTCGGTCGCGTGGATCAGTCGAAGACCTTGACGTCCACCACCTTGCCGTCGAAGAGGTCCAGTGCCGCCCCCACCATGGGATGGTCCAGGGCCTCCTGGCGCCTCTGGTCCGCCCGGGCCTTCTTCTGCTTGATCTGTTCGGTCCGCTCCTCGTTGGCGTGGATCACCAGATCCATCTCCCGGCCGAAGAACGTCCGGCAGACCTCCCGGAGTTGGTTCGTGTTCCGGTTGATCCGGTTGAGATTGAATCCGTTGCCGTCCGATTCGATCTCCAGCCGCCCGGTATCCATCGATTTGAGGGTACATTTGGACAGACACGCCCCCAGGGAGGGATGAGCCTCGGAGATGCAGTCGACGAGGGCCTTCCACCGGGTTTCGGGCGGAGCGTCCGGGGGCGGAGGCGCCGGGTCGGGGGGGGGCGTCGCGGATGTCGGTTCGGCCTCTTCCGCGGGGGCGGCGGCCGGTTTCGGGATCGGGTCCGGGGCCGGACCGCCGGCCGAAGGGGCCGGTTTCGGCGCGGCGGGGGCCGGGATCTCCCCCCCCGCCAGGGCCTCTTGGAAGGCGTCCAGCTTTCCGATGAGGGCTTCCACGGTGAGGGGGGGCGGGGCCTGGATGGGCCGCAGGAGGGCCATCTCCATGGCGATTCTGGGCCGGACGGCGTGTTTGATGGCCGGTTCCTCCCGGAGGAGCAGGTCCAGGGTCCGGGTGAGGAAGGGGCCGGTGGTCTCCCCGGCCTGTTCGGCCAGCCGTCCCCGTTCGTGGTCGGGCACGTCCACCAGCCGGCCGGCCGTCTTGCCCATGCCGATCACCAGGAGGTTTCTCAGGTGTTCGACCAACTGCCCGTAGAGTTCCTTGAGGTTGTATCCGTGATCGTAGACCCGATCGAGGATGTCGAGGATCCCCGGCGCATCCCGCCGGATCAGGGCCCCGGCCAGATCGAAGAGGACCTTCCGATCGACGATGCCCAGGATCTCCAGAACCTGTTCATGGGTCACCCCCCCCTCGGCGCAGGTCATCACCTGATCGAGGAGGCTCAAGGCGTCGCGCATGCTGCCGTCCGATTCCCGGGCGATGAGGCCGAGGCTCTCCTCGTCCATGGGGATCTCCTCCCGGCGGCAGAGCGACCCCATGTGCGCGACGATGGCGGCCATGTCGATCCGCTTCAGGTCGTGGCGCTGGCACCGGGAGAGGATGGTGATGGGGATCTTGTGCGGCTCCGTGGTGGCGAACATGAAGAGCACGTGGGGCGGCGGCTCCTCCAGGGTCTTCAACAACGCGTTGAAGGCCTGGATGCTGAGCATGTGGACCTCGTCGATGATGTAGATCTTGTACCGGCTGTGTCCGGGGAGGTACTTGAGGTTCTCCCGAAGCTCCCGGATCTGGTCCACGCCGTTGTTGGAGGCGCCGTCGATCTCGAAGACGTCGGAGGCCCCGCCGCCGGTGATCTCCTTGCAGGATCGACAGGTGTTGCACGGCGTGGGGGAGGGGCCCTGTTCGCAGTTCATCGCCTTGGCCAGGATCCGGGCCACGGTGGTCTTGCCCGTGCCCCGGGGCCCGGCGAACAGGACGGCGTGGGCCATTCGGTCCGATGAGATGGCGTTGGCCAGGGTCCGGGTGACATGGGACTGCTCCACCACGTCCTCGAAGGTCTGGGGACGGTATTTGCGGGCGAGGACGACGTATGACATACCGGGTGTCGTTGACTTGAAATAGGGTTAAATGGCGGAGAGAGAGGGATTCGAACCCTCGGTGCCGCTTTAAACAGCACACACGATTTCCAGTCGTGCTCCTTCAGCCAGCTCGGACATCTCTCCGTTTTGTAAAGCGCGGGGCAGGGGCCGGGAGGGATCCCGTTTCGTCCATCCTCATCCGCGGATCGGTTCTCCGGCCCCTCGGGGATGCTGGCGGCGGCCCGCGGGAATTCGATCGTCCCGGGTCGGTACCGGCCGTCACCGGTGGGTGGCGGAGAGGGTGGGATTCGAACCCACGATCCCGTTATTCACAGGATACCGCTTTTCGAGAGCGGGGCCTTCAGCCGCTCGGCCACCTCTCCAAACCCCATATCGTAAGCCTGTACACTACCTTCTTTGCGCCGGCTTGTCAATGGCTTCCGGGGCCTTTGGGAAAAAATTTTTCATCCCCGTACCCCTCCGGACCTTCGGAAATCCCGGAAAATGTCCTTGCCAAGCGGGATCCAATTTTCTATGCTTCGTCTTTTATGAATCGAGGCAAAAGGAGTCCGATCATGGCCCACGTCGCCCCCTTTCGGGGGATCCGGTACAACCCCTCCAGAATCGCCGACCTCGCCGAGGTGACCACGCCCCCCTACGACGTCATCTCGGAAGCGGAACAGGAAGCCTTTCATGAGCGCCATCCCCGGAACGTCATCCGGCTGATCCTCAACAGATCCGCCGAAGGCGATACGCCGGAGGAGAATCCCCATACCCGGGCCGCCCGGTGTTTCCGCGACTGGCTCGACACGGGGGTCCTGGTCCGGGACCCGGCCCCGGCCCTCTACCTGACCCGGGTCGATTTTCCCATGGGCGGGACGGTGGTCCGGCGGTACGGCCTCATCGCCTCGGTCCGGCTGGAGCCCTTCCACCGGGGGATCATCCTCCCCCACGAGCGGACCTTCTCCAAGGTCAAATCGGAGCGGCTCGACCTGATGAAGCAGTGCCACGCCAACTTCAGCCCCATTTTTTCCACCTTCCCGGACGCCGAAGGGCTCATGGACCGGCTCCGCCGATCCGTCCACGGGGTGGCGCCTTCGGCCGAATTCACGGACGCGGACGGCCACCGCCACCTCCTGTGGCCCCTGACCGATCCCGACCTCCACCAGGTGACCCGCCGGGCGATGGCGGACCGGAAGATCTACATCGCCGACGGACACCACCGATACGAGACCGCCCTCGCCTACCGGGACTGGGTCGCGGACCGGACGCCGAACTTTACGGCGGACCATCCCGCCAACCACGTGATGATGTACCTGTGCGCCATGCAGGATCCCGGTCTGGTTATCCTCCCGGCCCACCGGATGCTCGAAAGCGTGCCGGACCAACGACGGCGGGCGCTTCTGGACGGGGCGGCGCCCTTCTTCGACATCACCGCCGTCTCCCTGAACGGAAACGGCGCCCCGGCGGCGGCCCGGACCTGCACGCGGATGCTCGACCAGGCCCGGGACCGGGACCATGCCATCGGCGTCTTTATAAAGGATCGGCCCGAGTTCTGGGTGATCTCCCTGAAGCCGGGGGTCATGGAGGAGCGGTATGCCCGACGGCTGCCGCCCCCCCTGCGGTCCCTCGATGTCACCGTTCTCACCCAGCTGGTCCTGTCGGACCTGCTCTCCGTCGAACAGGAGCGGCTCGACGACAACCGATGGATCACCTACACCAGCCGCGCCGAGGCGGCGGTGGAGCGGGTCCTCTCCGGTGGCTGCGACATGGCCTTTCTGCTCAACCCCACCCGCATGGAACAGGTCCGGGAGATCGCCGAAAACGGGCTGATCATGCCCAGAAAATCGACCTACTTCTATCCCAAGGTCGTCACCGGTCAGGTCCTCAAAGCGTTGGGACCGCCGCCGTCCCTTTCACATTCCCCCAGGGCCCGCCGCGCCTGATCCGTGTAGCGCCCGTCGTCCCGGTAGACCACGAACGGGGCCGTGATCCGCAGCCCCGGCCGGGCGGCTTTCCTCCCTTCCACGAGGACCAGTTTGGCGTCCGCCCGCGCGGTGGAAAGAATGGGGCGGAGGATCTTGGGCTCGAGGTTCCGCTCCCGCATGCCGCACAGGAGTTCCGCGGTCCGCTCGGCCGCGTAGATCACCGCGACCCGCCCGCCGGTCCTCACCATGCGCCGGACCGCGTCCAGCAGGATGGGAAGGTCGATTCGCAGTTCATGGCGGGCCACGGCCCTTTCGGTGTCGGGGTTGATTCTTCCGGAATCGGCCTTACGGTAGGGGGGGTTGGTCACCGCCAGGTCGAAGGGCGCGCCCAGGGATCTTCCCGAGAGGGTGGCGGCGTCCTGGCACACGATCCGAATCCGGTTCTCCATGCCGTTTTCCCGGACGTTCCGCCCGGCCAGGGCGGCCAGGGCCGGCTGCACCTCCACGCCGGTGATGGTCCCCGCCTCCGGGTGCCGGTGGGCCAGAAGCAGCGGGATGATGCCGCAGCCGGTGCCGATGTCGAGGACCCGCTCCCCTTTGCCGGGTTCCGCGTGGAGGGCGAGGAGGGCGGCGTCGATGGAGAACCGGTACCCGGTCCCGCGTTGGCGGACCCGGATCCGGCCGTTGAAGAAGGTGTCCGTGGTCACGGTGGCGGTTTCGGTCTCCATGGCACGTTGTTGGTCCTTATCTAAGGTTCAGATAAGCGTCTATGGTTCAGATAAGCGGGCCGACCTTGAATTTGATGTCCCGGATGAGGGGCTTGCCCAAGGCTTGGTTGAGGGTCCGGATCAGGTCCTCTTTGATGAACTGGAGGTCCTGGATCCAGGTGGCGCTCTCCACGTGGATCAGGAGAAGATCCCCCTTGAAGGCGGCCGGTCTGGCGTTCTCGGCGATCATTCCGTCAACCGAGGCGTCCCAGAGGTCCCAGACCCGGGTCATTTCGGCGTCCCGGCGCCGGTACTTCCCGAGCGCCCCCTTGAGGATCGTGCCGATGGGGGTGAAATCATGGGGCTTTTTGGGGCGTTTTCCGTCCGTCATCGTGGGAGGAAGGTACCCCTGAAGTCCTTCCGTGTCAATACCGGGGCGAGGGCGAACACCTCGATTTTCCTTGACTTGGCCTCTCCCCTCCCTTAAGAAAAGGGAAACTGGCACTGTACCTAATCATTACCATTCGAACAGGAAATGAACCATGAGTTGGGATTGGGAGAAACTGAAGGAACAGCAGAAGAAGCGGGGGGACATCCCGCCCCAGATGGAGGAGTGGATCAAGAAGCTGAACAACTTCAAGGTTCCGGGCGGCGGCGCCCTGTTGATCCTCCTGGTGATTCTGCTCTGGCTGGGGTCCACCATGTTCTATACCGTGGACCTGGACGAGGTCGGCGTGGTGCAGCGGTTCGGAAAATATGTCCGGCAGACCGACCCCGGCCTCAATTTCAAACTGCCCGTGGGGATCGAGAAGGTGACCAAGGTCAAGGTCCGCCGGGTCTACAAGGAGGAGTTCGGCTTCCGGTCCATGCGGGGGGACGGCAGAACTCGCATGCTGGAGGAGGCCGAGGACAACAACGTGGCCCTGATGCTCACGGGCGACCTCAACGTCGCGGTGGTGCCCTGGATCGTCCAGTACCGGATCAAGGATCCCTACAACTATCTTTTCAAGGTTGCGGACGTCACCCAGCTGTTGCGGGACATGTCCGAGGCGGCCATGCGCCTGGTGGTGGGGGACCGGAGCATCAACGAAGTGATCAGCAAGCGGGACGAGATCGCAAGGGAGGCCCAGGACGTCCTCCAGGCGGAGCTGGACCAGGCCGAGACCGGTGTCAACGTGGTGACCATCGAGATGAAGCGGACCAACGTCCCGGGGCCGGTGCAGCCCTCCTTCAACGAGGTCAACCAGGCCACCCAGGACCGGGAGAAGCTGATCTACCAGGCCAAGGAGGCGTACAATACGGCCATCCCCGCGGCAAGGGGAGAGGCCGACCGCACCATCAAGGCGGCGGAGGGGTACGCCCTCGACCGGGTCAACCGGGCCGAGGGGGATGCCTCCCGGTTCAGCGCCGTCTATGAGGAATACATCAAGGCCGAGGATGTCACCAAGCGGCGTCTCTATCTGGAGATGCTCAAGGATCTGATGCCGAAACTCGGCCCCAAATACATCATCGATTCCGAGCAGAACAATCTCCTTCCTCTGCTCAATCTCGGAAATGGAGGCGGTATCACCAAATGAATCCAAGGGCAATCGTCATATTGATCGTGCTGGCCGTCATCGGCGGCGTCGCCTACCTGAGCGCCTATACGGTGGATGAGACCGAACAGGTGGTGGTCACCCAGTTCGGAAAGGTCGTGGGGACCCCCAATGTGGAGCCGGGGCTCTACTTCAAGATCCCCTTCATCCAGAAGGCGAGCTATTTTCCCAAGAACCTCCAGGAATGGGACGGCGACCCCGGGCAGATCCCCACCCTGGACAAGACCTACATCTACGTGGACGCCTTCGCCCGGTGGAAGATCACCGACCCCATCAAGTTCTTCCAGTCCGTGGGCAGCCGGTTCAGCGCCATCGGCCGGCTCGACGACATCATCGATCCGGCCGTCCGGAACTTCATCACCTCCTACCGCCTCATCGAGACGGTGCGCAAGAGCAACCGGGAGCTGGATACCGAGGAGGTGGGCCTGGAGGACATCAAGCTGGAGGACATCAAGGAGGATAAACAGAAGACCACCTTCGACGTCACCACCGGCCGGGAGAAGATCACCCAGGGCATCCTGAAACAGGCGCAGCCCAAGCTCGACAAGTTCGGCATCGCCCTGGTGGACGTGAAAATCAAACGGCTCAACTACGTGGAGGAGGTGCGGGATTCCGTCTACGCCCGGATGATCGCCGAGCGGAAGCAGATCGCGGAGAAGTTCCGGTCCGAGGGCAAGGGCGAGGCGAGCAAGATCATCGGCGATAAGGACCGGGATCTCAAGCAGATCACCTCGGAGGCGTACCAGACGGCCCAGGAGATCAAGGGGAAGGCGGACGCCGAGGCGATCCGCATCTACGCGGAAGCGTACGGGGTCGATCCGGAATTCTTCTCCTTCACCCGGACGCTGGAGATCTACAATGAATCCCTGGGCGGGGACAGCTCGTTGATCCTCTCCACCGACTCGGAGTTTCTCAAATACTTCAAGGGATATGAACTGGAGTCCGGGACCCCCTGAGAGGGGGGAACGGCGGGAAATGGAAACAGAAAAAGCACCGGTGTGCGGTCGGAACTCCTCACATATGGGTGCTTTTTCTGTTTTAGGAGGAAGCAAAAGGTATCATTATCTACCCTTTCTTCGCTGATGCCGGGTACGGGCCAGCAGCTTGCGGTGCTTATGCCGTCTCATCTTCTTTCTCCGCTTCTTGATGACGCTTCCCAAGAAATCACCCCCTTTACCATGGATTGGATACCCCGAAAATTACGCCGAGGGTACCTGAAGATTTTTCATTTTACAAGCACAGTAGTATAGGGTCCCATGGCGGCGAAGTCAATGACGGAGAGACTGGAAACCTTCCGGCCCCAACAGATCACCGTGGTCAATGAAGCCGTCACGCTGGCCGAGGAGCTGGTCTCCAACCATTACAAAATGTCCGCCAACGAGTGGCTTCGGCTCCGGTACGACATCCGGACGCTGTGCGACCTGACCCCGGACGAGATCGTCCACGGGCCCCTGGCCCAGGTGATCCGGTACGAAGGCAAGCGCAAGGGCACCCAGCTGGGAAGCCAGACCTACGATTTCTATAAGGTCTGCCTCCAGGACCACGCCATCCTGTCGACCATCGAAGGAGACCGGAGCCTGACGCTGCTCCCCTTTTCCCTGTACATCATCACCCACGAACTGATCCACATCGTAAGGTTTACCAAGTTCCTCCAGAACTTCGACGCCACCGCCGAGGAGAAACTGGCCGAGGAGGCCCGGGTCCACGACCGGACCCATGCGATCCTGGGGCCGGTCCGCATCGAGGGGATCGACGAGGTCTTCGCCTTCTATGACCGGTGGCGCGTCCCCCTGGAGAGCCTCCGGGAGCCGTCCCGCCCCCCGGTCTAATTTTTTGCCGCCTCCCGCCTTGACAACCCCGGATCACTCACTATATTTGTGATGTCTTGGGCGGACCAAGCGAACTTTATACAATATTTTTGGTATATTCCAATATATTTTATGATGCCCGACAGGGAGGATGTGCAAACGATGCCGATCTACGAGTATGAGTGCACCCAGTGCGGAAAGATTGAAGAAGCCATACAGAGATTTTCCGACCCGCCTCTGACTCAATGCAAGACATGCTCCGGGACCCTTCACAAGCTGGTTTCCCAGAGCAGCTTCCACCTCAAAGGTTCGGGATGGTACGTCACCGATTACGCCGCCAAATCCCGAAACCCAGCCGCATCCTCGGACAACAAGTCGGACGGCTCGTCGGATTCCACCTCCGGGAAGACGGAGAAGGCCGATATCGGGGCATCCAAACCGACCACCGAAGGTACACCCTAGATCAACGCGGCCCCGCCCCGACTCCCCCGGGCAGCGGGCGGGGCCGCGATAACCGGAAAAGGATAGAGGTAAGGAATTTCGGTGTTCCGAATTTCGCGATTGCGGTGCGTGCGGAACCACCGGTCAAATATTTCCTGTTTTTTCGTAAGGTTGTAAATAACGAAATCAAGCTTAGAAAAGGAGATTTGTCACCATGAAGCTCAAACCGTTGCACGATCGAATTCTGGTACAGCGCGTCGAGGAGGAGAAGACCACCAAGGGAGGCATCATCATCCCGGACACCGCCAAGGAGAAACCGGCGGAGGGAAAGGTGATGGCGGTGGGCGCCGGCAAGCAGGGGGATGACGGCAAGCGGATCCCGCTGGAGGTCAAGGAGGGGGATCGGGTCCTGTTCGGGAAATATTCGGGGACCGAGGTCAAGATCGAGGGTGAAGAGTACCTGATCATGCGCGAGGACGACGTCCTGGGGATCATCGGCTAGCTCCGGATGGACGCCGGGAGCGCGGGTAACGAGTTCGAGTCAAGACGAACGTCAAAAGATAAAAGTGAATTGGAGGAGTTGTAACAATGGCGAAACAGATTAAATACGATATGAAGGCCCGGGAGTCGATGCTCAAGGGCGTGCGGACGCTGGCGGAAGCCGTGGTGGTAACCTTGGGCCCCAAGGGGCGGAACGTCGTCATCGATAAGTCCTGGGGATCCCCCACGGTGACCAAGGACGGCGTCACCGTCGCCAAGGAGATCGAGCTGGAGGATAAATTCGAGAACATGGGCGCCCAGATGGTCAAAGAGGTCGCCAGCAAGACCAGTGACATGGCCGGCGACGGCACCACCACCGCCACGGTGCTCGCCAGGGCCATCTACGAGGAAGGCCAGAAGCTGGTGGTCGCCGGCAGCAACCCCATGGCCCTGAAGCGGGGGATCGACAAGGCGGTGGAAGCGGCCGTCAAGGAACTCCACGCCATCAGCAAGCCCACCAAGGATCAGCGGGAGATCGCCCAGGTGGGGACCATTTCGGCCAACAACGACGAGACCATCGGCAATATCATCGCCGAAGCCATGAACAAGGTCGGCAAGGAAGGCGTCATCACCGTCGAAGAGGCCAAGTCCATGGAGACCACCCTCGAGGTGGTGGAGGGGATGCAGTTCGACCGCGGGTACCTCTCCCCCTATTTCGTCACCGATCCCGAGAAGATGGTCGCCTCCCTCGAGGATCCCTATATCCTCATCAACGAGAAGAAGATCAGCAACATGAAGGATCTGCTGCCCATCCTCGAGCAGACGGCCAAGATGGGCAAGCCCCTTCTGATCATCGCCGAGGACGTGGACGGCGAGGCCCTGGCCACCCTGGTGGTCAACAAGCTGCGGGGCACCCTGCAGGTGGCCGCCGTCAAGGCCCCCGGATTCGGTGATCGCCGGAAGGCCATGCTGGAGGACATCGCGATTCTCACCGGCGGCCAGGTGGTCTCCGAGGACCTGGGCATCAAGCTGGAGAACCTGACCATCAACGACCTGGGCCGGGCCAAGCGCATCACCATCGACAAGGACAATACCACCGTGGTCGACGGCGCCGGCGAGCGGAGCGCCCTGGAAGGCCGCGTCAAGCAGATCCGGGCCCAGATCGAGGAGACCACGTCCGACTACGACCGCGAGAAGCTCCAGGAGCGGTTGGCCAAGCTCATCGGCGGTGTCGCGGTGATCAACGTGGGCGCCGCCACCGAGACCGAGATGAAGGAGAAGAAGGCGAGGGTGGAGGACGCCCTGAACGCCACCCGCGCCGCGGTGGAGGAGGGCATCGTGCCCGGCGGCGGCGTGGCCCTGGTCCGGTGCATCAAGGCCATGGAGAACCTGAAGCTCGAGGGCGAAGAGGGCCTCGGCGTCAAGGTCGTGGTGCGGGCCATGGAGGAGCCGTTGCGGCAGATCGCCAACAACGCCGGATACGAGGGCTCCGTGGTGATCGACAAGGTCAAGGGCTCCGAGGGGGCCTACGGATACAACGCCGAGAAGGGCGTCTACGAGGATCTGATCGAGGCGGGCGTCATCGACCCCACCAAGGTGGTCCGGTTCGCTCTGCAGAACGCCGGCAGCGTCTCGTCCATCATGCTGACCACGGAAGCCATGATCGCCGACAAGCCCGAGGAGAAGCAGGAGCCCGCCATG
>CAYSLC010000028.1:0-35616 GCA_964431545.1 uncultured Desulfobacteraceae bacterium | reverse complement strand
CGCCGGAAGATCCATGGGATCATCGAACATGGCGAACATGGTGGAACGGTTCATCAGCGGCGGACGAAGATCCGCGGAAGAGCTGGCGGCGGCCCCCGGGGCGGTCTTCAGCGGGTTGACGGCCTCGTACGACGTTTACGGCCGGCCCGAGGTGGTCTCCGCGATCTTCCTGTTCCTGGTGGCGTGCATCGCCGTCCTTTGTGTCTACATCCTCCAGCGGCGACGGATGGAGCGCCGGATCCGGAAGATGTGCCGGGACCTGGAGGATCGGGGCCGGATCCGGACCCGGGAACTCCTGGAGGCCAATCAGCGGCTGAGCCGGGAGATCGCCGAACGGCAGCGGGCCGAGGCGGCCCTGGCCAGGGAGAACGAGACCCTGGAGGCCCTGCGCCAGATCTCCCTGGGCCTGGTGGCCCGGCTGGAACTCACCGATCTGCTGGAGACCATCACCTCCCGGGCCGCCTTTCTGGCGGGAACGGAACATGGGTTCGTCTACCTCCACGACGAGGCGGCCGGGGTTCTGGAGATGAAGGTGGGGACCGGACGGTACGCCGGCGACGTGGGGCTTCGGCTGACGCCGGGCCAGGGCCTCGGAGGGACCGTCTGGCGGACCCAGCGCCCCATCCTTCTGGAGGACTATGCCCGGTGGGCCGACCGGCTCGCCGATCGCCGGTACGACGGGCTTGGATCGGTGATGGGGATCCCCTTGAAGAGCGAATCGGGCATGGTCGGCGTCATCGGTCTGGGCCACTTCGATCCGGACCGGAAGTTCGACGAGGAGGCCCTGGAGGTGCTCAGCCGGTTCGCGCCGCTGGCCGCGGTGGCCCTGGACAACGCCCGGATCTACGAGAAGCTCAGACGGGAGCTGGCCGAGCGGCGCCGGGCCGAGACGGCCCTGAACCGGCTCAACGCCGAACTGGAGGACCGGGTGAAGTTCCGAACCGAGGAGCTGGAGCGGGTCAACCGGCGGCTCGCCGACGCGGTGGCACAGGCCAGGGACCTGGCGGAAAAAGCCGGGGTGGCCAACGTGGCCAAGAGCCAATTCCTGGCCAACATGAGCCACGAGATCCGGACCCCCATGAACGGCATCATCGGCATGTGCGACCTGCTCATGGACAGCGGCCTCGAGCCCGGTCAGCGGGATTACCTGAACGTCATCCGCTCCTCCTCCAGGACCTTGCTCGCCCTGGTCAACAACATCCTCGACTTCTCCAAAATCGAGGCGGGCAAGCTCGAGTTCGAACGGATCCCCTTCTCCGTGGGGGAGGTGGCGGCCGAGGCCGCCGACCTTTTCCGGGAGCGGACCCTCGGCCGGGACCTGGAGCTGGTGGTGGACGTGGCCCCGGACATTCCCTGCCAGGTCCTCGGGGATCCCCTTCGGCTGCGCCAGGTTCTCACCAATCTTCTCTCCAACGCCTTCAAGTTCACCGAGGCCGGGGAGATCGTCCTTTCGGTGGAGAACCTGCCCGGGGACAACGGCGGCGGGCCGACGGCGGGACTTGGCTTCAGCGTCCGGGACACCGGCATCGGCATTTTGCCGGACGTCCAGGGACTCCTGTTCGAGGCGTTCTCCCAGGCGGACGGCTCCATCACCCGGAAATACGGCGGCACCGGCCTGGGGCTGGCCATCTGCAAGCGGATCGTCTCCATGATGGACGGGGAGATCCGGGTGACGAGCACCCCGGGAGAGGGCAGCGTGTTTACGTTCACCGCCCGGTTCGACTTGGCGGAGACCGGCCGGCTCCCCCTCCACGGGCCCATTGCCGAGCTGTCGGGACGAAGCGTTCTGGTGGCCGACCATCGGGACGCGGCAAGGCAGGCCCTCTGCCGCCTCCTGTCCGCCTGGGGGTGCCGGGTCCGGGGGATCTCCGACCCCGGGCGGGCCGGGCCCCTCGGTTCGGCGGCCGATGGGGAAGGGCCTCCGGACCTGGTGGTGGCGGCGATGGGAAACGGACGGGGGGTGGCGGATGGATGGGCCGGGCTTTTCGATGATCCGGCGGTGCCGGTCCTGCGGACCGGCCCCACGGGGGATGCCCGGGGGGCCTCCCCCTATCTGGCCAAACCCTTCCAGCCGTCCGTCCTCCTGCGGACCCTCCGGGGGATCTTCGGAGCGGACGGCCGCGGGGGAGGGGAAGCCGAACCCCGCCGGACCGGAGACCGGAGCCGGCCCATCCGCCTCCAGGGCCGGGTCCTTTTGGTGGAGGACCATCCGGTCAACCGCCGGGTGGCCCGGGAGATCCTTCTGGAGGCGGGGCTCCATGTCCATGCGGTGGAGGACGGCCGGGGGTGCATCGCGGCCCTTCAGGAGAGCGACTACGACGCGGTGCTGATGGACATTCAGATGCCCCGGCTGAGCGGGTTCGGCACCACCCGGATCATTCGAGGGGATATGGCGCTCACGGACCTGCCGGTGATCGCCCTGACCGCCCGGGCCATGCACGGCGACGAGCAGCGGTGCCTCGACGCCGGCATGGACGACTACATCGCCAAACCCATCGATCGGGACCGGCTGCTGGAGATCCTGGGAAAATATCTCCGCCGGGCTCCCGGGGACGCACCGGCGCCGGCGGCCGAAGCCGGGGACATCCCCCGCGGGCGGGGAGCGGAAACCGGGGATCTCCGCCAATTGGTGGAGCGGCTCGACGAGAGCCTCCGGTGCTGTGATCCGATCGCCTCCGAGAGCCACATGGAAGCCCTCCGCCGCTCCTCCCTCCAAGGGGAGCACCCGGAGGGCCTTGCGGCGGTCCAGCGGTTGGTCCGGGAGTACCGGTTCGAGGAGGCGGGACGGGCCCTCCACCGGCTCACCCAGGGGCTTTCGTGATCATGGCCGGGTACGCAACGTTCCAGCGATCACCGCACCTCCGGGCGCGGTGCGGAGGAAATTCAGGGGAGAAACGGCGCCACCTCCTCCTCCGTCGCCTTCCGGACATAGTCGACGACCGTGTCCGAGTAGCGGCCCACGTCGAGGATCAGGTCGTGTTTGTGGCGGAAATCGGCCTCGGTGATCCGGCCGGCCAAACGGAGGACCCGGGAGAAGAGCAGGGCGTTGAGGTAGGGGATGTGCTTCTCCTTGCAGAACGCCGCCCCCTTCCCGTCGTCGATGAGGATGAAGGCCCCGAATCCGTCGATGTACTGGCGGATGGTGTCCCGCTCCCCCGCCCCCAGGGCCTCCAGCTCGGGAAACGCCGAGAGGCAGAGGGAGACCCCGTCGGTGGGGCGCACCGCAAGGGCGCCCCGGGCCCGGGCCCGGCGGAAGGCCTCGGCGCCGGGATAATCGGCGATGGTCAGCTCGTCATAGACCCGCTCGGCCATGGTCGCCCGGTAGACCCGGATCAGCTTGTCGAAGAGGCCCGCCTTGAACAGAAGAATGGCGGACGAGGCGTCGATCAGGACGTCTTTCATGGGGAATGCCTCGGTCTGTTTTGCATGTCATCCGGCGACGGAGGAGGGCCGGTATAGGGATGGATATCGACGTCGCCTGTTATGCCGGGTACCGGGGGGAGGAGACCCCCCGGCGGATCCGGTTCGGAACCTGGGACATCGCGGTGGCCGAGGTGGTCGACCGGTGGCTGGCCCCGGACCACCGGTACTTCAAGTGCCGGGGGGATGACGGTGCCCTCTATATCATCCGCCATGATGTCCTCTCCGAAAGATGGGAACTCATCCTCTTCGAACAGAAAAAGGCGGACGGGCCGGTCCATGGCCCCTAAGGTTACAGGCCGCGGGCCGCCTCGAACCGTTCGATGATCTCGATAAAGGGGCCGGGCAGCCGCCGGAGGACCTCCTCCCGGATCGCCTGGGGGATCCCCCCGTGGTAGGCTTGGGCGATGCCGCCGGCGATGCAGGCGAGGGTGTCGCTGTCGCCCCCCAGGGAGACGGCGTTCCGCACCGCCCCCTCGAAGTCCGACGACTCCAGAAAGGCCGTGATCGCCTGGGGCACCGACCCCTGGCAGGAGACATCGAACCGGTATCCGGGGCGGATGGCGTCCAGCGGGATCTCCATGTCGTACCCGAACCGTTCGGCGGTCTCCCGCCGGACCGCCTCCCGGTCCCGGGTCGTCCGGGCGGTGTGGACGGCCAGGGCCGTCGCCTGGGCCCCCTTGATCCCCTCGGGATGGTTGTGGGTGACCGCCGCGCTCCGTTCCGCCTCCCGGAGCACCGTCTCGGGATCATCGTAGGCGAAGCCCACCGGGCTCACCCGCATGGCCGAGCCGTTGCCCCAGCTGTTGTAGGGGCCCATCTCATCATCGAAGATCCAACGGAGGAAGGTCCCCCCGTACCCCGCGCGGGGGTAGGCCCGGCCGAAGCGGCGCAGGGCCCTTTCATACGTCTCCCCGTCCAGGATCGCTCCGGCCACCGCCACGGTGAGGACCGTGTCGTCGGTGAAGGTGGACGCCGGAGAGAAGAGGGGAAAGTCGGTGGTCTTGATGGGCCGGCCCTCGTAGACCGAGCCGATGATGTCCCCGGCCACGGCGCCGATCATGGCGTCGCCGCCGGCCGTTGGGTGCGGCAAGGGGGGAGCACGGGAACCTCCTTTTTCTCAGGACGCCTTCGGGACCATGCTCTCGGGGATCTGGACCGCAACCACCTCCCCCCGGACGCAGACCTCCCCCTTGGCCGACAGGGTGGTCGCCACCACCACCTTCCGCCCCTTGACCTCCTTGACCGTGGACCGGAGTTCCAGGGTGGCGTCGATGGGGGTGGGCTTCAGGTAGTCCACGTGGAGGGAGCCGGTGACGAACCGCAGCGGCGGATCGGTCCCCATCTCCCGGCCCTCGGCCCGGTAGGCCGCCGCCGCCGCCGTGCCGGTGGAGTGGCAGTCGATGAGGGAGGCGAGCAGACCGCCGTAGACGAAGCCGGGGATGGCGGTGTGGTGGGGCGCCGGGTCGAAGGTGGCCACCCCCTCCTCGCCGTCCCAGAAACTCTTGATCTGGTGCCCCTTGGGGTTCAATCGGCCGCAGCCGTAGCAGTGGCTCAGGTCGTCGGGGTAGAAATCCTGAAACGCCTTTTCGGTCATGGGAGTTCCTTTCCTGTGGGTTCGGCCGCCGCCGGCCGAAAAGCCGGTTCCGGCGGTGTGGGTTCCATCCCCTCCATATGCCAAAAGCGACGCCGGACGTCAATTCAAAAGGGCGGTCACGCTCCGGCCGCCGGGCCGGAGAATTCCGTAAAATTCCCTGTAAATGGGTTGCCAATCGATCCATAGTACAGTATGCATAGGGGTGATTTTGCGCCACGGAACACCATCGGGCCGCGGCCCGTGGAGACAGGGTCTCGATGTATAAAAACTTCTTCGGTTTCAAGGAACGCCCCTTCCAACTGGTCCCCAACCCGGCCTACCTGTTCTTGAGCAAGTGCCACGAGGAGGCCCTGGCCCACCTGAGCTACGCCGTCTCCCAGGGGGACGGGTTCGTGGAGATCACCGGCGAGGTGGGCACCGGCAAGACCACGCTGTGCCGGGCGTTTCTGGACAGCCTCGACGACGAGACCGAAGCGGCCTACATCTTCAACCCGAGGCTCGATTCGGTTCAGCTCCTCAGGGCCATCAACGACGAGTTCGGCATCGACGGCGGCGGGTCCACCGTCAAGGAACTCATCGACGCGCTCAACTTCTTTCTCATGGAGCGCAAGGCCGAGGGCAAGCGGGTGATCCTGCTCATCGACGAGGCCCAGAACCTGAGCCGGGAGACCCTGGAGCAGCTCCGGCTTCTCTCCAACCTGGAGACGAGCACCAGCAAGCTGATCCAGATCATCCTGGTGGGACAGCCGGAGCTGGCGGATCAGCTCGACACCTACGACCTCCGGCAGCTGGGCCAGCGGATCACCCTGAGCTGCCGCCTCTCCCCCCTGAGCTTCAAGGAGACCCGGGACTATATCCACCACCGGATCGAGGTCGCCTCCAGAAAGCCGGGGATCCGGTTCACCTGGGCCGCCTACTGGGCCATCTACCAGTACTCGGGGGGGATCCCCCGGCTCATCAACATCGTCTGCGACCGGGCCCTGCTGGTGGGGTTCGGGCTCCGGCGCCGGCGGATCACCGGGCCGATGGCCCAGACCGCCATCCGGGAGCTGGCCGGCCGGGGGGACCGCCGGAGGTACTGCGCCCCCGGCGAGAGCAAGTCCCTCTGGGTCCTGGGGGCCCTGGGTCTGGTCCTTGCCGCCCTGATCCTTTTCCCGCCCGGACTCCGGCGGGAGGCGCCGGACCGGGGGGCGCGCGTGGCCGCGGGGACCGCTCCCCGGCCGGCGGAAGCGCCGTCCCCGCCGCCGCCGGCCGAAACGGAGCCTCCCGCCGTGGCGGTCCCCGAAGAGGAGGCGGCCATGGAGGAGCCGCCGGCGGAGGTCGCGGCCGACGCCGCCGGGGAGGAGGCGCCGGATTTCACCGAAACCCCGGCCCCGGCGCCGGGCCGATCCCTGGAGGATTACCTGATGAACGCCGATCCCCGGCGGTCCCGGAGCGCGGCCCTCCGGTCCGCCGTGGCCCTCTGGGGGGACGAGCCCTTTCTGAGCCCGGCCCTGGACGAGATCGACAATCCCCAGACCTTCTTCCGGATGGGGGGCCGGCAGAACGGGCTGCTGGTCCACCGGCTGGAGGGGGATTTCTCCCTGGTGCGAAAGCTCGACATCCCCGCCGTCCTGGAACTCTACTCCCCCCTGGGGCCGTCCCCGGCTTACGTCACCCTGGCCCGGATCGATCCCCCCCGGCTGGTCCTCGCCTCGGGGGAGGTCCTTTTGGAGGCGGAGGCCCACGAGCTGGAGGCCTACTGGACCGGGGTCGCCTATATTCCGTGGAAGAACTTTTTCGATCTGCCCGGGGTTCTGCCCCGGGACGCCACCCCGGAGTCGATCCTCAGTCTGCGGATGCTCCTCCAGGAGATCGGCCATGGGGACATCGGCATCAGTCCCATCTATGACGACCGCCTCCGCCGGGCCGTGGAGGAGGTCCAGGAGAACCACGGCATCGCCGTGGACGGCGTGGTGGGGCCCGTGACCAAGATCATCCTCTACAACGACCTCAAGACGGTGGAGGTCCCCCGTCTCACCCGGACGAGCTGAGCCGGGGCCCAGGGAGCCGACGGACGTGAGTTCCATTCTCAAGGCCTTGAAGAGGCTCGAAAACGACGCCGGGCGGGATCGGCGCCGCGAGCCGTGGCCCTCGGTGGTCGCCCCGGAGTCCCGGGCCCACAGGCGGACCCGGCGGATCTTCCGGTGGAACGTGCTCCTGTCGGGCCTGATGATCTCCGCCGCCGTGGTGGGGGGACTGTGGCTCTTCTTCAGCCGAAACCCCGACCGCCTGGCCCGGCTGTTTCCCGGCGCCGGAGTCCGGGGGCCGGCGGCCGTGGCGCCCGCCGCGCCGGCGAGGGAAGCGCTCCCGGGGGCCTCGGGGGCGCGGGGCGAGCGTCCATCCCCGCCGGCCCCTTCCGAACCGGTATCCTCCGCCCCGACCCGGGCGCCACGCGGTCCGGAGGCGGCCGGTGCCCCGGCCGCGGCTTCTCCGTCGGTCCCCGACCCCGGACCGCCCCCGGTGACGGCCCCCAAGGCACCCGCTCCCCGCGCCGCGCCGCTGGTCCCCGACGCCTCCACCCCGGTCCTATCGTCCCGCCGGGGGGAAGTGCCGGAGAGGCCGGCGCCCGGTCCCCCCGCGCGCGCGGTCGATCCCTCCATCCCGGACGGGCCGGCGGCGGGCGGAGCGGTTCCCCCTTCCGCCGGGGAGGTTCCGGCGACCCCGGAGGGTCTCCCCGCCGAACCGGCCCCCGCCCCCCAGGCGAGGCCGGATCGGGTGGCGGGGATCGCCGAAGCGTCCGATCCCCGATTCCACATCCAGGCCCTGGTCTGGTCCGAGATTCCCTCCGAACGAATGGCCGTGGTCAACGGCCAGATCGTCAAGACCGGCGGCATGGTGGGGGAGGTCCGGGTGACGGCCATCGGCAACGACTATCTCATTTTCCAGGAAGGCGAGAACCGGTGGAAGCACCGGTTCCGAGTGAAGTAACCCCCAAAGGATATGCATATGGACACCATTCAAGGGTCGAGGTTCGGCACCGAAACCTTCGAGCCCCAGCGCAACCTGGCGGTGCTCATCGACGCGGACAACACCCAGGCCTCCATCATCGACGGCCTCACGGCGGAGATCGCCAAGTACGGCACCGCCAGCGTCAAACGGATTTACGGCGACTGGACCAACCCCCACCTGCGGGGCTGGAAGGAGGTTCTCCTGGCGTACGCCATCCAGCCGATCCAGCAGTTCAACTACACCATCGGCAAGAACGCCACCGACAGCGCCATGATCATCGACGCCATGGACCTGCTCTACACCGAAAAGTTCCACGGCTTCTGCATCGTCTCCAGCGACAGCGACTTCACCCGTCTCGCCTCCCGGATCCGGGAGGCGGGCCTGACCGTCTACGGCTTCGGCGAGCGCAAGACCCCCAAACCGTTTGTGGCGGCCTGCGATAAGTTCATCTTCACCGAGATCCTGCGAAAGGACGAATCCTATGTCTCGACCCCGCCCAAACCGGCGGGCGAGCTTCAGGAGGAGGAGAAGCTGGTCGATCTCCTCCGGTCCGCGGTGATCGACTCCGCCGACGAGTGCAGCTGGGCCTACCTGGGCAATGTGGGCAAGAACATCATCAAAAAGGCGCCGGAGTTCGATCCCAGGAACTACGGGTACCCCAAGCTGGGGGAGCTGATCCGGGCCGTGGAACTCTTCGACATCGACGAGCGGACCACGGAGAACGCGCCGGGGACCTCCATCTACATCCGCTACAAGGACAGCGACAACTGCGCCCTCTGAGGCGACGGAGAGCGATATGGCAACGACGCGACAACCGGAGGCCACCGTCGGGGCGGTGGGGGAGACCCTGCTCAACTACGCCGTCCAGCGGGAGGATCTCAAGGGGCTGGTGGCCGGCCTTCCCGTGGAGGCGGCGGTGGATCCCGTGGCCATGGAGTACGAGATCCAGATCCTCAAGATCGTCAGCGTGGGGTGGGGGATCTCCTATTTCATGGGCGAGCGCCCCGAGAAGGCGGCCCTGGCCGAGGCTTACTGGGGCGAGGTCCGCGATTTTTCGGGACGGATCTCCGCCATCACCACCGAAACCAGCGGCAGGGAGATCGACTATTTCCAGGCTCTTCGGGAGCGGGTGGACATCTATGTCAACGCCTTGAACCATTTCTCCGATGTGGACGACCCGGGTCCGGTGATCGGCCACACCTTCGCCAAGCTCTGCGGAGACGAGGAGGACATGTACACCATGGTATCGGGCAAACGGGTCTTCCACCTCTCCCTGGCCGGGGTCAAGAGCTATCTGGAATCGGTCCGGATCACCCCCGAACCCTGAAAAAGGAGGTTCCCATGTCGAAGAAGGACCTTCAGATCCCGGACCTGGCGGCCCTGCCGTCGGAAACCGGCGCCCCCGAGGAGTATCTGGACGGGGTGGTCCGGTACACCCGGGCCCTGGCCCTGGACGCCTGCCAATGGTACGGCCGGGAGCGGCGATGGAAGCGGACGGGCGCCAAGGCGATCCGGGTGCTGGTGATCCTGGCCACCGCCGCGGCGGGGATCATTCCCATCCTCACCGAGATCTTCCGGGATGATCCCATCTCCCCGGCCTGGGCCAGCGTGGCGCTTGCCGTGGCCGGCACCCTGGTGCTCTTCGACCGGTTCTTCGGCCTCTCCACCGGCTGGCTGCGGTTCACCAACGCCATGATGAAGATCCGCATCGCCATCAACGGCTTCGACATGGACCTCGCCGCGGCCCGGCTCGCCTGGGGCCGGGAGGGGCCGGATCCCCGGATGGTGGAAGAGGTGGTGGGCCGGTGCCGGAAGCTGATCGCCACGGTGAACACCGTGGTCCTCGACGAGACCCGGCAGTGGGACGAGGAGTTCCGGGACGCCCTCGGCAAGCTGGACGAGGCGGCGGCCCGGGCCGAACGGAACCTGGAGAAGGGGGAGCCGCCGCCGCAGTCCGGCGCCGGCGGCGCCGGTTAGGGGGTCCCGGCCGAACGGACCTTGAGGATGTCGGCGGCGATCTCCCGGCTCAGGGCGCCCAGGGCCGCGCTCTGGGCGGCGACGATCGAGGCGTAGTTTCCCCGGGCCGCCGGTTTGCGGAAGAACCCCTCCCGGGTCATCAGCAGGTCCCGGCTGGCCGCGTCGAGGATCGCCCAGGAGGCCTTGAGCACCGCATCCCCCGCCGCCAGCCCCTCGAACCGCTGGAGGGAGACGCTCACCTGGTAGTCGGATCGCTGGAACTCCTCCGAATAGGCCCTCACGTGTTCGGAGCCGAGCAGCAATCCCAGGTTCTCCGAAAGGATCCGGAGGAACTCCTCCTCCAGGGAGCCGCCCCACCGGTGGTACTCATCGAGGACCAGCCGGTGCTCCCCCTCCCGGACCACGATCTGGGGCCGGTTCAGGTAGTCGGGGATGGTGACCGGTCCCACGCTCACCCGCGGGCCCGATCCGTCACCTTTCGGCGGCGCGGGGCCGTCCATGGCGCCCAGGGCGTAGAACTGGGAGGGCGCCGTTCGCCAGCCGCAGGCCGGAGCCGTCAGCAGGAGGCCGAAAAGGAGGACCGTCGTCATCATCGATGTTTTCCGCATGGTGATACCTACTTTCCTCTGAGCAGGGATTCCGGATGTCGTCCCAGGTAGTCCGCCGTGTTCCGGACGGCCCGGGCCGCCGAGGAGAGTTCCTGAATCAGCTTCTCCAGGTCCCGGTACAGGGGCGAGTTCTTGGCCACCAGGTCCCCGGCCTGGTCGACCACCTTGCCGGCCTCGGGGACCACGCTCTTGTTGAGCCGCCGGGCCGCCTCCTCGGCATTGGACAGCGTGGTCTGGAGGTGGGCGAAGGATCTGCGCAGATCCTCCGACTCCAGCAGCTCCCGGAGGGCCTGGAGGGACTCGCCGACATCCTCGCCGAACTGTTCGATGGGCCAGGTCTCCACCTGGGCCAGAAAGCTTTTGAGCCGGTTGGCCAGGGCGTCCAGCGGGGTGGGGACGGTGGGGATGACCCAGAAGTCCCCCTGTTTCGACACCTCCACGGGGGCCGCGTCCCGGTGGAAGTCGAGATCCACAAAGAGCTGGCCGGTGAGAAGGTTTCCGGTCTTCAGCTGGGCCCGGAGGCCCCGCTCCACCAGCTCACTGATCACCCCGCCGCCGGAGCCGCCGGCGATCCGCCGGTCCGTGAGGTCGATGCGGCCCGGCTCCACCTCCACCATCACGGGGATGTTGAACCGGAAGGCGTCCACATCGAACTGGAGCCGCACATCGGTGACCCGGCCGATGCGGATCCCCCGGAACTCCACCGGCGCGTCGACGCTCAGCCCCCGCACCGATCCCTGGAAGAGGAGAACGTACCGTTCCTTCTCCACGAACTCCCGGTTGGCCACCGCCTCCTGGCTCCGGAACAGCTCGAAGACGGTGTTCTCCGGCGCCGGTTCCGCCTCTTCGAGGCTTGGAGGAGTCTCGAAGGTGATGGCGCCGAACAGGAGGCTCGCCAGGGAGTCGGTGTCGAGGTCGAGCCCGTCGGCGGTCAGCCGGAACTCCACCCCGCTGGTGGTCCAGAACCGGGTGTTGGGTTTGACCTGGCGGTCATGGGGGGACCGGATGAAGATGTGGAGGGTTACCCCGTCATGGTCCGGATTCAGCTCATACCCCACCACCTGGCCCACCCGGATCTGGCGCAGGGTGACCGGCGATCCCACCGAAAGGGATTCCAGGGTTTCGGCCCGGAGCTTGAAGAGCCTCCCTTCCTCCCGGTGGGTTACGATGGGCGGCTGTTCCAACCCGTCGAAACTTGAGGTCGGATCCCCCGCCTCGGAGGGGTCGAGGGCGATGTAGACGCCGGTCACCAGGGTGCCGAGTCCGGTGATTCCCTGGAGGGTGACCCGGGGCCGCTCCACCCAGAACCGGGTCCTGGTGGTCAGATAGGGGGCGGTACCCTTGTCCAGCCGGGCCGATACCAGGACATCGGTAAGATCCGGGGAGAGGTCCACCGAGACCACCTCCCCGATCACCACGTCCTTGTACTTGACCTTGGTCTCGCCGGCCTGGACGCCTTCGGCCTTTTTGAAGGCGATGGTGACCAGGGGGCCGCGCTCGGACAGGGTCTTGTAGGCGAGCCATCCGCCGATGAGGGCGGCCACGATGGGGATGATCCAGACCAGGGAGATCCCCCGGATCCCGGAGACCTCCGCCGACGGCACCTCCGGGTTCCGCCCGGTTCGTGGATCGGGCCGGCTATCCGACGGGGGCATGGTTCTTCTCCGCGGCGTCCCAGATCAGGCGGGGATCGAAGCTCATGGCGGCCGCCATGGTGATGACCACCACGGCGCCGAAGAAGATGGCGCCGGGCGCCGGCCGGACGATCCCCCAGTTGCCCAGCTGGACCAGACCGGTCATGATGGTGACCACGAAGATGTCCACCATGGACCATTTGCCGATGACCTCGGTGACGCGGTAGAGCCGGGTCCGGTCCACCGGCCGCCGGGCGGATCCCAGCCGGACCGTGATCAGCAGGTAGATCAGGATCAGGATCTTGGTCAACGGCACCAGGATGCTGGCCACGAAGATGATCACCGCCAGGGGCCAGTTCCCATGGAACAGCATGTAGACGACCCCCTCCAGGATGGTGTCGGACCGGTACCAGCCGCCGTAGCCGGAGATCATCACCGGCAGGAGGTTGGCCGGCGCATAGCAGATGAGCGCCGCCGCCACCAGGGCCCAGGTTCGCTGGAGGCTGTGGGGCTTCCGGCGGTGGAGGCGGGCGCCGCACCGCCGGCATCGCAGCGGCGTTCCGCCGCGCCGGTCGGGGGCGTTGAGGAGCCCGCAGGTGGCGCAGGAGATGGGGCGGCTCGCCGGGTCGGGCCGGCCGTGGGCCGAGGCCGGGGAGATCCGCTCCCACAGGGTATGGAGGTCGAGTCGCGCCATGGCGGCGGAGAGCACCACCATCAAGGCCGCCAGGGCCCAGAGGGCCGCGCCCAGGACCACCGTCGCCATGCCGGCCAGCTTCACCAGGGCCACCAGGATGCTCAGAATGAAGACCTCCACCATCACCCACGGCAGGAGCGGGGGGATCAGGCGCGCAAGGGCCGGGACGTAGGGGGGGACCGCCCCAAACCGCAGGGGGGCGAGCACGGAGAGCAGGATCAGGAGCAGGAGGCCCGGAGCGAGGATGCTCGTGCAAAAGACCAGGATCGCCAGAAGGGGCATCCCCTGGGCGAAGAGTTCCCGGACCCCGCTCAGCAGGGTGATCCGGGTGACCTGTCCCTTGAGTTCCAGCATCAGGAAGGGAAAGCTGTTGGAGACGATGAAGAGGATCACGCCGGCCAGGGCCAGGGCCAGGGCGTGGTCGGCCGTCCGGGGGTGGTACCGGTGGAGCACCGAGCGGCACCGGCCGCAGACGGCCTTTCCCCCCGTCGGCATTTCCGGCAGCCGCTGCAACAGTCCGCAGTGGTGGCAACCCGTCACGGATCCGTATTCCTCATGGTGTCATGGTGGCTTGCGGCGGGACCGCCCGGCCCGTCTCCGGCCGGACCGGTCCCCCCATGGGTTCGATCTCCCCCGCCGGGCGGGGACGGTTTTCCGTTCTGTTCACTGGAGGCTTTACCACGTTTGGACGGATACCTCAACGGATATCGGCGGGGGGCGAAACGGTGCCGGCCGCCCCGGGGGCGGCCATCACCGCTTTGATCTTTTCGGAGAGGCTGCCCAGTCCGTACGGCTTGGCGAGGAACGCTTCGGCTCCCTGGTCGAGGATCCCCTGGGCCGGGCCGTCCACGGCGTATCCGCTGCAGACGATCACCTTGACGCCGGGGCGGGCCGCCCGGAGCCGTCGATATACCGAGAGACCGTCCATGTCCGGCAGCAGCACGTCGAGCAGGGCCAGGTGGATGGGCCCGTCGAAGGACTCCGCCAGGGAGACGGCGGTCTTGCCGTCCTCGGCCCGGAGGACCTCGTAGCCCAGGTGGCGGATCAGGGCCTCGGCCACCTCGATGACGGTCGGTTCGTCCTCGATGAGCAGGATGGTGCCGGTGCCCCGGACCGGTTTTCCGGAGGTCTTCCGGACCTCCTCCAGGGGCCGGTCGGCCGCCGGAACGAAGACGTGGAAGGTGGCCCCTTCCCCCGGAGCCGAGACCACCTCGATCCATCCGCCGTGGTTCTTTACGATGCCGGAGACGGCGGCCAGCCCGAGCCCCCGGCCCTGGAATTTGGTGGTGAAGAAGGGATCGAAGGCCCGGCGGGCCGTCTCGGCGTCCATGCCCACGCCGTCGTCGGAGACGCTCAGACGGATGTAGGGTCCGGGGGGCGGGGGGGCGCCGTCCTGGAGCGGCGGCTCCGCCACCTCCATCCGCCGGGTGGTGATCCGGATCGGGCCGTCATCCCCGGAGGCCTCCGCGGCGTTGGTCAACAGGGCCGACAGGACCGTCTGCATCTGGGCGTGGTCGGCCCGGACGGGGCCCACGTCCGGCGAGAACTCCGTCCGGACGGGCCGGGAGGTCCCCTCCACGTGTTTCATGATCTGCAAGGACTTCCGGATGAAGTCGTTCAGCCGCAACATCTGGGGGAAGTATTTCCCCTCCTGGGCATAGGCGAGGAGGTGATTGGTCAGATCGGTCATCTTCTCCACCGCCCCCTCGATGGCGTGGGTGTAGGGGGCGAGCCTGTCCTTTTCCTGGAAATCCTCCGAGAGCAGCTCCACGTTGCCCCGGATGATGAAGAGCTTGTTGTTGAACTCATGGGCGATACCGCCGGCCAGGGTGGCGATGGTCTCCCGGTTCCGGACCTGGAGCAGCCGTTCCTGGAGGCTCCGGGTCTCGGTGACGTCCCGGTTGCTCGACCGCCATCCCAGCCAGGCGCCCCCTTCGCCGTAGACCGGCTGGCTGTAATGGCTGATCCACCGTTCGGCGCCGTCGGCGGCGATGATCCGAAAAACGAGGTGGATCACCTCCCCCTGGGAGAGGTGATCGGCCCGGAGCCGGTCGACCTTTTTCCGGTCCTCGGGATGGGCGATGCGGGAGAGCATTCCGGGGTCCTCCAGAAACGCCTCCCGGGGGTAGCCGGTGATCCGCAGGCAGGAGGGGGAGATGTACAACAGCCGCCCGTCGGGGGCGGACCACAGCTCCCAGTCGTAGGTGAATTCAGCCACGGTACGGAACCGCTCCTCGCTCTCCCGCAGCTTTCGCTCCATCCGGGCCCGGTGGAGGGCCGTATTCATGAGGACCCGGAAGTCCTTCCGTTCGATGGGTTTGACCAGGTAGCCGAGGGGCTCGACCCCCCGGGCCCGCTGGAGCACCTCGTCGCTGTCGAAGGCGGTGATGAAGATCACGGGGATCTCCAGCTCTCCGCGGAGGCGGGTGGCGGTTTCGATGCCGTCCAGCCGCCCCTCGATGTTGATATCCATCAAGGCCAGGTCCGGCCGTTCCTCGACGGCCGCCTCCAGGGCCGCCTCCCCCGAGGTGACGTGCCGGGTCACCCCGTGCCCCATCTTTTTGAGCTGGTAGGCGAGGTCCCTGGCCACGATCTCCTCGTCTTCGACGATCATGATTTTTGATTCCGACATGGATCCCGGTTCCTTTCGGCTCTCCCCGGCCGACCTCTCCGGCGCCCCCCGGACCGGGCGGGCGCATTGAATCTGGTTTTTTTCGGCAGCAATCATGCCATATTCCCCATAGGTCACGGTCCGATGGACCGGCCCCGGGTCGAGGGACGGAGCACTCTTTTGATCGTCCGTCCGTTCAGCCGCTCTCCCCCGGATCGAGGGGAGGGTAACGGCCCGCCGGGAGGGGTCCACCGACCCACTGGTGTTCAGTCTACCACCATATTTTGACATTTTCCGCAAATTTTTGTACGTTCCACTCCTCCCGAACGGTTCGGCCGCCGCCCGGCCGGCCGCCGCGAACCTGAAACCCGATTGGACAAGGAGGCCTTCCCATGATGGAAAAGATCCTCCGGCCGGGGCTCCTCCTCCTTCTGCTGGTTCTGCCGGCCGCTTCCGGTATTCCGGACGAATGGCCCCCGGAGGACGATGACGTCCGGCTCTGGGGGCACGCCAATATCGGCCTTCCCGGAGACGACTTCGGCCTCGATCCGGCCCGCGCCACCGATCCCCATGCATTGATGGTCTGCGACCAGCTCTACGACTCCCTCGTCCGGTACGCCGGGGACGCCACCGACATCGAGCCGGGGCTGGCCGCCTCCTGGGAAGTCTCTCCGGACGGCCTGGCCTATACCTTCCATCTTCGCAAGGCGGTGAAATTCCATGATGCCACCGATGCCGTCGCCGACGCGGTGGTCTTCTCCCTCGGCCGGCTGATGGAAATCAGGGACGTCCGGTTCTTCGAAACCGAATGGTCGTTCCCCGAAGCCCCCGCCGCCTCGGAATTCTGGGACCGGATGGGAATGGATGAGGTCCTCGGTGCCGTGGAGGCGGTGGACCCCTACACCGTGGTCCTGACCCTCCGCCGCCATGATCCCGCCTTCCTGGCCAAACTGGCCATGACCTTCGCCGCCGTCGTGAGCCCGGCGGCGGTCCTCGCCCATGGGGAGGATTTTTCCGTAAACCCGGTCGGGACCGGTCCCTTCAAATTGATGCAGTGGCTCAAAGGCCGGCGGATCGTTCTGGAGGCCACCTATGTCCATTGGCCCCGGAGACCGAGGCTCCACCGGGTCGTCTGCCGGATCCGTCCGGACCCGTACCACCGGTTGCTGCATCTGAAGAACCTCAACATCAACATCTACCCGGATCCTCCCCTTGCGGTCATGGCCCAAGCGGAGGCCGACCCCAAGATCCGGCTCCTCCGCCAACCCCGGCTCGATCTCGCCTATCTCGGCTTCAATCATTCCAAGCCGCTGTGGCAAGACCTCCGGATCCGGCGGGCCCTGGCCCACGGGATCGACCGGGAGGCCATCGTCGCAAAGGTCTACCAAGGCCTCGGCATGGCGGCAAAAAGCGCCCTCCCGCCGCTGATGTGGGGGCACGACCGTTCGGTCTCACCGTACCCCCACGACCCGGAAAAGGCCCGGTCCCTGCTCAAGGAGGCCCGGTTCTTCGAAAAACTGGCGGCCTCGGGCCGGGAGACGGTCACCCTCCGGCACCTGCCCGGGAAACAAGGGGACCATCCGGACGGCCGGCGGCTGGGGGAGGCGATCCGGGCCGATCTCGCCCGGATCGGCATTCGGGTGGACCCGGCGGCCTCCCCCGTGGCGGCCGATCCGGAAAGGGGCCCGGCCGCCCAGGGGGAGACGGACCTCTTCCTGCTCGGATGGTCCGCGGAGCACGGTGATCCGCATCCCTTCTTCGTGGAGGTGGCGGACGGCCCCGCCGGATCATCGGTCCCGGTCCGATGGGGAAACGAAGCCTACCACGAGATCGTTCGTGAAGGCGGACGGGCCTTGGACAGGAAGGTGCGCAAGGACCTCTACGGCAAGGCCCAGGCGTTGATCCACCGGGAGGCGCCGGTGATCCCCCTGGCCCACTCCATGCGGGTCTGGGCCGCCCACGACGACATCGTCGAACTGGAACTTCGCCCCGGCGGCCGGGTCCAGTTGAGTCCCCTGGTCTGGCAGCGGTAGCCGGGGGATCATCGTCTTGGACCGGAGGCGGCGCCGGGTCACACCCGCGCGGCCAGGCACAATCCGTCCCGTTCCGGGGAGTGGCGGGGGAGGAACGCCAAAAGATTGACCCCCCGCCAGCCGGGGGAATCGGCAAAGGCCCGGTTGAACGGATCGGCGTCCCTGAAGCCGGTGTTGTCGGCCACCAGGAGGCCGCCGGACGGGACCAGGCGGGCGCATTCGTCCAATGCGTCCCGGTAGAACCGCTTGTCGATGTCCATGAAGACCATCTGGAAGGGCCCCTCCAGACCGGCCATCAGGGAGAGGGCGTCCCCCTCCAGGACCGCCACCCGGTCCCCCATCCCGGCCTCCGCCAGGTTCGCCCTGGCGCGGGCGGCCATCTCCGGGTCGTGCTCCAGGGTCACCACCCGGCCGTCGGCGCCGCATCCCCGGGCCAGGTGGAGGGCGGAATATCCGATGGCGGCGCCCAGCTCCAGGATCCGCCGGGGACCGGAAATCCGGGTCAAGAGGTGGAGCAGCTCCCCCACCACCGGCCCGATGATGGGGATCCCCTCGGCCTCCGCCTCCCGCTCCAGGCGGAGCAGCAGGTCGTCCCGGGGCGGGATGAATTCTTTGAAATAGGTTTCCAGGTCGTCGATCATTGTTGACATGGCGGTTCCTCCTTCTCGATGCCGTCTGCATTTCGGCCCGCGGGCCGTTGGGCATGGTCCATCATACCAGGTTTTTTCCCGATTTGTCCTTCCCACAATGGAAAAACTCTGGTAAACTGGCGAACTCAGATGGAATAATCGTCGTTGCCGGTGGTCCGGCCGACCCCATGATCCGGAACGGGATCCGGAAAACAGATCCGAAAAAGGGAGAAAAGAGATGGACAAATACGAGTGCCCCTGCGGCTACGTCTACGACCCGGAACTGGGCGACCCAGAAAACAACATCCTGCCCCCCACCAGCTTCGAGGAACTGCCCGAACACTGGGTTTGTCCCAAGTGCGGGGCGGAGAAGGAGTACTTCGAAAAGCTCGACTGAGGGCATCGGCCCCGCCGGCGGGGGGCCTTCCGGAGCCGTCCGCCCGCTTTGCCTTGCCACCGGATGCCAAAACCGGTATGGATGGAACCCGGCGGCCCCGGCGGCCGGGCCCGCCACCGGCACGGAAAACAAACAGGAGACCTCAATGGGCTTTCCCGAGGTGGTGTTTCGGATCATCGAGGACAATAACTGCCCCCTTTACGAGGCGTCGGACGAGTTTTTCCTGGCGGACCGGTTCTCCTTTTCGCTACCCTTCGGAAAACCGGCCTGCGTGATCCTGGTGTTGGACGTGACCGAGGTGCTGCTGGAGTACGAGAACGGCGCAACCCCGCCCGATAAGTCCGAGATCTCCGGAACCTTCCCGTGCAGCGGATGCACCGGATCGATCCGGATCTCCTATGACGGGGCCGACGCCGGCGGGGATCGGTTCGCCAAGGACGACGCCGATATCGACGCGGTATCGAGCCTGCTCACCGACTACTCCTTCTTCCAGGCCCTGGAGGAGCGCCACATCAACGAACTGGTCCCCCTGCTCCGGGTCGGGAAATACGCCCGGGACGATGTGGTCATCGAAAGCGGGGACCCGGGGGCCAACCTCTACATCATCCTTTCGGGCAGGGTGGAGGTCCTCGGCGACGACGGCGTCCGCATCACCCACCTGGGCCGGGGGGAGGTCTTCGGGGAGATGAGCCTCCTTTCCGGCGATCCGGTGGGGGCGACCATCCGGGTGGCCGAGCCCGCCACCATCCTCTATATCAGCAGCCGGGACTTCCGGAAGGTCGTCTACAAGTTTCCCTCCCTCCAGATGTACTTCGCCCGGATGCTGGCCAGGCGGCTGGCCAAGACCAACCTGGAATGGTCCCAGGACTTCGCCTCCGGGATGGCGGGGCAGCTGGCCGAGATGCCCCCGGTGGAGCTGTTCCAGGCCCTCAACGTCAACCAGAAGACCGGGGTCCTGGCCCTGGAGCTGAGCCGGGGGTCCGGAAAGGTCTACTTCAACGAGGGGGAGCTGGTCGGCGCCGAATACGCGGGCGTTTCCGACAAAGAGGCCTTTTTCGAGATGCTCAAGGACCGGGAGGGTCGGTTCAAGTTCTCCCACGAGCTGCCCGGGGAGATGGACGGCCGGGAACCCCTGGGCAACTTCATGTGGCTGCTCATGGAGGGGGCCCGAAAGCAGGATGAGGAGGCGGGGGAGGAAGAGGCGGGGACATGACCCGATCCTTTCCGGGCCTCCTGGCCGTCCTGCTGGTGTTGGCCGGCGGGCTCTTCCCGCTTACGGGCTGCGCCCCCGGACAGCTCTTCCGCGGGACGCCCCCGCCGTTGCGGGAGTTCCGGATCCCCCTGGACGGCCCGTGGCGGGTCCGGCCCGCCGATCTGGCCCCGGCCAACCTCTACGCCGTGGACGTGGACGACGGGGGATGGCGGACCCTGGAGATCCCGACCAACTGGTACCTGGCCGGCATCGACCACGCGGGCGCCATGTGGCACCGGCGCGCCTTCCGGGCGGACGAGGCCCTGCGCGGCCGAATGGTCCGGCTGGTCTTTTCGGGGGTTGATTACGCGGCCCACGTCTGGCTCAACGGCCGGTTCCTGGGGTCCCACGAGGGGTACTTCGAGCCCTTCGAGTTCGATGTCGCCCCCCATCTGATCTACGGCGGAGAGAACATTTTGGCGGTCCGGGTGGACAGCCCCCACGAGATCCCCGGCAAGGAGTGGGGCCTCAGAAAACGGCTCATCAAGGGGGCTCTCAACCACCATGAAACCCGACCCGGCGGGGCATGGTCGATCCGGGGGCAGGACCGGAACACCGGCGGCATCTGGGAGCCGGTCGGTCTCCGGGTCTCCGAAGGGGTCGCCATCGATGATCTCCGGGTGATCCCCGAGGCGACGCCGGACGGATCCGATCCCCGGGTGACGGTCCGGTTCAACCTCCGGTCGGTTTTCAGGAAGGAGAGGCCGGTCCGGTTGACGGCCCGTCTTCGTCCCCACAACTTCGCCGAGGGGCCGGACGGGCCGGTGGTCCTGGAACGGGAGACAATGGCCCGCCCCGGAGATCAGGAGATCTCCCTGGAGATCCATCCGGGGGAGATTCGCCGGTGGTGGCCCCGGGACCACGGCTTTCCCCATCTCTATCGCCTGGAACTCGACATCCGGCGGGACGGGCGGCTTCTGGACCGGGTCGAGGAGACCGTTGGATTCCGGACCGTCCGTCGGGATCCGGCCGACGGAACATGGTTCATCAACGGCCGGCGGATCTTCCTTAGGGGCACCAACTACATCTCCTCCCAGTGGATGGCCGAGATGACCCGGGACCGGCTGGAGGCGGACATCGACCTGATGCGGGGCGCCAACATCAACGCGGTGCGGGTCCACGCCCATGTGGAGCCCCGGCGGTTCTACCGGCTCTGCGACGAGGCCGGCCTGCTGGTCTGGCAGGACTTTCCCCTCCAATGGGGGTACACCGACGACGCCCGGTTCGTCCGGGAGGCGGCCCGCCAGGCCCGGGCCATGGTCGACCTCCTCGATTCCCACCCGTCCATCATCGCCTGGTGCGCCCACAACGAGCCGCCCTTCGACGCCCGATGGATGGCGTCCAGATACGAGGACTACGATCCGGACCAGAACCGGAATCTGGACGCCGTTCTCCTGGAAACCTTGCAAAAAGCCGACGACACCCGGTACATCCATCCTTACGTTTCCACGGCGGAACTCTCCTCTTGGGGACGGGATGCCGGCTCCCGGAAGGGCCATGGGATTCCGGCCCGCCTCTCCCTGATCACCGAATACGGGGCCCAGGCCCTGCCGGTCCTGGAGACCCTCCGGGAGATCTTCGACCCCGAGACCCTCTGGCCGGACACCCCGGAAGAGTGGGACAGGTGGGCCTACCACAACTTCCGGAAGCACGAGACCTTCGATATCGCCCGGGTCCCGATGGGCGGCGACATCGATGCGTTCATCGAGAATACCCAGACCCACCAGGCCCGGTACCTCATCTATGCCACGGAGGCCTACAGACGCCATCGGTATTCGCCGGTGGCCGCCGTCTTCCAGTTCCTCTTCAACGAAAACTGGCCCTCCGTCAACTGGGGGATCGTGGATCATCTTCGCCGACCCAAGCCCGGCTACGAAGCCCTGAAGACCGCCTTCCAGCCGGTGCTCCCCGGAATCGAATGGGACCGGGTACAATGGCCCGAAGGGGCCTCCGTCCGGGTGGTCCTCTGGGCCGTCAACGACCTGGCCGAGGGGTTCCCCGGCGCGAGCCTGGCGTACAGCCTGCTCACCGCCGAGGAGGGCGGGGAGATCCTCAAGGGGAGCATCCACCTGGACATCGCCCCGGACTCCGGAACCTCGGTGATGCCCCTTGTCATGGACGCCCTGGGGGAGGGCTTCTACAGCCTGGAGACCCGCTTGGTGAGCGGGGAAGGGGAGGTGTTGGGGACCAACCGGTACGATTTCACGGTGGCGCCGTAAAGGCATGAGGGGACGATTTCCATGACCACGCCGCGGATCCGCCGGCTGATCTCGGGCGGCGTCATCACCAACTACTCCTGCACCTCGGCCTGCCGTCACTGCCTCTATCGGTGCGGGTCCCATCGCGACAAAGCCTATCTGGAGCCCGGCCCCGCCGGGGAGATCTTCCGGACCATCCGCGGCCTGGGATGCCGGGCCGTCCACATCGGCGGCGGCGAACCGTTCCTGCGTCCCGAGGGGCTCGGCAACGTTCTCGATGCCGCCCGGAAGGCCGGCGTCACCGTGGAATACGTGGAGACCAACGCCTCCTGGTTCACGGAACCCGACAGGGCCGCGGCGATCCTGGAGGACCTCTCCGGCCGTGGACTCTCCACGCTCCTGGTCTCCATCAGCCCCTTCCACAACGAGTTCATCCCCCTGGCCAGGGTCCGGGGGGTGATCGACGCCTGCCGCAGCGCGGGGATCCGGGTCCTCCCCTGGATCTCCGATTTCCTCGACGACCTCTCCCGGCTGGACCCCGGCCGGCCCCACGACCTTACCGAGTACGAGGAGATTTTCGGCAAGGCGTATCTGCTTCAGGTGCTCCGGCGCTACTGGATCCACATGGGCGGCCGGGCCCCGGATACGTTCCGGCCCCATGTGCCGGTCAGGCCGCCGGCGGAGATCCTGAAGGGGAAGCCCGCCACCTGCGCCCGCGGCCTGTCGGACACCAGCCATTTCCACATTGATCTCCACGGAAACTACATCCCCGGCCTCTGCGCCGGGCTCGCGGTGGACGCGGAAGATCTTGGGAAACCCTTGGATCCCCGTAAATATCCGCTCATCACCATGCTCTACGGGTCCGGGATAAAGGGGTTGCATGGGTTCGCCGAGGGGGAATTCGGATTCAAGCCCGAAAAACCGGCGTATATCAACGCCTGCGACCTGTGCATCGAAATCCGGGGGTATCTGGTGGAGGAAGGGTATGATGGGTCGGAGGAACTCAGACCCTTGGGGTTTTACGGATGATCCCTCGATCCGGGGATCAGGCGTGGCCTTCCCTTTCGAGGGTCTCCCACCAGCTTTCGGCCTCCTTCAAATCCTTGAAATCGAAGATCGATTCGGCGAATCGGTCCAGGGTGTCCAGCTCCGATTGACGGAGTTTCTGTTCCAGGATGGGCGAAGTGTCGCCGAAGCGCTTTCTGATCTGTCTCAGTAAAAGGGCGATGGTCTTCATCTTTCCCTCTTGGAGGCCCATGGTCTTCCCCTCTTGGAGGCCCATCATTTTCCCTTCCCTGAGCCCGATCAATTTTCCTTCTTCGATTCCTTTCCTCCGCAACTGCTCGGCGGCTGTCATCACGACCCTCCTTATCCGTTGATCTCCGATTCTTTCGGCCTGACGGGTGATCACATCGATGAGTTCCCCGGAATCCTCGTTCCGGGCATGCAGGAAATAGGTCACGGCCCATTCGAGAATCTCCCGGAACATCTTCTGGTCATCGATTCGAACGGCGAGTTCCACCGTCTCTTCGAACAGATCGCCGAAAACCTCGTCGAAGATATGTTTGAAGAGGTGAAGAACGACGTCGAGTGCTTTGTTGCCGGCGGCATCGAAGTTCTCCTCCCCATATCGACCAAAATCATAGAGCCGGTAGGCAAAATCGGGAGTAAACCAGTCAAATTCCGCGTCGTAACCGTCTATCATCTCCCGCAGGTTGAGTGGTGACCGCCATTTCCGTTTGCCGTGGTAGAAAACAGCCGGAAAAACCAACGGCAGAAGGTCCGACTCCGGATGTTGATCCTCGTAATCTTTCCAGAAATTGACGATATAGCCCAGTGCCCGAAACGGCATCCATCGCTCGGGGGTGCTCTGGTGCTCAAAGAGCAGATAGAAAAAGATCGGTCTCTCTTTCAATCGGGCTTTGTAGATCATATCCGAGTGACGCTGGCGGAATTTTTCGTCCACAAAGCTCTTGTTCACCGTTTTCAGGTTGCTGAAATCAATCTGCCGCCCGATCTCCCTCGGAAGGTAATTCCGGAAGAAGCTCTCCGCCAGCTCCCGTTTCCGGAAGGCGAGTCGGAACGCGGTGTCATGGGGAGGTCCGGGCGATTTCTCGAATTCATCGAAGATGGCCGCCATGAGGTCGATGTTTCCAGATTTCATGGAAAAAGTCAAAGGAGAAGTAAGGCGTCGGGTTCGGCTGAGTCCAGATGGTCAGGCGGTTTCCGCCGTATCCGGATCGCGATTCGGGGCGGGGCGGCGCTGATCGGCCCAGCGGGTGGCCGCCAGTGAAAGGATGCTCAGGATGGCGAACCCGGCGACCAGCGGCAGGATGGTTCCGTTGTAGCACTGGCCGATGAGGATGCCCAGGGGCACCGAGAGGAGGGCGGCCAGGGACCCGACCACCGCCGCGCCCACGCCGGCGATGTGGCCCAGGGGTTCCATGGCGATGGCGTGGAGGTTCCCGAAGAGGACCCCGATGCCGAAAAAGAGGACCATCAGGTAGGCCATGAGGGACCAGAGAGGAGGGACGCCGCCCGAAATCGAGGCGACGATGAGGTAGCATCCGGACAGCCCCAGGATGCCCGCAATGGCCCGGCGCGTCAGCAGCCGCATGCCGAACCGCATCACCAGCCGGTTGTTGAGGAACAGGGCGCCGCCGATGGACAGCGCCAGCGTTCCGAAGAAGAGGGGAAACCGGGTGCCGGCCCCGTACATCTCCTGAAAGATCTGCTGGGCCGAGTTGAGGTATCCGAAGAAGGCCCCGAAGACGAACCCGGCCGCCAACGTGTACCCCAGTGAGACCCGGATGGCGCAGACCTCCCGGATGTTGCGGGCGATCCGCGTAAGGGAGAAGGGGATCCGGCGCTCGGGGGGGAGCGTCTCCGGCTGACGGACGGCGAACCAGGTCAGGTCGAAGACGGCATAGAGGATGAGGACCCCGAAGATGGCCCGCCAGTGGGCCACCAGCAGCAGGAGCTGGCCGAAGGAGGGGGCGATCACCGGCACGAAGATGAAGACCGACATGACGATGGACATCACCCGGGCCATGGCCCGGCCTTCGTATTGGTCCCGGACCAAGGCCACGGTGACGATGCGCGGCCCGGCGGCCCCGAACCCCTGGAGGACCCGTCCCGCCAGCATGACGGCGAAGCTGTGGGTGAACAGGGAGAGGAGGCTTCCCGCCATGTAGAGGCCGAACCCCATGCAGATGGCCGGTTTCCGGCCGATGCTGTCGGAGAGCGGCCCGTAGATCATCTGGCCCACGGCCATCCCGAAGATCAGCAGGGAGATCATCAACTGGTTGTCGTTGGCCCGCCGGACCCCGAGGTCTTCCCCGATCTCGGCCAGGGCCGGGAGGATCGTGTCGATGGAGAGGGCGGTGACGGAGATCATGCAGGCCAGCATGGCCACGGTCTCCACGAACCCCCGCTGGGGTCCGGTGGGTGGTGGGGTCATTGGGAAATCGATCCTCCGTGGAAATCGTTGATCGGGGCGGCGAAGCGCCGGTCGGGTTTCGATTCGGTTTCGGTTCCATGGGTCGGCATTTCGGCCCCGGTCCAAGACCCAGCGGTGCCGGATATCCGGCTTGAGGCTTTCCAACGGCCGTCCCCGGGGAAAACGCCGACCCACTGATACAAGGTTCATGATCCCTTGTAAAGCCGGATCGGGGACGCGGGATAGAAACCTCATCCCTCCGGCCGATCCAGGAGGTCAATCCAGGGAAGAGGGGCGCTCCGGCCCAACAGGGACTTGCAATGGCGGGTGAATCATATTAAGGACGACGGAGGGAGGGGAACACGTATGGGATGGAACGAAAATGGGGAAGAATAAAGCTCGCGATCAGGCCGTTTTCTGGATCGTTTTCCTTTCGCTCTCCACTGCGCAACTGATCTATTATCAGACACTGAACCGACGCATGGACGCTTTGAGGATGGAAACGGAATCCCTGGAGGAGCGGATCGTCCGCCATTCGCAAGCCCTGGCGCAAGTGGAACGCCTCAAAGGCGCATTGAGCCGGTATCAGGTGCGTGCGGAAATCATCGATGCACTGGCGGAGCCATCCCCCCTGGTCCATGCCGTCAAGGGGGTATTCAACAATATCATCCCCCGGGCCGTTTTTCTGACGGAGGCGGTCTTCACCAGACGGGAAATCGTCCTGCGGGGGCGTGCAAAGGACGGGAAAGCGATTTTGGCGTTCAAAGACCGCCTGGAACAGGAGACATCGTTTGACGGCTTCACTCCGCCGTTTTCGGAATGGAGGTTCCAGTCCCGAAGTCCCGATGCGCGCCACGGGACGGTCCGTTCGATCCGGTTCGAAATCACCGGAACATCGAAGGCGCGGGGAGATACGCCATCGGGAGCCGCCGATTCGCCATGAAAAGATACTACGTCTCAGCGTTCGTTCTGTTGGCCGCCATCTTCATCTTCGTCCTCCAGCCGATGCGTGTGGAGATCGCCGGCATGGAGAGGCGGCGGGCCAGCTTGTCCAACGATCTCGCGGAGGCCCGACGCGCCGCGGCCCGGATGGCATCGTTGAACGAGGAGATGCGTCGGCTCGAAGCACGGCTCCACTCCATGGAACGGCGCCTTCCCGAAGAAGAGGAGACGGAGGCCCTGTTTCAGATGATCTCCGAGGCCGCAAGGCTTGCGAACCTCACCCTGCTCTCCCCGGAAAAAGGGAAGGGATGGGCTCAGGAGCAGGATCGCGATTTCTACGCCCGGATCCCCTTCACCATCCGCGTGGCCGGATCCGGTCCTGATATTCTTCTCTTCCTGGAGAATCTTTCGGATCTGCCGAGGCTCGTGGTCATCAAAGAAGTCAGCCTCCATGCCGATGACAAAGGCGAAACCATGATCGGCGCATTCCAGGCCGAAGCTTACAGGGTCACCGACGGTTCATAGATACAGACTGAAACGTTATTTTGTTGCCCGTGCATGAACGCGCCGAGCTGGCCCATCGCATGATATTGAGCCTTGATGAAGAGATGGATGCCGGTGCGGAAAAAGCGTGGGAATCGGAACTTGAGAGAAGGGTGAGCGAAATCCACCGTGGGAGCGTGAAAGGTGTGCCGGCGGAAGAGGTGTTTTCCAAAATCAAAGCGAAATACAATTGGCGGATAATAAAGTCGACAAAACTCAATTATATTTGCAAAGTAACAAGGTGATTTGTAACTGTAGTCGCAAAATACCCATATGGTCGGTACATTCGAACTTCAAAATCCATGGCGCAAACCTGGATACACGTTTCCAGAAGGCTGCTGTATCGCGCGCGGGATATTCGACCGGTTGTTCACGGGCCTGGAAAAAAAGGAGGTGACGATCGTCATCGGTTCCAGGCAGGTGGGAAAAACCTTTCTGATGAACCGTCTGATTCGCAAGCTGATCGACGGCGGTTGCGCCCCTTCCCGGATCTTCTACTTCAATTTCGACGCCTTCAATCTGGTTGAACTGATCCAGAATGACCGGGATTTTTTCGATTTCATTCGACACTACGGTCATCCCGGACAGAGAAGCTTTGTGTTCCTGGACGAAGCCCAGCGCGTTCCCGAGATCGGCCTGCTCCTGAAGCGGTATTACGATCTCGACCCGAATATCAAGTTCATCGTATCCGGATCATCTTCCTTGCAGATCAAAAGCCAGGTCAAGGAAACCCTCACCGGAAGGAAACACTTGTACGAATTGTTGCCGATCTCATACTCTGAATACCTGCGCTACAAAGGACATGAGCCCGGTGGGACAGCCATGGTCGAAAAATTTGAATCCGACCGCTATCAAATGTTGCTACGGGAATACGTCCTTTTCGGTGGGTACCCGGGTGTGGTGGTTTCGGAGACCCCGGAGGACAAGATTCAACTGCTCAAGGAGATCTACCGATCCTACATACAGAAGGATATCAGCGATTTTTTAAAGATAGAAGACATACCCGCCTTCAACCGTCTGGTCCGTTTTGCCGCTTCCCAGGCGACCGGATTGTGCAAGGTCAATGAAATCGGGAAGAATGTCCGTCTGACCCGATATTTTGTCGAAAAATACCTGTTCGCACTGGAGGAAACATTTATCATCGCCTTCCTGCGGCCCTGTTTCGTCAACCTGGGCAAAGCACTTGTCAAAACGCCGAAATTGTATTTTCACGATACCGGCATCCGAAATGCGGTGGTCGGACATTTCGAATCGCTGCAACACAGGACGGATGCCGGATGCTCTGAACCGAGGGGAAAGCATGTCAACACGCGCCATCGCATTTCTCAAACAGAAACGGATCGCCCACGAGGTGGTCAAGTACGAGCACGAGGAGAAGGGGGCGGAATTTGCCGCCCATTCGGTGGGGTTTCCCCTGGAACAGACCATCAAAACCCTTGTGGTGGCCCTGGATGACGGGAGCCACGTGCTGGCGCTGATGCCCGGCGACTGCCAGCTCTCCCTGAAGAAGATCGCCCGGGCCTGCGGGGCCAAAAAAGCGGCCATGGCCGATGCCGAAACGGCGGAGCGATTGACCGGCTACCAGGTGGGGGGAATCAGCCCGTTCGGTACCAAGAAACGTCTGCAAATCGCCATGGATGACATGCTTCAGGCCCACGCGGCGGTGATGATCAACGGAGGTCAACGCGGGGTCATGGTCAAGATGACTCCCGGGGAACTCCTCCGGGTCCTCAACCCCAAGATCGCCGCCATCGCCCGGTAGTGCGTGCAAGCCGGCCTGACCAGGGCCATCGAACACCGTGGAGCGGTTTCACGGTCGATTCACGGGACGGAGTGTCCATTTTTGCCCATGTGATGGCGTATGCGTCCATCGGTCGGGGTCCGGGCCGGGGATCAGCGGAACACCAGATCGTGGGCGATCGAATAGACCTGTCCGTCATCAAAGAAGACCCGGATTTTGATCCGAAAGGTCCCCCAGCCGTTGCTGGAGAGGGGAAAGGCCTGCTTGTCACCCCCCTTCCGGCAGACGGTGCGGACCGGATTGGGGAAGGTGCGGTGGAGGGTGTACTCGACGCACCGGACCGCGTCGAGGATCGTCCGGGGGCCGGTGATGTAGGCGGTCCAATCCCACCGGTTGTCGGCGACCCTTTTGGAGGTATTGCCGGTCCGGAGGGCCGAAAAGTCGGCATAGGTCGGCTTCGTTGAATCGGTGGCGGACCCGTTTCCGCCCGAGTTCCGCTCCACTTTGCCGTGCCCGGACGATTTCCCGTACGGATCCGGGGACTTTTCCTTTGGAACGGGCGTTTTTCCGGAATCCACCCTGGGCTCTTTCCTGGCGAATGTCTCATCCGGTGTGGGCGGCGGAGGGGAATCCTCCGTGACGAAGTAGAAGTTGCCCACCAGGGAGGAGGACTCCCAGGGCACCTGTTGTTCGCCGGTGGCGGCCATGACGTCGGCCCGGACCTTCCGGAAGAGCTGACCGATCTCGAGGCCCGGCTTCCGCATGTGGGCCAGGAGGCGGGAGGTGTAGAGACCGTTCTCTCCCTCTCCGTCGGCGGCGGTGGATCCGGGAGCCGTGGCATAAGCCAGAATCGATCCGGCCGGCGCGTCCATGCGGGCCAGCCCCCGGCTCATGGCGCGGAACCGCCGTCCAAAGGGGTTGTTCCGGCAGGCGTCGAGGATCACGATGTTGAGCCGGTTGCCCGCCGTCTCCATCTTCCGGAGCACGGAAGAGACCCGGAGGCATTCGTCCTCCACCTCGTCCTCGCTGAAGACCCGGGCGCGGACCGGCACCAGGTAGTTCTCGCCGTCCACCTGAATGCCGTGGCCCGCGTAGTAGAAGAGGGCGACACCCCCCTGCCGGATTCGGTCGCCGAAATCCCGGATCCGGTCCCGCATGGTCCGCCGGTCCACGTCGATGGCCCGGACCACCGAAAACCCGAGTCCCTCCAGGAGGACGGCCATGTCCCGGGCGTCGTTGACCGGGTTGGCCAGGGGGGCCGTCTCGTAGGCGCCGTTTCCGATCACCAGGGCGATGCGTCGTTCGACGGCCCCGGCGGGGTTGAATGCGGCCTGGGCAAAAATCAGCATCAAGGCCGCTGCTAGGATCGTCAGGTGATGAATGCGGATCATCCGGGGTCTCCGATTTATATGGTTTGAAATCCAAGACGGCTCCGTCGGCCGCGCCGGCAATGGGGCGGGGCCGCCAAAGCCCCCGCCGGAAAACCATAGCAGAAGTTGAACGCGGAATCGACCCCATTTCCAGGAATCTTGGGGGCCGTATCCTAACCGGTTTTTAATCGGTTTTTCATCTGTTTCTAATATTTCCCCCGTACCCTCCGTCAAGGATCGTGGATTCGATTCACGGACAGAAGCATCCACTGGTCCCAAAGCCCTTTGCCCCAAGGTTTTTTGTTCCGATGAACCGAAATAAGAGAAGGAGCGGTGTATGAGGCGGAAGAGATGGTGTCTGTTGGCGATGGTGGTGTTCCTGGTGGTCGGCGGGCTCACCGGTTGTGACGATTCCGAAAACATCAAGAACCTTCCCGTGGACCGATACACATTGACCGTTGAGAAGACGGGAAATGGGACCGGGCGGGTGACCAGCGATCCCCAGGGGGTCGATTGCGGCGGGACCTGCGCCGCCGAGTGGGAGGCGGGGGCACAGGTGACCCTCGCCGTTCAGGCGGATCAGGGGTCGGTCTTCAGCGGGTGGAGCGGTCCCTGTCATGGGGACGGCCCCTGTACCGTGACCCTTGACGGGGACGTTACCGTGACGGCGATCTTCGAGCCGATGATCTCGGCCATCGGACTGGAGAGGCTGGGGACCTATGCCACCGGCGTCTTCGACGGGGGTGCCGCGGAGATCGTCGCCCATCACCCGGCCACCGGACGTCTCTTCGTGGTCAACGGCGACGCGGCGGCCGTCGATGTCCTCGATGTCTCCGACCCGGCGGATCCCCGGTTCGACTTCGCCATCGACATCGCCCCCTACGGGGCTTCGGTCAACAGCGTCGCCTTCCATGACGGCCTCCTGGCGGCGGCGGTGGAGAACGAGGATCCCCAGGCCCCGGGGAGCGTGGTCCTCTTCGAGGCCGACGGCGCCTTCCTGGCCAGCGTTCCCGCCGGGGCCCTGCCCGACATGGTCACCTTCACCCCGGACGGCACTTGGCTCCTGGTGGCCAACGAGGGGGAGCCCGACGACGACTACACCGTCGACCCCGAGGGCTCTGTCACCATCGTGGACCTCCGGGCCGGCGTGGAGAACGCCTCGGCGGCCACCGCCGGCTTCACCGGGTTCAACGACCGGATCGACCAACTGAGGACCGCCGGCGTCAACATCTACGGGCCGGGCGCCTCGGTGGCCCAGGACCTGGAGCCCGAGTACATCGCCGTGACCCCCGATTCCGGGACCGCCTGGGTCTCCCTCCAGGAGAACAACGCCCTGGCCGAGATCGACATCGAATCGGCCGTCGTCCTGCGGGTCCTTCCCCTCGGGTTCAAGGACCATTCGGCGGCCGGAAACGGCATGGACGCCAGCAACGAGGACGGCGGGATCGACATCCGTCCCCGTCCGGTCTTCGGCATGTACCAGCCCGACGCCATCGCGGTGTTCGAGGCCGGCGGCCGGACCTACATCGCCACCGCCAACGAGGGGGACAGCCGGGACTACGACGCCTTCAGCGAGGAGGAGCGGGTGGGAGACCTGATGCTCGACCCGACCTCCTTCCCCGATGCGGAGACCCTCCAGACGGACGCGGACCTGGGGCGGCTCAAGGTGACCCTCATCCGGGGGGACGTTGACGGGGACGGCGATTTCGACGCGCTCTACTCCTACGGGGCGCGCTCCTTCTCCATCTGGGAGCCGACCATCGATGGACTCTCCTTGGTCTATGACAGCGGCGACGATTTCGAGCGGATCACGGCCCAACGGATGCCCTCCCTCTTCAACGCCAGCAACGACGAGAACGAGGTGGACGACCGGAGCGACGACAAGGGGCCCGAGCCAGAGGGGATCGAGATCGGCCGGATGGGCGGGCGCATCTTCGCCTTCATCGGGCTGGAGCGCATCGGCGGGATCATGGTCTACGACATCACCGACCCGACCCGACCAGCCTTTGTCCGGTATGTCAACGACCGGGATCCCCAGGGGGATCCGGCCGCCGGAACCGCGGGCGACCTGGCCCCCGAAGGGATCGCCTTCATCCCGGCAAGCGCCTCCCCGGCGGGGTCGCCGCTGTTGGCGGTGACCAACGAGGTGAGCGGCACCACCACTCTCTATGGGATCGAACCGGCCGACGCCCCCTTCACCCTCCAGATCCTCCACAGCTCCGACAACGAATCCTCCTTCCAGGATCCCAATACCCTGGAGCCGAAGCTCCTCAACTACGCCACCGTGGTGGACGGCCTCCAGACCCTGGCGGACCGGGAGGGGATGGCCTCCCTCCATCTCACCGCCGGGGACCACACCCTGCCGGGGCCGTTCTATACGGCCGCCGAGGATGTGGCCGGACTGGAGGCGCCGGGGCTGGCGGACATCGCCTTCTACAACGCCCTGGGGCTTGCGGCCAACGGCATCGGCAACCATGAGTTCGACGGCGGCCTCGACGACTTCGCAAGGATGCTCGCCGCGGCCGATTACCCGTTTCTGGCGGTCAACCTCGACTTTTTCAACGCACGGACCTCCGAGGGCGTGCCGCCGATCCGGATCGGCGTGGACGGCGGGAGCGTGGCCGAGAACGCCGGGAAAGTGGCCAGGAGCGCCTACATCGAGGCCGCGGGGGAGCGGATCGGCCTCATCGGCCGGGCCCCGGCCGACTTTTTCAACGTGATCAAGGATCCGGAGACCACCCTGCCCGGGGTCGACTTCGTGGGGGGCCGGGATCCGGACACCAACCAGCCGCTGGTCTCGGCCGTGGGGCAGGTCCTGGCGCAGGTGGACCTGCTCACCGCCCAGGGGATCGACAAGATCATCCTCCTGGACCATGCCCAGGATTTCACCGGAGATCCCCTGTCGGCCGAGTGGCTGCGGGGGGTGGACATCATCGTGGCGGCCGGCTCCACCGGGTTCATGGCCGCGCCGGAACCGACGGGCCCGTTCAACTTTCTCCGGGAGGGGGACACGCCGGGCGCCGACTACCCCACGGTTCGACAGGACAGCGAGGGCAACCCGGTGCTGGTGGTCAACAGCGACCAGCAGTACACCTACGTGGGCAACCTGATGGTCACCTTCGACAGCCGGGGGCACATCGCCTACGTCGACCCGAGGAGCGGTCCGGTGGCCACCACCGACGCCGCCATCGAGGCCCTGGAGGCGACACTGGGCGAGGATCTGAGCCCGCCCGACGCCGTGGAGACGGTCTTTGCGGACCTCACCGAGACCGAGGAGATCCAGGAGCAGTTCGAGGTGGTGGGGACCACCGTCCACCCGCTCAACGGCAACCGGGCCGACGTGCGGAGCCGGGAGACCAACCTGGGCCGTCTGGCCGCCGACGCCACCCTCTGGTACGCCCGGCGGGAGTACCCGGATCTGATGGTGGACGTGGCCCTGAAAAACGGCGGCGGGATCCGGGACACCATCCAGGGGCCGAACATCACCCGTCTGACCATCGGCGCGGCCCTGGCCTTCGACAACAAGCTGGCGGTGGTGGCGCTCACCGGCCGGGAGATGCTGGCGGTGGCGGAGAACGCGGTGAGCCGCGCGCCGGCCCTGGACGGACGGTTCCCCCAGGTGGCCGGGATGGCGCTGGAATACGATCCCGAACGGGAGGGGATCTCCGACGCCACGGCCCTGGATACCCCCTCCAGGGTCCGGACCCTTCGGATCACCCGCGCCGACGGCGCCGTGGACACCCTGGTGGAGAACTTCGCCCTGGTTGGGGATCCGGATCGGACCTTCACCCTGGCCACCAATGACTTTCTGCTCACCGGCGGCGACGGGTATACGGCCCTCAAGGCGGCGGCCGATCTGCGCGGGGCCGAGCAGCCCGACCTGGGGGAGCGGCGGGTCCTGGAGGCATACATCACCGAATCCCGCAACGGTCTGGTGGAGATCCAAGATCCGCCGCCAAACCCACGGGTGGTCCCGTTCCAGGAGGGCGCGCCGGCGGCGGTGGTCCTCAAGGTGATCGAGACCACCGACGTCCACGGCTCCCTGTTCCCTTATGACTTCATCGAGGATACCGAGATCGACGGCTCCCTGGCCGAGGTCCATGCCTACGTGGCCGAGCAGCGGACCCTGCCCGGCCAGGAGGTGATCCTTCTGGACGGGGGGGACATCCTCCAGGGCCAGCCCATCGTCAACTACTACAATTACGAGAAGGATCCGGCGGTCGATCCCCACATCGTCCCCGATGTGATGAACTACATGGGGTACGACGCCGGGGTGGTGGGCAACCACGACATCGAGCCGGGCCCGGCCGTCTACGACGCCGTGAACGCGCAGTTTACGTTCCCGTGGCTGTCGGCCAACACGGTCCGGACCTCGGACGGCGAGCCCTATTTTCAGCCCTACACCGTCATCGAACGGTCCGGGGTCCGCATCGCGGTCCTGGGGCTGACCACGCCGGGGATCCCCAACTGGCTGCCCCAGAGCGTCTGGGAGGGGCTTGCATTCGAGGACATGATCGAATCGGCCCGGCATTGGGTCCCGGTGATCCAGGAGACGGAGGACCCGGATGTCCTCATCGGGCTCTTCCACTCGGGGTTCGACTACACCTACGGCGGCACCGACGCGGACACCCACGGAAACGAGAACGCCTCCCAGCTGGTGGCCCAACAGGTGCCGGATTTCGACCTCATCTGCATCGGCCACGACCACATGGACCATAACGAGATGGTCAACGGCGTGCGGATCATCGGGGCCGACAACGCCGCCATGAAGGTGGCCACCGCCACCATCGAGCTGATCCCGAACCCCGCCACCGGCGGCTACGACAAGGTGGTGACCGGCGAGGTGGTCGATCCCACCGCTTACGAACCGGATCCCGGCCTCATGGCCGCCTTCGCCGACGCCGTGGATGAGACCCGGGCCTACGCCGGGGAGCGGATCGGCATCTTCGCCGCCCCCACGTCATCCAGGGACGCCATGTTCGGCGACTCCTCCTTCAACGATCTCATCCACACCCTCCAGCTCCAGGTGGCCGAAAACGTCCTGGGGAGACCGGCGGACGTCTCCTTTGCCGCGCCTCTCCAGTTCGACAAGACCATCCAGGCGGGGCCGGTCTACGTCCGTGACATGTACAAACTCTACAAGTACGAAAACTTCCTCTACCTGATGACCCTGTCCGGTCGGGAGATCAAGGACTTCCTGGAGTACTCCTACGAGATCTGGATGAACCAGATGGCGGGGCCGGAGGATCATCTCCTCAACTTCACCGACTACGACGAGGCGACCGGCAATTACGACCTGGCGGCCCGGTACTACAACTACGACTCCGCCGCCGGCATCGTCTACGACGTGGATGTCTCGCGGCCCGCCGGGGAGCGGGTGATCGTCCACGGCATGGACCGGAATCTGGACGGGGAGGTCGACCCCGGGAGCGCGTTCCGCATGGACGGGACCTACACCGTCGCCATCAACTCCTACCGGGGCGGGGGCGGCGGCGGCCACCTCCTGGCCGCCGGGCTGACCCAGGAGGAGATCGACGCCG
>CAYSLC010000027.1:0-35920 GCA_964431545.1 uncultured Desulfobacteraceae bacterium | reverse complement strand
TGGGAAAGAAGAAAACATTGGAGATGCTCCTGTGCGGAGAGATGATCGATGCCGAGGAGGCGATGCGGCTGGGGCTCGTCAACAAGGTCGTCCCCCCGGACAAGCTGGAGGAGGAGACCTTGCGCCTGGCGACCAATCTGGCCGGCAAAAGCCCGGTGGCCCTCGGTATGGGAAAGGAATTCTACTATAAAATGATCGATATGCCCTTTCGACAGCGGATGGCCTACAATGCGGAGGTGTTTGCCAGGCTCTGCGCCACGGAGGATGCGGCGGAGGGGGTTTCGGCCTTCACGGAAAAACGAAAACCCCAATGGTCCGGTAGATAGGCGGACCCCACACGGCCATGGCCGGAAGGGGACGCATCCGTTCCGAGCCAAGAGAGGTGAAACCAATGACGACGGCAAGAGAGATCATGACCTCCGACGTACTGACGGTGACCCCGGATACAGAGATTTCCAAGGCGACCAAACTGCTGCTCGATCGCCGGATCAACGGCCTCCCCGTGGTCGGCGGGGGCGGAAAGCTCATCGGCATCCTGTGCCAGAGCGACTTGATCTCCCAGCAGAAAAAGCTCTCCCTCCCCTCCTTTTTCACGTTTCTGGACGGGTTTATTCCCATGACCTCCATGAAGGATATGGAAAAGGAGATCGAACGGGTCTCGGCCACAAAAGTCGAGCAGATCATGACCGCCGACCCGATAACCGTGGGGCCGGACGCCGATCTCCAGGAGGTGGCCACCCTGATGGTGGAAAAGGGGTTTCACACGGTGCCGGTGGTGGACGACGGGATCCTCGTGGGGGTGGTGGGCAAGGCGGATGTCCTGCGGACCATTATTTCGGAGGGGGACGAGGGCTGATCCGATGGAGGGACCGCTCCTCCGGTCATTTAATATAGCCGGACCGTTCCAGGTATAACAGGACCTCCTGAGCCGATTCGTCCGGTGTCATGGCCGTGGTGTCCACCGTGACCTCCGGGCGCGCCGGGGTCTCATAGGGATCGTTGATCCCCGTGAACCCCTTGATGAGTCCCGCCCGGGCTTTGGCGTAGAGCCCCTTCCTGTCCCGGCCTTCACAGACCTCCAGCGGGGTCGCCACGTGGACCTCGACGAAACCGCCGTACTTTTCAATGTACTGCCGCACCTGGGACCGGGTGGAGACGTAGGGGGCGATGGGAGCGCAGATGGCGATCCCCCGGTTTTTGGTGATCTCGCTGGCCACAAAGCCGATCCGGAGAACGTTGAGGTCCCGGTGCTCCTTGGAAAACCCGAGTTCGCTCGACAGGTTCCGCCGAACGATGTCCCCGTCGAGCAGGGTCACCGGCCGTCCCCCCATTTCCAGGAACCGTGCGTAGAGGACTTTGGCGATGGTCGATTTCCCCGCCCCGGATAATCCGGTGCAGAAGACCGTAAACCCCTGCCGGTCCCTGGGGGGATAGGCCTTCTGGAGGACCTCGATGACCCCCGGGAAGGTGAACCATCTGGGAATTCGCCTTCCCGTCTTTAAACGGGCGTGGAACTCGTCGTTGGTCAGGGAATGGACCGTATCGCCGGCCTCCACCTCCCTGAGGGTCGCGTAATCGTCGGCCTCGCTGATGTAGACCATCTTCTCGAACGGGAGGATCTCGATGCCCAGCTCCTCACCAAAGGAGGCGGCCAGCTCTTTGGAGTCGTCCTCCCCGTAGAAGGGACTCTCCTCCGGATCCGACCCCGGACAGGCATGGTTCCGGCCCACGATGAAATGGGTGCACCCGTAATTCTTTCGGATAAGGGCATGGAGAAGCGCCTCCCTCGGCCCCGCCATCCGCATGGAAAAGGGGAGCAGGCTCAGCATCATCATGTTCGGAGGGTACTTTCGGCTCACTTCCAGGTAACAGCGGACCCGGGTGTAGGCGTCGATGTCGTCCGGTTTCACCCGACGGACCACGGGGTGCAGCAGAAGGTTGGCCCGGGCCTGGGCCATGGCCCGGAGGGTCATTTCGAACTGGGCCCGGTGGATGGGATTGCGGGTGTGGAAGCCCACGATACGCCGCCACCCCAGCTTCCGGTAGAGGACCCGGATCTCCTTGGGGGTGTGGCGGTGGCGACGGAAGGCAAAGTGAAGGGGATACTGGATCCCTTCCACGGTTCCCCCGATGTAATGGGAGCCGGTTTCGTTGAAGAGGTACGCCACGCCGGGATGGCGGATGTCGTCCGTGCCGTAGACCTTGTCCGCCTCCTGCTCCGGGTCGACGGGCCAGATGTCCTCCACGGTGAGGACCGCGATCATGAACCCCTCGTTGTCCCTCAGCGCCACCAGCTGGCCGGATTTCAGTCGGTCGGCGGTCTTTTCATCGGTGTCCAGGCAGATGGGCAGGGGCCACAGCCTTCCATCCGGAAGCCGCATCCGATCAACGACCGATGCATAGCTTCGCCGGGTCATGAACCCCCGCAGGGGGGAGAAGGCCCCGTTCATCAGCAGTTCGAGGTCCGAGAGCTGCCGGGTGTTGAGGGTGACGCTCTCCAGGTCCCGGGAGAGGTTCCGAAGGTCCTGGGCCCGCTCCGGCGTCGCCAGCAGATCGACCAGTTCCGCTTCCCGACGGGGGATTCGAAGGTCATCCATGGGGTCAGTCGACCGGCCCTTCAAGGATTGTTCGGATAATGTTCTCCTGATCCTCGGGATTCAGATAGGGGTGCATGGGAAGGCTCAGAATCCGTTCGGCACACCTCTCGCTGACCGGAAAATCTCCCTTCCGGTATCCGAGATCGGCAAAGGCCGTCTGGAGGTGAAGGGGGATCGGATAGTAGATGGCGGTGGGGATCCCCTCGCCCTTGAGTCGCTCCTGGACGGCGGAGCGGTGCCGGGCGTCCGCGCAGAGGACCGAATACTGGGCCCAGGCGCTGACGACTCCGTCGGGGACTTGGGGCGGGATCACCCTGCCACGGGAGGCAAGGGCGTCGGTGTATCGGGCGGCCACCTCCTGGCGGGAGCGGATCTCCTCGGGAAAGATCTCGGCCTTGGCCAGCAGCACCGCGGCCTGAAGGGTGTCCAGCCGCCCGTTGATCCCGATCCGGACGTTGTCGTACTTATGGCCCCCCTGGCCGTGAACCCGGATCGACCGCATCACCCCGGCCAGCCCGGCGTCATCGGTGAACACGGCGCCCCCGTCTCCATAGGCGCCCATGGGTTTTGCGGGGAAAAAGGAGGTACAGCCGATGGGGGCGAGACTGCCGGCGCGCCGTCCCCGGAACTCCCCTCCGAAGGACTGGGCCGCGTCCTCCACGATGAAGAGCCCTTGGGCGTCCGCCACCTGCCGTACGGCCCCGTAATCCATGGGGAGTCCGAAGATATCCACCCCGATGATCCCTTTGGCCGCCAGGCCGGGGAACCGCTCCTGGAGGCGGTCGACCTCGTCCGCCAGATGATCCGGGTCGAGGTTGAAGGTGGCGGGCTCGATGTCGACGAAGACCGGGGTTCCGCCCAGGAGGCGAATCACTTCCGCGGTGGCGATGAAGGTGAAGGGGGAGGTGAAGACCGCATGGCCGGGGCCGACGCCGTGGGCCATCAACGCCATCAACAGCGCATCGGTTCCCGAGGCGCAGGAGATGGCGTGTTCGACCCCCACATATCCGGCGAGCCACGCCTCCAGTTCCGTGACTTCGGGGCCCATGATATATTTCCCATGATCCAAAACCTTCTGGATCCTGGTTTCGATGGAAGAGCGGATGCGGGCCTGCTGGGCCGCGAGATCGATGAACTGCATGGGGTCGCCTTTCAGATGGAGTTTCTTCGAGCCTTCGGTTCCGGTCTACTGTTCCAGACGCCAGCCGGTGGCGGGCTTGAGAATGATCTCGTTCTCCCCGATGACCCCCAGCTCCTGACGGGCCACACTTTCGATGAACGCGGGATCGTTCTTCAATCGCTTGATGGACCGGTAGAGGGAGAGGTTTTCCCGCCGCAGGGCGAGGTTCTTTTCGACCAGTCCCTGTCTGCCCTTTTTGAGCATGTTCAGATCCGCCAGCCCCTTGTCTCCGAAGACGATGAGCAGCAGGAGGCAGAAAAGGGTCAATACGGCAAAGGACAACAGAATGTGGTGTTTGGACATCAACTCTTCTTGAATCTGCCGCGGACGATGCCGAGCAGGGTCTCCAGTTCCTTGCTCTTCAGAATCCCGGCCAGGATTCCGTAGACGGCCGATCCGGCAAGGACGCAAATCAGCAGACTACCCGCCGTATCGATGGTTTTGACCCCTTCCGGGGCCATCCAGTGGGCCAAATGCCAGACAGCAATTCCCATTATGGCAGATGATAAAAGGGATTTGCAAGTCGATTCTAGTATTTTACGCCACTTCAGGGTGCCCAGGCGTCGTTTCAGGGTCAGGGTCAGCAGACCGAGATTGATCATGGAGGAGAGGGAAGTGGCCAGGGCCAGCCCCCCGTGGCGGAGCGGCCCCATCAGGGCGAGGCTGAGCAGGATGTTGAAGATGATGGAGATCACCGCCGTCCTCACGGGCGTAACCGTGTCCTCCAGGGAGTAGAAGGTGGAGACCACCACCCGGACCGCCGAGAAGGCCCAGAGCCCCACGCTGTAGTACATGAGGGCGACGGCGGTCAGCCGGGTCGATTGGGCGTCGAAGGCACCGCGGCGGAAGAGCACCTCGACGATGGGCTCCCGGAGGACGATGAGTCCGACCATCGCCGGAAGGGTGATGAACAGGATCAGGTTGAGGGCGTGGGAGAAGGTGTTCTGGAGGGCGTCGAAGTTTCGGTTCGCGGCCTGCCGGGAGAGGCTCGGAAGGACCGCCGTGGCCATGGCGATGCCGAATATGCCCAAAGGGAACTGGACCAGCCGGTCGGCGTAGTAGAGGTAGCTGACGCTGCCCCCGGGGAGCAGGGAGGCCAGCAGCGTTCCCACCAGGATGTTGATCTGGTAGACCGCCGCTCCGAAGACCGCCGGCCCCATGAGCCTCAACACCCTGAGCAGACCCGGATGGAAAAGCGGTCCCCTCTCCCAGAACCGGAACCCCTTTCGGACCATGAAGGGCACCTGCAGCGCGAGCTGGAGGGCTCCGCCGATGAACACGCCCACCCCTAAACCGAAGATCGGCTCGGACAGATGGGGGGAGAGGAGGATCACCGACAGGATCATCGCCAGGTTGAGAAGGACCGGGGCCAGGGCGGGGGCGGCGAAGTGGCCCAGGACATTTAAGATCCCCATGGACAGCGCCACCAGGCAGATGAAGAAGATGTAGGGAAAGACGATCCGGGTGAGGGCCACGGTGAGGGCCAGCTTTTCAGGGGCGTCCGCGAAACCGGGGGCGATGACGTGGATGATCCGGGGCGCGAAGAGGATGCCCAGGAGCGTCACCCCCACCAGGACCAGCGAAAGGGATTTCAGAGCCGACCGGGCCAGGGCGAAGGCCTCCTCCCTGCCCTTGTTCTCCAGATGATCGGTGAAGACGGGGATAAAGGCGATGCTCAGGGACCCTTCCGCAAAGAGCCGTCTAAGCAGGTTGGGAATTCTGAACGCCACGAAGAAGGCGTCCGCGCCGATCCCTGTTCCGAAAACCCCGGCGACCAGGATATCCCGCAGGAACCCGAAGATCCGGCTGAGCAGCGTGGCGGAACCCACAATCCCGGCGGCCCTGGTGACCCGTGCGTTTTCGGACATGGATACCCGGTTCGGTGGCGACTAGGATCGGCCGGTGAGGGCGAGCATGTTCCGGTTGACCGTCAAGCGATATTCCCGGTTGATCAGTTCATGATGCCCCTCCTCGAAGGGAACGTAGACCAGCAGATACTTCCTGGCCTTCACCCGCATCCCGGGAAACCGGGTCTTGAACTTTTTGGGCGGCATCTTCATGAACCCCGACAGGAGCAATTTCAGGCACTCCGACGCCTCCGACACCGATATGGTCACCGGATGGAGCCCCGACTTGGGAACCGTTGGAGCGGGTTCTTTCCGGGGCTGGCCGGTCGTCAGAGCCCTTCCCAGGTGCAAATAGGCCCGGGGCGTGGCCCTGAAGGCCGGGACCCAGAAGAAGAAGTCCTCCGATTCCCATCGTTCCCGGATCACGGCGGGAAGGTTGGCGATCCGGGCGAAATCCGCGTAAGAGTCGAGGAGAAGCCCGGATACGTCCGCCCGGATCCGCCAGAAGGGCAGGTAGGGGGTCCCGTTCTCCCCTCCGGGAAGCGTCAGGGCGGAAAGGCGGGTCAGCCGCCGGTGGTCCGCTTGCCAGAGGGAATCGCAGTTTTCACAGTGGAGGGCCAGGGTATCCCGCTCCCCGGCCATATCCCATCCGCAGTGAGGGCAGAGGGTGGGGATGAACCGGATGGACCAGGACGGGGATTCGGTGGCGAGGCCTTCCAGTTCCTCAACGCCAGTGTCGGCGTCCAGGGGACGCCCCAGGATTGCGTCATGGAGGCCGTCGTCCCAATAGAACGGCGCATAGATGAGGCTGAGGGTCTCTCCGATGAGGGACTGGTGGAGGACGGACCCCTTTTTCTCTCCGATAAATCGATCCTCGAATTCCTCTTTGGCCGCCGAAACCGAGCGTCCGGGCTCCACGAAACGGTGTTCCAGTTCGGGAGTCACAAATTTCAGGGTCAGGGCCTGGCTTCGGAGGCCGAGGGAGACGGGAAAGATCCTGGAGGGCCGGGCCTGTTGGCTGATATCCACCACCCGGTGCTTCACCTCCTGGGGGAAACAGGAGTAGAGCATCCCCCGAAGCCGCCAATAGGGGAAGTATAGAAGCGGCCGATCCGACCCCTCCCGTGCGGGGAGGTAGTAACGGAAGATCCCCGTGCTGACGAGGTAGGATTTGACCCTGCAGAAGCCGCACGAAAAGAGGCGGTCCGTCTCCTCCAGCCGGGCGGGGGCGCCGCACTGGGGGCACTGCTGTTCGACGCGGAATTTCAAGCCGACCCGTTACAACCGCTCCCCGCAGGTGTCGCAGAAACGGGAGTCCGGCATGTTCTCCGCGCCGCACTTGGAACAGGATTTGGGTTCCGGTTTTTCCTCGGCGGGGTGGCCGCAGCGAGGGCAGAAGTTGGCGTTGGGGGTGATGTTCTTCCTGCAGTTGGCGCACTGTTTGAAAACCACCTGCTGGTGACCGCACTGGGGACAGAATTTGGCGTCCGGGGGGATGGGGTTGTTACACTCGGCGCACGGCGCCGAGGCCGGGGGGGATTCGCCCGCCTCGGGCTTCTGTTTTGCGGAGAAATATTGGGCGAACATGGCCGGCATCATCACGCCGAGGCCCGTCCCCATGCCGGTGGAACCGTCTCCCTCCGATGCTTTTTCCATGGCCATGGCCGCCTTCATCTGCATCAGCTTGTTCATATCATCGAAGACGCCCATTCGACTTCGGTCGTCGATGGCCTGCTGAACCTCGGGGGGCGGGGTGATCGCATTGATATAGAGCTGGGTGAGGTCGAGTCCGAAATGGCGGAAATCCTCCTTGAGTCGTTCCGCCAGGCCCACGGAAAGTTCGTCGTACTTGGCCGGCAGGTTGAAGATGGTATCGATCGATTCCCCCATGTAATCGTTGAACCGGGAGATGATCACCCGGCTCAGATACTCTTCGATCCCTTCGGTGGAGAAGACCCCCTGGGTCCCCACCAAATTGTTGATGAACAGAACCGGCTGGTAGACCCGCATGTTGAAGACGCCGAAGGCCCGCAGGCGGATGAGGCCCAATTCCGAATCCTTGAAGGCGACCGGATCACGGGTTCCCCACTTGAGGTTCGGGAAGGTCTTCAGGTTGACGAAATAGACCTCCGCCCGCAAGGGGCTTTCGAAGCCCCAGGGCAGCGAGGCGATCTTGGTGAGCAGCGGGATGTTCGCCGTCTTCAACGTGTGGGAACCGGGTCCGAAGGCGCCCACGGCCTTGCCTCTGTAAAAAAAGATGCCGGCCTGGCTTTCCCGAACGATGAGCTGGGCTCCGTACTTGATGTCGGCGGATCCCTCCTGCGGGATCCGGTGGACCAGTTCCTTTCCCGACTCGTCGAACCATTCGAGGATCTCAAGAAACATAATCTTTATCTCCTCCCCCTGTGATTGATGCGATTTTCTTCGGCGTCCAAGCGGTTCGCCGCTGTCTAAAACGACTTCATTGGTTTCTATTATAGTATTTCAGCGCTCCGGGCAAGGCCGCCTTGATCTTTTCGATCCGGGTCCTGCTGGAGGGGTGCGTGCTCAGAAATTCCGGCGGGGCCTTGCCGCCCGATTTTTCCGCCATGCGCCGCCAGAAGTCCACCGCCTCCCGGGGATCATAGCCGGCCATGGCCATGAAGATGAGGCCCAGTTCATCCGCCTCGCTCTCATGGAGTCGACTGTAAGGCAGGATCACCCCGAACTGGGCGCCCAGGCCCACGGCCTGCATCCAGAGCTGCTGGGTCCGCTGCGGATAGTTTTTCAGGGCCTGGGAGAGGGCGATTCCGCCCATCTGGACCAGCAGTCCCTGGCTCATCCGCTCATTGGCGTGTTCCGCCACCGCATGGGCCACTTCATGGCCCATGACCACCGCCAGCCCGGTCTCCCCCCGGGTGACGGGGAGGATACCGGTATAGATCACCACCTTCCCGCCGGGCATACACCAGGCATTGACCGCCTCATCCTCCACGAGGTTGAACTCCCACTGGTAGTTCTTCAGTTCATCCGCCATGCCGTTTCGGGTGAAATACCGCTCCACGGCTCCTTGGATGCGGCGGCCCACCCGCCGTACCATCCGGGATTGAGACGTATTTTCGATCACCCGGTGTTTGGAGAGGAAGTCGTCGTACTGCTGGTAGCTCATCGCCAGCATATTGGAGGCGGGGATAATATTGAGCTGCCTTCTTTCGGTGAGGGGGACGGTGCTGCAGGCAAAGAGCAACAGAATCGATCCGACGAGGCCGGCAAGCTTCCAATGGCGGGGATTTCTCATCGTGGGTCTCCTTTTTTTCTTCCCAGGTGGATTCCGCGGGTAGTGATGAGAAAAGCATAAATGATCCAAGGTCGGCGTGTCAAAACAAAAACTTATCCGTCCATCTGTTCCAGGGTCAGCTCGGTTCGGGCATATTCATGGTGGACGCGGTTTCGGACGAATACCTCATAGACATCCGGGTCGATCTGTCCCTTCTCCTTCATGGTATTGAGGATTCCCACCGCCTGGGACAAGGCCATGGGGGTTTTGTAGGGCCGGTCCTTGGCCGTCAGGGCTTCGAAAATGTCCGCGATGGCCATGATGCGGGCCTGGAGGGGGATCTCTTCGCCCGATAACGCCAGTGGGTATCCGGATCCGTCCAGCTTCTCATGATGGCTGGAGGCGAACTCCGGGACCCTTCCGAGATGATTGGGGAACGGAAGCTGACTCAGGATCTGAGAGGTCATGGCGGCGTGGTTCTGGATGGTCCGCCGCTCCTCCTCCGTGAGCGTGCCCGACGGGACGGTCAGGTTTTTCAGTTCCTCCTCGGTCAGAAAGGGATGCCGGGCACCGTTGGCTGGATACCGCTTCCGGCCGATCTCCTTCAGCCGTTCGATCTCCGCTTCCCCCAGCGGGTGACGGGCAAAGTTGCAGACGCGAATCAGCTCCAGGTCCCGGTCCAGATCCGCCAGTTCCTGTTCTTGTTTTTTGTCCATCCCGTTGAAATCGGGCGCGGCGCCGGCCGTCCGCTTGGAGAGAGCTTCGACTTTTCGACGCAGGTACCGCGCTTCGATGGTTTTGGCGATGTACTGGAATCGGGTCTCGATGAGTTCGATCCGATCGAAGATCGCCTCCAGCCGGCTTCCCTTGTCGATGATGTACTCCGGGGTGGTGACCTTGCCGAGGTCGTGGAGCCAGGCGGCCAGTCGCAGCTCCTCCATCTCCTCCTGGCTGAAGCGGACCTCCTTGAGGGGTCCCTCCCGGGCGTCGTTGACGGCGCCGGCGATCATCATGGTCAAGGTGACGACCCTGCGGATGTGCCCCCCGGTGTAGGGGGATTTCTGGTCGATGGCCGCCGCGATGCTCTTGATGAAGGCATCGAAGAGCTTCTGGATGGTGTGGACGGCCGACTTCAGGTCGGTCACCAGGCGGGAGTTGGTCAGGGCCACCGTCGCCTGGGAGGCCAGCGCGGCCACCAGCTCTTCGTACTCCCTGGAAAAGGGGACGATCTCCCCGGTCTCCGGATGGACGGCGTTCAGGAGCTGGAGGACGCCGATGACCTTCTCCTGGTGATTCTTCAAGGGAATGACCAGCATCGACCGGGATCGGTATCCGGTGGTGGCGTCATACTTCTTGGGCCCCGTGAAGTCGAATCCATCGGCCCGGTAGACATCGGGGATGTTGACGATCTTTCTGGTCAGGGCGGAATAGGAGGAGACATTGGCGTGGTTCGGCTTTCCGTCGTTGTAAAGGGGGACGTCGGCCAGGGCGAGGGTCGACCGGCCGCTCCCGCCGATTCGGGTGTTCATGGTGTCGTTCTGGATGATTTTGAAGCAGAGGTGCCGGCCTTCTTCATCCACCAGGTAGAGCGTGCCGGCGTCCGCCCGGGTCATGGCCCTGGCCTCGTCCACGATCATCTCCAGGAGCCTGTCGAGGTCGCTCTCCAGGGAAAGGGCCCGGCCGATCTCGGCGCTCTTCTGGATGCGGCTGATCTGATCTTCCGCGTAGCTCCGGACCTCGGTGATGAGGGTCTGGAGGAGTCTGTTGAGTTTCTTGTCGTCCGCGAGGTTCGGAACATCCTCCCGGGGCTCGGATGGAAAAGGCGGGCGGCCGGTTGGGGTCTTCTTTTCCTGTGGCGGGTTATTCATGTCCCCGGAGGTGGCTCGGTTGCGGATGGTCGATCGAGTCGCAGACCTACCACAGGAACCGGGGGATTGCAAGAAAAAGGGCGCGCTCAATCGCGCTCACGGGCGACGATGCCGGAATAAGGGGCCGCGTGCCGGGAAGAGAAAAGCGGGGACCGCTCCGGGCGGATGGGAGGCCGGTCCCCGTGGGGTCTACAGGGCGTCGGCCATCAGGTTTCCGACGAGTTTGTTGAAGCGGGACGGGTTTTCGATCTTTCCCCCCTCGCCGATCACGGCCAGGTCGAGGAGCAGTTCGCTGTAATCGTTCAGGGCGGGATTCTCCCGGTCCTGTTCGAAGATCGATTTGATCTTGCCCATGACGGGATGGGAGGTATTGAGTTCCAGCACACGCTTGACTTCGGGCGGTGTGGCGCCGGCCGATTTCAGGAGCTTCTCCATGTAGGCGCTGGGATCATAGGCATCTCCGGAAAGGCAGGCGACGGACTCCCGGAGCCTGCTGGACGGCTTGACCTCCTTGATCTTGTCCTGGAGTTTCGATTTGATGAATCCGAACAGGGCGGTGTACCCTTCCGTCTCCTTGTCCGCCGCCTCCTTCTTCTCCAAATCGAGATCGCCCTTCTCCGCGCTCTTCAGCTTCTTGCCCTGGTATTCCGTCAGGGTCTGCACCACCCACTCGTCCACCGGGTCGGACATGAGCAGCACTTCGTAATCCTTCTCCTTGAGGGTCTCCAGATGGGGGCTGTTCATGAGCATGGAGATGTTCTCTCCGGTGATGTAGTAGATGTTCTCCTGGTCCGCCTTCATGTTGGCCACGTAGTCTTTGAGGGAGACTAGGGTCTCTCCCGACTTGGTGGTGCGGTACCGGATCAGCTCCTGGAGCTTGTCCCGGTTCTCCCAGTCGGTGTGCATCCCCTCTTTGAGCACCTGGCCGAAGGCATCGTAGAAGGTGTCGAACTTCTCCTTTTCCAGGCCGGCGATCAGGTCGAGGAGCTTTTTGACGAGGTTTTTCCGGATGTTTCGCACCAGGGCGTCCTGCTGGAGGATCTCCCGGCTCACGTTGAGGTTGAGGTCCGGGGCGTCCACCACCCCCTTGACGAACCGGAGGTATTCGGGCATCAGCTCCTTGCAGTCGTCCATGATGAAGACCCGCTTGCAGAAGAGTCGGATCCCGTGGCGGCGCTCCCGGTCGAACAGATCGAAGGGCGGTTTCGACGGGATGTAGAGCAGGGCGCTGTACTCGGTGACCCCCTCCATTTTGAGGTGGAGGTGAACCAGGGGATCGTTCCAGTCGTGGCTGAGGTGCTTGTAGAACTCCTGGTACTCCTCGTCGGTGACCTCCTTCTTGTTGCGTGCCCAGATCGCCTTCATGGAGTTGAGGGTTTCCTCCCGGACCACCTTCCGCGTCTCGGGCCCCATGGGTTTGCCGTCCTTGTCCTTGAGGCGCTCCTCCTCGGGGATCGGCTCGTCCTTCTCCACGTCCATGACGATGGGGTACCGGACGAAGTCGGAGTGTGTCTTGACGATGTTTCGCAGGGTCCATTCCTCGGTGAAATCCTGATCCTCCTGCTTTTTCAGCGTCAGGGTCACCGTGGTTCCCCGGGTCGGTTTGTCCGTCTCCTCGATGACATAGGAGCCATCCCCCGTCGACTCCCAGCGGGTGCCGGTTTCGGAGCCGGCGGCCCGCGTGAGGACGGTCACCTTCTCCGCCACGATGAAGGCGCTGTAGAAGCCGACGCCGAACTGCCCGATGAGTTCCGGAGTGATCAGATCATGCTTCTTCGATTCCTCCAGGGCGGCCAGGAATGCCGTGGTGCCGCTCTTGGCGATGGTGCCGATATTCTCCCGGACCTCTTCGAAGGTCATGCCGATGCCGTTGTCCGAGACCGATAGGCTCCCCTTCTCCTTGTCGGGAACGATCTTGATCTTGAACGCGCTCTCCTCCCCCAGAATCTCCGGCTCGGTCTGGCTCCGGAACCGCAGGCGGTCGATGGCGTCCGACGCATTGGAGATCAGTTCCCGCAGGAAGATCTCCTGGTTGGAGTAGAGGGAATTGACGATGAGATTGAGGATCTGCTGAACTTCGGTCTTGAATTCGTGGGTCTCTTTTCGATTGGCCATGGTTTCCTCCCGTTTTGATTCATTTCGTCAAAAAAATGGATGCAATTCCGGGAATGTCAAGGGACCGATCGGCGACGGCGGCACTAGATCTCCTCCCGCGGATCTGGGATCTCTCCGGGGCCGGGTCGTGTCGTGAAACGCGGCTTCCGGCGGGGGAGGCGAGCCGGGCGGGTTTCCGAGGATCTTGTCGTTCGGAAAGGGGGCCGGTGCCATTGATCGGCCGGCCCCCCGGACCGGGGCTTACTCTCCGGAGCCGATGAGGGGAAGCTCCTTGTCGATGGTGAAGACCACCAGGAACTTCGGACCTTTGCTGATGGCGGCGTGGGGAGAGTAGGTCCGCCGTTTCAGCTCGTAGAGGAGTTCGCTCTCCTCCTCCTCCCGGACCATGGTCATGAACAGCCGCTTGCCGCGATATCCTTCCCCTTTTTCGATGAACAGATAGGCGGCATGGGGATTTGCGCGGATGTTGGCGTGGGTGAGCCGGTCGTTCATGATCACCGCCACCGTGCCGTCTTCGAGGAAGTGGGGCCGGGCGTAGATCGCCGCATCCACTTTCCCCTCGCTGTCCGCCGTGGCCAGCACGCCGGTCCCCTCGGTGTTTTCGAAATACGCCTTCAGATCCATGGTTCCTCCTTTGTGTTTGGCGAATCGGTTCATGTCGGGTTTCGATCCCTCTCAACGGTAAGACCGATTTTCCGGTTTGGGAAGTCGCCGGTCCCCCCGGGTCTTCCCTTCCGGCCGTCCCTTCCGGCGTCGTCCGGAAGCGCCTCCCGCGCGCGGTTCACGCGCGCGGTTCACCGGAGGAGGGTGAAATACCAGTGGACGAGTTGCGGTCCGTAGAACAGGTAGGCCAGGGCGCCCACGGAGAGAAACGGCCCGAAGGGGACGGCCAGCTTCATGTTCCCCCGGGTGGCCGCCATGACGCCGAGTCCCACCACCGTCCCGAGGGCGGAGGAGACGAAGATGGTAAAGAGAACCCCCTGCCACCCGATGAGGGTCCCCATCATGGCCAGCAGCTTGATGTCGCCGCCGCCCATCCCCTCCTTGTGGGTCAGGAGCTGGTAGATCCAAGCCACCAGGAAGAGGCTGCCGCCGCCGACCAGAAACCCCAGCACGGAATCCTTGATCGATACCTCGGGAACCAGGAGGGCCGCGAGAAAGAAGATCGGAATCCCTGGCAGGCTGATGATGTCGGGGATGATCCGGTGGTCGAGATCGATAAAGGTGATGGCGATGAGGACCGCGGCAAAGGCGAAGTAGACCAGAGCGGAGACGGTGGGGCCGAACTTGAGAAGGACCGCCGCGGCCAGGAGACCGGTCAACAGCTCCACCGCCGGATAGCGGAGGGATATGGGGATGCGGCAGCTACGGCACCGCCCCCCCAGCACCGCATAGCTGAGAACGGGGATGTTGTCGTGGAACCGGATGTGGTGGCCGCAGTTGGGGCACATGGAGCCGGGCCGGACGATGGACTTCGATTCGGGGATCCGGTGGATACAGACGTTGAGAAAACTGCCGATGCAAAGGCCGAAGAGAAAAGCGATCAGAACCAGCGGAAGATGGATCATCGGTGTCCGTCCTTGTTGAAAGATTCGGATGAAAAACGGGTCGGAAAGAATGAACCCATGGGACCTTACTTCTCCCATGAACGTATGCTAGAACCCATAAAAAATCCACCCTCATGTTGTCAAAACAATTTTAGGATATATAATAACCCCTTGCGCCGAGAGGAGAACCGGGGTCTATTTTTTTTCGGCTTTTTCGGTCGAAAATCGAGGGAAACAGGAGATTACATGGCGGAGACGGACAAGGACGATCTGATCAGCATCATCGAAGAGGAGGACGGCGAATCCCAGATTCCGGATCAGATGCCCCTGATGCCGGTCAGGGATGTGGTGATTTTTACGGATATGCTCCTGCCGCTGTTCGTCGGGCGCGGCATGTCGGTCCGCGCCGTGGAGGAGGCGGTGGCCAGGGACAGCCTGTTGATGCTGGTCACCCAGAAGGACCCCAACCAGGAAAACCCCACCCCCGAGGACATCTACGACATCGGCACCGTGGGCCGGGTCCTGCGGATGCTGAAGCTCCCCGACGGCCGGCTCAAGGCCCTGGTGCAGGGAATCTCCAAGGCCCGGATCGTCGACTATGTCAAGAAGCGCGCCTGGTATCGGGTCAAGATCGATGTCATCCGGGAGGAGGCTCCGGAGGGGGCCGACCTTCAGACGGAAGCCCTCATGCGCAACGTCCGGGATCACTCGGAGAAGATCCTCGCCCTCCGGGGGGAACTCACCGGAGACGTGACAACGATTTTGGAGAGCATCGAAGATCCCGGCAAGCTCGCCGATCTGGTGGCCTCCAATCTGAAGCTGAAGATCGAAGAATCCCAGATGGTGCTGGAGATCATCGACCCCGTGGATCGACTCAAAAAAGTCAACGATCTCCTTTCCCGGGAAGTGGAGCTGTCGGCCATGCAGGCCAAGATTCAGTCGGACGTCCGGGAGGAGATCTCCAAGAGCCAGCGGGATTATTTCCTCCGGGAGCAGGTGCGGGCGATCCACCGGGAACTCGGGGAGATGGACGAGCGGGGACAGGAGGTCGAGGAGTACACCAAAAAGATCAAACGGGCCAAGATGCCCAAGGAAGCCGAGGCAGAGGCCAAAAAGCAGCTCCGCCGCCTGGAGCAGATGCACCCCGATTCGGCCGAATCGGCCATCGTCCGGACCTACCTCGACTGGATGGTGGAGATGCCCTGGAGCAAGACCACCAAGGACGTCCTCGACATCAAGAACGCCAAGCGCGTCCTGGACAAGCACCACTACGGACTGGACAAGGTCAAGGACCGGATTCTGGAGTACCTGAGCGTCCGGAAGCTGAAGCCGTCCATGAAGGGGCCCATCCTCTGTTTTGTCGGGCCGCCGGGGGTCGGGAAGACCTCCCTGGGACGGTCCATCGCCACGGCCATGAAACGGAAATTCATCCGGATCTCCTTGGGCGGAGTTCGGGATGAGGCGGAGATCCGGGGTCACCGGCGGACCTATGTGGGCTCCATGCCGGGCCGCATCCTCCAGGGCCTGAAGCAGAGCGGGGTGAGCAACCCGGTCTTTATGATGGACGAGATCGACAAACTGGTCTCCGATTTTCGGGGCGACCCCTCCTCGGCGCTGCTGGAGGCCCTCGACCCCGAACAGAACATCGCCTTCAGCGACCACTATCTCAACATCCCCTTCGATCTGTCCCGGGTGATGTTCATCCTGACCGCCAACATCACCGACACCATCCCTTCGGCCCTGCTCGACCGGATGGAGGTGATCTACATCTCGGGGTACACGGAGGAGGAGAAGAAGGTGATCGCCGATACCTACCTCCTGCCCCGCCAGGTGAAGGAGAACGGGCTCAAATCGAGGCATATCTCCATCAGCGCGGGGGCCATGCGGCAGATCATCACCGAATATACCTCGGAGGCGGGTCTTCGGAACCTGGAGCGGGAGGTCGGTACCCTCTGCCGGAAAGTGGCCCGCAAGATCGCCGAAAAGGAGAAAGGCCCCTTCGCGGTCACCCGGGCCAACCTCCCCAGGTACCTCGGCGTCCCCCGCTACATCCCGGAGATGGACCAGGATGAAAGTCAGGTGGGCCTCTCCACCGGACTGGCGTGGACACAGGTGGGGGGCGAGGTGCTCTACGTGGAGGCGGGCTTCATCGGCGGCAAGGGGGATCTGATCATCACCGGCCAATTGGGAGAGGTGATGCAGGAGTCGGCCAGGGCCGCGGTCAGCTACGCTCGGGCCAGCGTGGGGACCCTTGGGGTGGAGGACTCCATTTTTGAGAACGTCGACATTCACATCCATGTTCCGGCCGGCGCCATCCCCAAGGACGGCCCCTCGGCGGGCATCGCCATGGCCACGGCCATCATTTCGGTGCTCACCGGACGGCCGGTGGACAAGTACGTGGCCATGACCGGCGAGATCTCTCTCCGCGGTCGGGTCCTTCCCATCGGAGGGCTCAAGGAGAAGGCCCTGGGCGCCCTTCGGGGGGGGATCAAGACCGTGCTCTTTCCGGAGAAAAACCGGAAGGACCTGGCGGAGATCCCCATGAACGTCAAGCGGAAACTGAAGTTCGTTCCGGTCAATCACATGGACCAGGTGCTTCCGTTGACGCTGCTGGAAACCGGGGAGGCCGGCGCCAAGTGAGGCTTCTTTCCATCGACACGGCCACCGACAGCTGCGGCGTGGCCGTCACCGACGGCGGCCGGCCGGCGGCGGAATTTATCATGGTGGGCCGTGGAACCCACACCCGTCACCTCATGGAGGTCATCCACCGGACGTTATCGGCGGCGGGGCTTGAGTTGGCCGGGTTGGACGGGCTCGTGGTGGGCCGGGGGCCCGGAAGCTTCACCGGTCTCCGGATCGGCATGAGCACGGTGAAGGGGATCCGCGCGGCCACCGATCTGCCGGTGGTGGGGGTCTCCAACCTCGACGCCCTGGCCCATCAGGGGACCCACGCCCGCTTTCCCGTCTGCGCCCTCCTGGACGCCCGCAGGGGAGAGGTCTACTGCCGCCGGTACCGGAATGAGGATGGTACGGCGGAACCGCTGTCGCCCGAGGAGGTCCTCCCTCCGGAGGCGGCCGCGGCCCGGTGCCGGGGGCCGCATCTCTTCATCGGAAACGGCGCGACCCTTTACCGGAAACGCCTCCTGGAGGTTTTGGGGGGGAACGCCCGGTTCGCTCCGGAGAACCAGCATGTGGTCCGGCCCTCCACCCTGGCCTTGCTGGGGGAAATACGGCTTTCCAACGGTGACATGGATGAGCCGGGATCCCTGACCCCGGCCTACATCCGCTCGTCGGACGCCCAGATTCCGGCTCCGTGGAACAATCATGGAATGATCGTTTGACAACGGCATCCAAAGTTGGTAAATAAATCCGTCTTTTAAGGCGGGAATTGGAAAGGATCGCGAACAGATGAACGGATATCGATGGCCGGAAGCGCCCAACAACACCGCGATCCCCATCGCCCGGGCCGGCTATCCCATGATTCTGGCCGGGGCTTTTCTCACCATGGTCCTCGCCCTGCTGGAGCTGATGATTCCGACCTTCGCGGCTCTGGTAGCGACTTTTTTCATCATCGCTTTTTTCCGGGATCCGGAGCGGGTCGTGCCCACGGCGCCCGGGGCGGTGGTCTCCCCGGCGGACGGCCGGGTGATCCGGGTGGAAACGGAGCAGAACCCCTCGTTTCTGGAGGGACCGTGCCTGAAGATCAGTATCTTCATGTCCGTCTTCAATGTCCATGTCAACCGGATCCCCTTCGACGGGACGGTGGTGGACATCCGCTACCATCCGGGCAGGTTCTTTTCGGCCAATCTGGACAAGGCGTCCAGGGAGAACGAACATAACGCGGTGGTGGTGGAGCTTGCCGACCGGCGGCGGTTCTGTTTCGTCCAGGTGGCGGGCCTGGTGGCCCGGCGGATCATCTGTAGACTGAAGCCGGAAGACGGTGTGATCCGGGGGCAGCGGTACGGGATGATCTGTTTCGGCTCCCGCCTCGATGTCTATCTGCCGCCGGATACGGATGCCGTCGTGGTCCCCGGCGACCGGGTCAAGGCGGGAACTTCGGTCCTGGCCCATTTAACGGAATAACGAGCGGATACTAATGTCCAAAACTTACCACATCGCGGTCGTACCCGGAGACGGCACCGGCCCCGAGGTCGTGGCCGAGGGGATCAAGGTCCTCGACGCGGCGGCCTTGAAGTTCGGCTTTTCAGTCGACTATCAACGATATGCCCTCGGCGGTGACCATTACCGGGCCACCGGCGAGATTCTCAACGACGATACCCTGGATACCCTGGCCCGGGCCGACGCCATCTACCTGGGCGCCATCGGGCATCCGGACGTGAAACCCGGAATTCTGGAAAAGGGCATTCTCCTCAAGCTCCGGTTCCAGCTCGACCAGTACATCAATCTCCGGCCGGTGAAGCTCTACGAAGGGGTGGATACCCCGGTCAAGGGGAAGGGGCCCGGGGAGATCGATTTCGTGGTGGTCCGGGAGAACACCGAGGGCCTGTATGCGGGGGCCGGGGGGTGCCTCAAGCGGGGGACTCCCGATGAGGTGGCGATCCAGGAGTCCATCAACACCCGCAAAGGGGTGGAACGGTGCATCCGGTTCGCCTTTGAATACTGCCGGAAGCGGAACGGGCGAAAGAAGTTGACCCTGTGCGGGAAGACCAACGTTCTGACCTTCGCCTTCGATCTGTGGGAGCGGGCTTTCAAGGAGATTTCCGCCGAATATCCCGATATCGAAACCGATTACGCCCACGTGGACGCCATCTGCATGTGGATGGTCAAGAATCCGGAATGGTTCGACGTGATCGTCACCGACAACATGTTCGGGGACATCATCACCGATCTGGGCGCCATGGTGCAGGGGGGCATGGGCATCGCCGCCGGGGCCAACATCAACCCGGAGGGGGTCTCCATGTTCGAGCCCATCGGAGGTTCCGCGCCCAAATACACCGGCCAGGGGATCATCAATCCCGTGGCGGCCATCGGAGCGGCCCAGCTGATGCTGGAGACCCTGGGGGAGGAGAAGGCCGCCGCGCTGGTGGAACAGGGGGTGATGAAGGTCCTTCGGGAGGACATCAAGGACGTGGGGGCCGGCAAGATGGGGTATTCCACATCGGAGGTCGGCGACCTGATCGTGTCGTATATCGAAAAACACCAATAGACGCCCCTTTTTTTCTTTTCGAAAAAACTTCTGCGCGGCCCGGAGCGACCCCGACGGCCGACGGGAGTTTTTTTGTATTTTCAATCGACAAAATCGGAGGACATCATGGCGGAAAAACAATTCAACGTCGCCGTGGTCGGTGCCACCGGCGCGGTGGGCAACCAGATGATCCAATGTCTGGCGGAGCAGGATTTCCCGCTCAAGTCCCTGAAGCTTCTCGCCTCCCACCGGTCTTCGGGCCGGCTGCTCCGGTTCCGGGGGGAATCGATCCCGGTGGAGGAGTTGACCGAACGATCGTTCAAGGGGGTCGACATCGCCATTTTCTCCGCGGGGGGCTCCACCAGCGAGGCCTACGCCCCCATCGCCGCCGCGGACGGCTGCGTGGTGGTGGACAACTCCAGCTTCTGGCGGATGGACCCGGAGGTGCCCCTGGTGGTTCCCGAGGTCAACCCCCACGCGGTGGCCGGCTACACCCGAAAGGGAATCATCGCCAATCCCAACTGCTCCACCATCCAGATGGTGGTGGTCCTCAATCCCATCCATCGAAAGGCGAAGGTCCGGCGGGTGGTGGTCTCCACCTACCAGGCGGTCTCCGGGACCGGGAAAAAAGCGGTGGACGAACTCTTCGACCAGACCCGGGCGATGATCAATTTCCTCGACGTGGAGACGAAGGTCTATCCCCACCGGATCGCCTTCAACTGCCTCCCCCACATCGACAAGTTCCTGGAGAACGGATACACCAAAGAGGAGATGAAGATGGTCAACGAGACCCGGAAGATCCTGGAGGACGACGGGATCGGGGTCTCGGCCACCACGGTGCGGGTCCCGGTCTTTTACGGCCACTCCGAGGCGGTCAACGTGGAGACCCACAGCCACCTGACGGCCGGCGAGGTCCGGGAGATGCTCGAAAATGCCCCCGGCGTGGCGGTGGTGGACGATCCGGCCGAGAACCGCTACCCCATGGCCATCCATGGGGCCGGTCAGGACCTGACCCTGGTGGGAAGGATCCGCCAGGACACATCGACGGCCAACGCCGTGGACATGTGGATCGTGGCCGACAATATCCGGAAGGGTGCGGCCACCAACGCCGTTCAGATCGCGCGAATCCTCGCCGGGGAGCACCTGTAGGGCTTGGAGCCGGCGGGAAAAAAGTAGAAAAAATCGGTTGCAACAGGAGTCGTAAACGTGGAACGTGTACCCATAACGAAGGCCGGATTCGAGGCCCTCAAGCAGGAATTGACGCAGTTGAAAACCGTGGAGCGCCCCCAGAATATCAAGGCCATCGAGGAGGCCCGGGCCCACGGAGATCTTTCGGAAAACGCCGAGTTCGAGGCGGCCAAGGACCGTCAGGGATTCCTCGAAGGCCGGATCAGTGAACTGGAGTTCAAGCTGGCCAATGCGGACATCATCGATCCGGGGACACTCCCCAAGGACCGTGTCGTCTTCGGATGCACGGTGGTCCTGGAGAACATCGATACCGGGGAGGACGTCTCCTACCAGCTGGTGGGCCCGGACGAATCGGACATCCAGAACGGCCGGATCTCGGTCTCCTCGCCCCTGGGCAAGGCCATCATCGGCAAGAGGACCGGGGATGAAGTGGTGCTCCAGGCCCCCGGCGGGAGGCGGTGTTATGAGCTGGTGGAGATCAATTAGACCCCTTTCGGGGAGGAGGTAGATCCGTGGCGCGGATTACAGTGGAAGATTGTTTGCAGCGGGTGCCGAACCGGTTTCTTCTGGTCCACATGGTGGCCAAGCGGGTGCGGCAGATCCGGGAGGGCTCCGAGTACCTGGTCAGCTCTCCCAAAAACGAGGACATCGTGGTCTCCCTCCGGGAGATCGCGGCCGGCAGGGTGAAGATCAAAAAGCCGGAGTAGATGTCCCGGTCGACCTGGAGGGCCGTCAACCGGACCGTCGGCAAAGCCCTCCACCATTACGATATGATCGCCGATGGGGACCGCATCGCCGTGGGCCTGTCGGGGGGCAAGGACAGTCTGTCCCTCCTGTGGATTTTGAATGAGCGGCTGAGGCGGGTCCCCATACGGTACCGGCTTTTTGCCATCTACATCGACCCCGGCTTCCAAGGGGGGTTTTCGAACGACCTGGGCCGGTATGCCGCGGAACAGGGGTATGAGATCTGGATCGAACCCACCGGTCACGGTCCCTTGGCCCACGGGGAGGTGAACCGGGAAAATCCCTGTTTTCTCTGCGCCCGGCTGCGCCGAAAGCGTCTTTTCGAGATCGCCGACGCCCTGGGTTGTACCAAACTGGCCCTGGGCCACAACAAGGACGACCTCATCGAGACGTTGTTTCTCAACCTCTGCTATGCCGGAGAGATCAGCACCATGAAGCCGGTCCAGCCTTTTTTCGGAGGGCGCTTCACGGTCCTGCGGCCCCTGGCCTTCACCGAAGAGGAGACGATCCGTCGGTTCTCCAGGGCACGGGGGTTTCCCGATTTCGTCAATCCCTGCCCCAGCGCCGCCGATTCCAAGCGGAGCGAGATCAAGGAGATGCTCGGCCGCCTCTACCGGAGCAACCGGAAGATCAAGGGAAACATCTTCAGGGCCATGGGCCATGTGAAGCCCGAATATCTACTTTAAACCCCATCCATGGCAGCCATGATCGACATCCAGAATCAGCGGGACCACCGCAACCTGCCCATCGACAAGGTCGGCATCAAGAACCTGCGCTATCCCATCACCGTCCTGGACCGGAAAAACCGCCATCAGAATACCGTCGCCACCATCAACATGTACGTGGATCTGCCCGATAAATACAAGGGTACCCACATGAGCCGGTTTGTGGAACTCCTCAATCTGTTCCGGCCCGAAATTTCCCTGAAAAGGTTCTCCGCAATCCTCGAGCAGATGAAAACCCACCTCAACGCCGCATCCGCCCACGTGGAGGTCACCTTCCCCTATTTCATCGAAAAGGCCGCCCCCGTGAGCGAGGCTCCGGGCCTGATGGACTACACCTGCTCCATCCTCGGCTCCAGCGATCCCCAGGGCAATGTGGACCTGGTCTCCGAGGTGGTGGTGCCCATCTCCTCGGTCTGCCCCTGTTCCAAGGAGATCAGCGAGGTGGGGGCCCACAACCAGCGGGGCGAGGTGAGACTCAGCACCCGGTTCAAACGGTTCATCTGGATGGAGGATATGATCGAGCTGGTGGAGGGGTGCGCCTCATGCGACGTCTATTCCATTCTGAAGCGGGTGGATGAAAAATGCGTGACCGAGCGGGGGTTCGAAAACCCCAAGTTCGTGGAGGACGTCGTGCGGGACATCGCCGCCCGGCTCAAGTCGGACGAGAACATCACCTGGTTCGCCGTCAGCGCCGAAAACTTCGAGTCGATCCACAACCATAGCGCCTACGCCTTCATCACCAGCGGCGAGAAACCCAAACCGGTACGGAACCTACTCCACCAGTAGGGACGCGGCCAGCCGCGACACCACCCGCTCCGCCGATTTCCCGGGCGTGTTGAGCAGCGCCACGAAGGGGTAGAGGGCCTCCTTCTTCCGGATATAGCCGGCCCGGGTGCTGATCCCGCTCAGGGTTCCGGTCTTGTAGAGGACCGCCCCGTCCTCTTTCAGGAGTTCATGGTAGGGTTTGAAGGCCTTCAGGACCTGGTGCATGGCCGATGCGGTCACCAGGTTCCCCCTGGAGATCCCCGATCCCTCGGCCAGTCGGATTCCCCCCCCGCCCAGATGCGCTTCCAGGTAGGCCTCGGCGGCCCGGATCCCTTTGTCGAGATTCCCCGGAGGTCCGTGGGCCTCGGCGCCGGCGCTCAGGAGGATCTGATTGGCCATGAAGTTGTTGGAGTGCTCCAGAAGCCGTCGGATCACCTCGGTGAGCGGGAAGGGGGACCGGTACCGGAGAAGGAGCGAATCCTCCTTCCGAACCGTGCCGAGTTTCGGCTCTCCGGCGATCGATATCCCCTCCCGCCTCAGAAAATAGGCGATCAGATGGCCGGCGTATCGAATGGTATCGTCGTTCTCCTGGGAGAGGATGATCCTTCCCCGGGCGACGCCGCTTTTCCGGACGCGGTCCAGGGCGAAGGGAAGAAGCGGCGTCTGGGGCTCGGCGCTGACGTAGGTCCCTTTCCTCTTTTTGAAATTGACGGTGTTGAAATTGACGCAAAGCGCTCCGTTGGGGGCGTCGTAGGGATTGAGGGTGGTGGTGACCCCGGGGATGGGCGCCGGTTCGAAGTACGACCCGTCCAGGACGATTCCCGTGAAACGGGGGTTCGGGATGTCGCCGAGCCTCCGGCGGACGGCCCGGGCGAGATCCGCCACCACCTCGGAGATCAGCAGCGGATCCCCATACCCCTTGATCTTCAGGCGGCCCCGGGCGTCCGTATAGACCTCCGTTGGGAATCGATGGTCGGCCCCCAGATGGTGGAGCCCCACCAGGGAGGTGAGCAGTTTGAGGGTGGAGGCGGGGACGAGGAGGGTATCCGGGTTCCTGGAAAAGAGGATCCGTCCCTGGGGATCGGCCAACAGCACCGCGTCCCGTCTTCCGATCAACCGGGCAACGCCGGCCCAGGATCCTTCGGACCGGGCCGACGGCGCCGGTCCGAGCAGCAGCAGGGCGATCGGAACAAAAAAGAACCGGAAGGCGAATCCCCGTTTCATCCGGCCTCCGATCGGCTCTCGATAATGAAGGTCACCGGCCCGTCGTTGACCAATGTGACCGCCATCTTGGCGCGGAAGGTGCCGGTCTGGACGGCGACCCCCTTTTGGGCCGTCTTTTCCACGAACCGGTTGTAGAGGGCGTCGGCCTCCTCGGGCGGAGCCGCATGGATGAACGAGGGGCGCCGTCCCTTCCGGCAGTCCCCCAAAAGGGTGAACTGGGAGACCACCAGCATCGATCCGCCGGCCTCCAGGAGGGACCGGTTCATCTTTCCACCGTCGTCCTCGAAGATTCTGAGATTGGCGATCTTTTCCGCCAGGAAATCGGCGTCCGGCTCCGCATCCCCCCGGGCCACCCCCAGGAGCACCAGGATCCCTTGCCCGATCTCTCCCACCGTTCGGTCCTCCACGGATACGGCGGCCTCGCGGACCCGTTGGATCACCGCCCTCATGACTCCCCCTTTCCCAGAAGATCGGCGAAGGGATTGTTGAATGGTTTCTGTTTCCCCGGCCGGTTTTTCGGGGCCCCCTTGCCGCTCCCCGGAGGGGTCGATCGTTTCGGTCCCCCCTTGGCGGGCGGTCGTTCCGGCGCGGTTCGCATGGACAGGGAGATCCGTTTCCGGCCCAGGTCCACCTCCAGAACGGTGACGGTCACCGGCTGCTGGACTTTGACCACGCCGGAGGGGTCCTTCACATACCGGTCCGATAGCTGGCTCACATGGACCAGGCCGTCCTGGTGGACCCCCACATCCACAAAGGCGCCGAAGGCGGTCACGTTGGTGACGATCCCCGGCAGGCGCATTCCCGGGGCCAGGTCCTCCATCCGCTCGATGCCCTTGGCAAAGGCGAAGGGCGTAAACCCCCGGCGGGGGTCCCGCCCCGGTTTGGCCAACTCCTGGAGGATGTCCTCCAGGGTGGGCAGCCCCACGGTATCGGTGGCGTAGTCCGCCGGGCGCAGGCTCTTTTGCAGCTCGGGATTGGCCATGAGATCCGGTACGGTGCATCGAAGATCCCGGGCCATGGCCTGGACCACGGGGTAGCTTTCCGGGTGGACGGCGCTCCCGTCCAGAGGGTCCTTTCCATCCGTGATCCGCAGAAAGCCGGCGCACTGTTCAAAGGCTTTCGGGCCGAGCCGTTTGACCTTCCTGAGGGAGGTTCGGGAGGGGAAGGGGCCGTGTTCGTCCCGATGGGAGACGATGTTCCGGGCCAGCCGGGGGCCGACGCCGGAGACGTAGGTCAGGAGCTGGACACTGGCCCGGTTGACGTCGACGCCCACCTGGTTGACGCAGCTGGCCACCACGTCGTCCAGGGAGGATTTGAGGGCCGTCTGGTCCACGTCGTGCTGGTATTGACCCACGCCGATCGATTTGGGATCGATCTTCACCAGTTCCGCCAAGGGATCCATGAGCCGGCGGCCGATGGAGACCGCCCCCCTGACCGTGAGGTCGTAGTCCGGAAATTCCTCCCGGGCCACCTCCGAAGCGGAGTAGACGGAGGCGCCGCTCTCGTTGACCATCACCACGGGGATCTCCCCGGGCAGGGCTAGCCCCCGAAGGAAGCGCTCCGTCTCCCTGCCGCCGGTGCCGTTTCCCACGGCGACGGCCTCCACGGCGTGTCGTTCGGCGAGGCCAAGGATCGTTTTCGACGCCTCTTCCGGCCGGTGCAGGTAGATGAGATCGTGGTGGAGGAGCTTCCCCTGGCGGTCGAGGCAGACCACCTTGCAGCCGGTCCGGTGGCCCGGATCGATACCCATGACCCGCTTGGGGCCCAGGGGCGGGGCCATGAGGAGTTCCCGGAGGTTCTTGGAGAAGACCCGGATGGCCTCGGCGTCGGCCCGTTCCTTGGTCCATAGGCGCATCTCCGTCTCCATGGCCCGGGAGAGCAGACGCTTGTACCCGTCCCGGACGGCCGTCCGCACCTGTACCGAATCGGCCGAGGTCCCTTTGACGAAGCGGCCCTCCAACAGGGCCAGGGCCGCCTCCTCGGGCGGGGCGATGGAGAGGTTCAGAATCTCCTCCCGTTCGCCGCGGCGCATGGCCAGAATTCGGTGGGAGGGGGCGGTCGCCGCGGGCTCGGACCAGTCGAAATAGTCCTTGAACTTGGCCCCCTCGGTCTCCTTGCCCGCGGCCACCGTCGACCGGATCATTCCCCGGGCGAGAAAAAGGTCCCGGAGATCGGCCCTGGCCCGGGGATCCTCGTTGATCCGTTCGGCGATGATGTCCCGCGCGCCGGCCAGAGCCTCCTCGATGTCCGGTACCCCATTTTCCGGGTCCACAAAGGCCGACGCCTCGACTTCGGGATCGGTCCCTTCCTGGGCAAAGAGGAGATCGGCCAAGGGCTCCAGTCCTTTTTCCCGGGCCATGGTGGCCCGGGTCCGCCGCTTGGGACGGTACGGCAGATAGAGATCCTCCAGGGCGGTGAGGGTATCGGCCGACGCCACCTTCTCCCGCAGCTCTTCGGTGTGGTGGCCGTGCTGCTCCAGGGAGTTGAGGATGGACTCCCGCCGGGTGTCCAGTTCGGCCAGGCGGGCCAACCGGTCCCGGATCTCGGTGATCGCCACCTCGTCCAGACTTCCGGTGGCCTCCTTCCGGTACCGGGCCACGAACGGGATCGTGGCGCCCTCTGCGAGGAGACCGGCCACGGCGGCCACCTGGGCGCCCTTGAGTCGGAGAGCTTCGGCGATGGTATCGATGTGCGCGGTATTCATGTGGGTTCCTTTCCGCTGTTTCAAAAATCGGGACCCATCCCTACCCCGAAGGGGCGGCAAAGTCAAGGCGGCGGCGCCGGATGGAAAGGGACGGCCTTTGGGCATTGACCCGAAACGCCACATCTGGTATTGAATGGGAATCAGAAATTGCACGTTCCTCAACCTACGAGGAAGAGCATGGATAGAGGAGCCATGGGATAGATGATAAGAAGACTTTCGAAGTTTCGATTCCCGCGGACGGCGCTTCTGGTCGTCGCCGCCGCATGGCTGGCTTCCGGCTGCGGCTCCGATGAGATTCCCCTGGCGGAACTCCGTCGGCAACTGGCCGATCAGGAGACCTACTCCATTATTCTGGAGAACATGAAGGAGGAGGGAAATTTCATCAAGGATTACTACCACCAGTACCAGATCGCAACCCCGGAAAAGACGTGGGCCACGGGCTGGAAGGAGGTTCCCAAGGAGTTTTATCAGCGAAACGCCACGCTCCTGGGCATGGTCCTGGCCGGGAAAACGGATGGGGAGCCCCTCGATGCGGCGGCACCGCCGGGTTATCAGTACGTGGGCGACCCCCGATATGGGCGGTGGCGATCGGGGCCGGGAGGGGAATACTGGCAGTTCAGCCGGGGCGCCCCGCTGTTCGACGAACTGGAGATCGACCTCGACTTTCCGCACATTTACCGCCACGACTACCGCAAATACAGGAGCCACCGATCCAAGGGGCTCCCTTACTTCGGGAGCAAAGGGCAGTTCGGCACCCAGGGCAGCTATACCAAAAAGGCGAAACCGAACTTTTTCCAACGGAAAATGGCCGCCAAGCGGACCTCATTCGCCGATAAAGTCAACCGCAGTATCGGACGAACCCGGTCGGGCTTCAGGGGACGCTCCGGGGGGAGGGGGAAATAGCCATGGACGTGAACGTCTTTGATCGACTGTTGACGGCGATTATCTACATTGCACTCTTCTACGTGCTGTTCTTCATCGGAAAGCTCGTCCACCGCCTGCTCCACCGGGAGTACAATCTGGGGGTGGAACTGGTGGAGAAGGACAACCCGGCGGTGGCCCTGGCCCTGACCGGCTACTACCTGGGGATGGTCTTCGCCATCGGCGGAGCGATCGTGGGGCCGAGCTACGGGCTGGTCATGGACATGATCTACCTCTGCGTCTACGGCCTCCTCGGCATCGTCCTGCTCAACATCTCCTGGTTCCTCTGTGATCTGGCCATCCTCAACCGGTTCAAGATCAGCGACGAACTGATCCGGGACCGCAACTGCGGCACCGCGGCCGTCTCCTGCGGCATGAGCGTGGCTTCGGGGATCATCATCTTCGGTTCGGTTTCGGGGGAGGGGGGCGGAATGTTGAGCGCTTTGGTCTTCTGGATCGTCGGGCAGATCATCCTGGTTGTCGCCGGGCGCATCTACGCCGCCATCATCCCCTACGACGTCCTGGCGGAGATCGAAAAGGACAACGTGGCCGCCGGACTCGGGTTCGCCGGGGCCCTCATCGGCATCGGGGTGGTGGTGGGCCTCGCGGCCCAGCATGAATTTCAGTCATGGGCGGAAAGCCTCGGCTCCTATCTGATCATCTCCGCCGCCGGATTGATCCTTTTGCCCGTCATTCGGTTTCTCACCGACCTGGTGCTCATCCCCAAGGTGAGGCTGACCGACGAGATCGCCGGTCAGGAGCAGCCCAACATCGGCGCGGCCTACATCGAGGGGTTCTCCTATATTGCGGCATCCCTCGTCCTGCTCTGGTGTGTCTGAAACGGAGGCGACCGATCCCAGGCACTTCGGCTTGGCGCTGAAGATCGCCCTGTTCGCCACGGGGTGCGCCGGCATTGTAGCGGAGTTCGTCCTGTCCACCCTCGCCACTTACCTGATCGGAAACGCCATCTTCCAGTGGACGGTGGTGATGTCCCTGATGCTCTTCGCCATGGGGGTGGGCAGCCGGGCGAGCCGTTTTTTCCGGAACCACCTGCTCGATACCTTCATCCTGACGGAGTTCACCCTCTCCATTCTGTGCGCCGTATCGGCGGTGCTCGCTTATACCGCCGCGGGGTACTCCGAGTGCTCCCACGGGGTGATCTATCTGCTGGCCCTGGCCATCGGGGGGCTCATCGGCCTCGAGATCCCGCTGGTGACCCGGATGAACGAGACCTACGAGGAGCTTCGGATCAATATCTCGGGGGTGATGGAGAAGGATTATTACGGCGCCTTGCTGGGAGGGCTCGCCTTCGCCTTCCTGGCCCTGCCGTTTCTGGGACTCACCTATACGCCCATCATTCTGGGCACCATCAATTTTCTGGTGGCCTCGCTGATCCTGTGGCGGTTCAACCCGCTCCTCCGGCGGCGAAAGACCCTTGTCTCGTGCTTCACCGGCACCCTCGCCTTCCTGATCCTGCTGGGGATCTTCGCGGAGCCGGTGATCACCTACGGGGAGCAGCGCCGGTATGTGGACAAAGTGATGTATTCCACGCAGACCCCCTTCCAGAAGATCGTCATGACCCAGTGGCGGGATCACCACTGGCTCTACATCAACGACCAGGAGCAGTTTTCCACCTATGACGAGGAGCGGTACCACGAGCCGCTGGTCCATCCCGCCATGGGCCTCACCCCCGATCCGGGCCGTGTGCTGATCCTGGGCGGTGGGGACGGGCTCGCCCTCCGGGAAGTGCTCAAATACGACGCCGTGGAAGAGGTGACCCTGGTGGATCTCGATCCGGCCATGACCGCCCTGGCCGCCTCCCACCCCGTCCTCACCCTCATCAACCGGGGGGCCTTCTCCGATCCCCGGGTCCGCGTCGTGAACGCCGACGCCGCCCGGTTCCTGGCGGACAGTGACCGGCTCTTCGGGGTCATTCTCATCGACCTGCCGGATCCCGATTCCGTCGATCTGATGCACGTCTACTCCGGGGCGTTCTATCGGATGGTCCGGCGTCACCTGATCCGTGGCGGCGTGTTCGTGACCCAGGCCACTAGCCCCTATTTTTCCAAAAAGGCGTTCCAGTGCATTCTGAAAACCGTTCGAAACGCCGGGTTTGCGGCGCTCCCTTACCACAACCAGGTCCCCACCATGGGGGAGTGGGGCTGGGTCCTCGGGGTCGACCAGTCGGAAACCGGGGAGGCCGAGCTGAAGCGGCGGGCCATGGGCCTCGATTTCCAAGGCGTCCGGACGCGGTTTCTGAACGGCGACGCCATGGTGGCCATGGTCCACTTCGGCAAGGGGGTACTTGAGGAAACGGCCCTTGCGGACATCCGGCCGAACACCAAGGTGAATCCGGTTCTCTACCGCTATTATCTCGATGGCTCCTGGGGGGTTTATTGAGGACAGGGAGACAAGAAGGCCGTGGCGCACCGGGAAACGGGAATGATTGCGGATCGAGTAGCATATTCCTACCGGAGAAATACGCTCATCTCCCTATTGATTTGTATTTTTCGTTCTGAAATAGGAGAATTGGATGAACATCCGGGAGGAGCGGCTCCATCGAATCCGGCACCGGTTCGCCGGCGAGGGAGAGGGGACGCGGCCGCCGGAGGCTGAAATCGCTTGACAATCAAGGGCCATTTGAATAATTAATCTTAGGTAATCGGCAGAAAAGTAAGGTCCGTGGAATCCTCATCATAAACGCCAGGGTAGAAAACGGAGAAATTCTTATGTGTGAGAAAAGAGCCAGGTTAAGGAAGGTTGAAGGATGGCTGGGATTCAAGCAGGCTTTTGTCATCCTCTGCGCCGTCTCCATCTTGGGCGGATGCACAAAGATCATGACCGACGCCGAACTGGCGGATCAGCGGGAGAAGCAGGCCAGAGCCGACCTGGAGCTGATCAAGCCGCCCATGGACATCAACTTCGAGCAGCCCCTCTCCCTGGATGATCTGATCCGGATCGGTCTGAAGAACAATCTGGAGATGCGCATCGCCCAGCTCGATGAGGATATTCAGGACAAGGAGACCCTGGCCCGGAAGCTCCAGATGCTGCCCGGGCTCAACGCGGACGCCCGGTACGAGCGCCGGGACAAGCTGAGAAAAAGCGACGTCTACAACTGGCTGTTGGACGAAGACCAGAAGGACTACACGGTCTCGGAACTCAAGGACAGCCTCAAGGCCAACCTTTCGTTAACCTGGAACGTGCTCGACACCGCCCTGGCCTACGTCAAGTCGAAGGCCTCCGAGATGCAGGAGCAGGCCATGGAGCGGCAGCGGGAGCGGCAGGCCCAGCAGTTGGCCCTGGAGATCACCGAGGCGTACTGGGAGGCGGCGGCCCTGGAGGACGCCCTTGACTACGTTCACGGGGTGGAGCGGCGGCTCAAGGATGTCAAGCGGAAGATCGACGGCGCCGTGGGGACCCGGGACATCGACGCCATGGACGCCGCCGAGGCGGAGCTTCGGTTGAAGGAGCTGGAACTGACCATCCGGCAGCTCCAGGCCAACCTGTCCACCTCCCGGCTGGAACTCTCCCGACTGCTCGGGTTCAACCAGAACGTCCAGTACACCCTGGCCCGTCCCCGCATCAAACCCATCGTGGCGGCGCTGCCCCACACCAAGGAACTCGACATCGACGCCCTGGAGGAGTACGCGCTGCTGCACCGGCCCGAACTCTTCCGGACCGACATCCAGGTGATGATCCAGAAGGAGGAGGCCAAGGCGGCCTTCCTCAACCTTTTTCCGGGGGTCAACTTCTTTGCCGCAACCCACTACGACGACAACCGGCTGCTTTATTCCAACACCTGGAACAGCGTGGGGGCGGGGGTCGGCTGGAACCTGCTCAACATCCCCTCCGGCATCGCCATGTACAAGGGCAAGCAGAAGGCGATCACCATGGCCGAGGCCCAGCGGCTGATGATGACCGTGGGGGTCATCACCCAGGTCCACATCGCCCTGCTCGACTACGCCATCAAGGTGGACCGGTTCCGCCTGTTGGAGGAGACCTTCCAGCTGGCCGCCAATCTCCTGGATATGGCCCGGGAGAAGAGCAGCGTGGGGGCGCTTCCGGAACTGGCCGTCACCCAGCGATACCTGGAGGAGATGGCCGCCAAGCTGCGGCGGGATGAGTCGGTGGTGGACATGCTGGTGGCCCACAAGCGATTGTGCGTCAGCATCGGGATTCCCCCCCAGGACTGCGACGGCAACCTCCTGGTGGGCGGCGGAACGGGAAGCGGATTCGACATCACCCTGGCCGGATCATCCGGGTTCACCGGCTCCGGGGATCTTGCCGGAGGCGCGGCCGGGACCGGGCCGGATGATTTTTCCGGCGGAGCCGCCGCGGGCGACTTCGGCTCCACCGATCTCGGCGGCACCGGGGGGATGGAGGGCTCCGGAGAACTCTCGGGCACCGGCCCCATCACCGACGGCGGAGACCCCTGGGGGGATCCCTCCACCTTCGGGGATGATTTCGCCGCCATGGACGCCGACAGGTCCATGGGCGCCGGCATGGAAGAAGACCGCCGGGCGGGCCTGGGCGATTCCGGGTGGGCCAGCGGCGCCTCCGATCGGTTTCTCTGGAAGGTCCAGATGGGTGCTTTTGTGAAGCAGGGGGGGCCGGCCAAGCGGATCGATCAGATCAAGGACCTGGATCTCCGTCTGATGGATACCCGGGATGCGCGGATCACCACCAAACAACTCTCGGGAAGACTCTTCAACCGGGTGCGGGTGATGGGATTGACGGAGCCCCAGGCCAGGCTCCTGTCACAGGATCTCCAGCAGCACGGCATGGAATACTGGGTCATTCCGCCCACGAGCGCCCATTGGTAGGAAGTCGGGTATGTATCGCCCGGCCGTCCGGGAGGAACGGATGACGGAACGTTCGCCAGAAAGAACCCTAAAGGGAGGTGTCATATGCTAACATTGATGAAGCTGGAAGACCGGATCGTCCTCGACGGCGCAGGGATGGCCGAAGCGGCGGATCACGCCGCCGACCATGATGCGCCTGATCCGCATGATCCGACCGTCGACGGAGGCGGCAATGGGCACGATCCCATGGGGGATCACGGCCGCTTCTCCGACGCGGCCGCCGGGGCGGCCGCCCTTCTGTCCGAACCGGGCTCTCCACCCGCCGATCCGGTGAACGTCGTCCTGATATCCGACAGCCTCCCCGACCAGGATACCCTCATCGAGGCCGCCGATCCGGACGCTTACGTCATTGTGTACGATGCGGATGGAGATTCGACCGAGGATGTTATCGGGCGGGTCATGGCGTTTTCAGAGGAACTCGGTCGACCGGTGGATTCTTTGTCGATTCTCTCCCATGGGGATTCGGGCGGCTTCCGGTTGGGGAGCGAGGTCGTCACCGCCGCGACACTGACCAAGGATGCCGGCGCCTGGCAGGACCTCGGCTCCGTGATGTCCCAATCCGCGAACGTGCTGGTCTTCGGGTGCAACCTCGCCGACGGCGGGGAGAACGGAGAAGCCCTCCTGGAGTGCCTCTCCTCCGCCACCGGGGCCGACGTTTACGCATCCAACGACCTCACTGGCGCGGGCGGCGACTGGGATCTCGAGGTGGCCTCGGACGGCGCCCCCGACCCGGCGGAGATCGACCCGCCGTTCGATTCCGACCGGCTGCTCGCCTACGGGGACGATCTGGCGGCCCCGGTCTTTCCCGGGCCGCCCGCCGTCAATCTGCCGCTGCTCGTGGAGGTCAACGAAGACAATACCACGGGCGTCTATTTTACCCTGGAGGATGATACCACCCCTTCACAGAACCTGACCTGCACGGGGCATTCGAGCGATCAGGCCGTTATTCCGGACAGCAACATCGAATGTTCCTGGGTGAGCGGCAATATCTGGCAGGTACAGTTGACCCCCGCCCCGGATGCATCCACGCCAGGGTCGAATGTCACCATCACCATCACGGCGGACGACGGCGCGGAGGAGAGTTCCGACAGCTTCTTTCTGGGAGTGAGGCCCCTGAATGACGCGCCCAGCTTCAACGCCGTCGATCAAGAGGTGGAGGCCGACGAGGGCCAGCAGACCGTGCCGCTGAACCAGTGGACCCGGAACATCGATTTCGGACCCCAGGAGAATCCGGGACAGATGGATCCCCAGGGGATCGAGGAGTTTTTCGACATCACCCACGTGGCGGGGGATCCGAGCATCCTCCAAAGCGGCATCTCCATCGATCCGGTCACCCACAGCCTCATCTTTACGCCAGATCCGAATACGAAAGGGGTCCAGACGGTCACCTATTCCCTTCGGCTCCGGGATACCGGCGGCAAACAATTCGATACGCCCGGCACCGGTCAGCAGATCGGTTTTGACGAGAGCGCCCCCGTGAATCTCACGATCACCGTTATCGGAAACAACGAGCCGCCCACCCTCAGCATCGATGCCGGCGGGAACTGCTACGAGGAGAATGATCCGGCGACCCCCATGGTCACCGGCGTGACCATCAGCGACCCCGACGACGTCAATTTGAGCCGCGCGGAAGTCACCGTCTCCGATTATCAGCAGGGCGAAGACATCATTTCGGTCACCAACACGATTCCGGGCATTTCCGTCAGTTTCCAGGAATCGACCGGCACGCTGGTGCTCGACGGGGTGGCCGGCATCAGTCAATACGAGTCGATCCTCGAATCGATCACCTATGAGAATTCCAGCGATGATCCGGACCAGGGGAACCGGATTCTGAACATCACCATCTTCGATGCCAACCAGAACCAATCCCCCAACGGGGTGCAGAGCGCCGATGACACGTGGTCCTTCTTCGTGGACGCCATCGATGACGCCCCCACGCTGACCCCCGCGGAGGGGACCGTGCAGTACAACGAAAACGACGGGCTCGTGGCCGTCGGCGATGATTTGAACCTGGAGGATGTGGACGATGTGGAGATGACCGGGGCCACCGTCCAGATCACCGAGAATTACGTCCAGGGGGAAGATCTTCTCAGCTTCGTGAACACCGCGGAGATCACCGGAAACTGGGATCCCGGCACCGGGACCCTGACGCTCACCGGCACCGCCAGCCTCGCCCAGTACCGGGCGGCGCTGCGGGCCGTCAGCTACGAGAACACCAGCGAGAACCCCAGCGACGCCGACAGAACGGTCCGGTTCATCGTGACCGATGCCAACTCCAAGGGGGAGGGGGACGGAGAAGCCCCCTGCACCGTCCGGGTGGTCGGCCCGCTCACCGGAGAGGCCACCCGCATCATCCAGGTGATCCCGGAAAACGACGGGCCTCAGATCACCCCCGGCGATGACCTCTGCTACGCGGAAAACGATGATCCCACCCCCATCAATCCGGGTCTTGTCCTCACCGATGAGGACAGCGATTTCATCACCAACGCGGTGGTCCGGATCTCCCAGGGGTATCAGCCGGGGGAGGATGTCCTCCGCTTCAACGACACCGCGGACATCACCGGAAGCTGGGATCCCGGGACCGGCACGCTGGTTCTGACCGGGACCGCCACCGTGGCGGACTACCAGGCCGCGCTCCGGTCCGTCACCTACGAGAACACGAGCGAGGATCCGGTGGAGGGGGATCGGCAGGTGACCTTCGTCGCCACCGATGACAACACCAGCGGCGCGCCCAACGGCCCGGCCACCAGCCAGGAGGTGAGCGCCACCATTTTCGTCGACTCGGTGAACGACGCCCCGGATCTCGTTGCCTCCCAGGTCGAAGATCTCAACTACAACACCACCGACGACGCGGTGGTGATCGACGGGGGGCTGACCCTGAGCGATATCGACGACGACCAGATCGAGAACGCCGTGGTTCGGATCCGGGACGGATACCAACAGGGGCAGGATTTTCTGAACTTCACCGACACCGCGGAGATCACCGGAACCTGGGATCCCGCCACCGGCACCCTGACCCTGAGCGGTGTCGCCAGCAAAGCCGCCTATGAGGCGGCGCTGCGGTCCGTCACCTTCACCAACACCAGCGATGATCCCGTGGAGGGGAACCGGGTCATCGAAATGACCGTCACCGACCGGAACTCCGACGGCGACGGCACCGGAATCTGTAAGCCGGTGGAGAAGCCCGGCGGCGTGATGCAGGACATCGAGATCATCCGGACCATCACGGTG
>CAYSLC010000026.1:0-37086 GCA_964431545.1 uncultured Desulfobacteraceae bacterium | reverse complement strand
AGTGCGCCGTGCTCGGCGTCGAGGACAGCCTCAAGGGGCAGGTGCCCGTCGGCTTCGTGGTCCTCAAGGCGGGCGTGGAAAAGCCCCGGGAGGAGATCATCAAGGAGGTGGTCGGCATGGTCCGGGAGCGGATCGGGCCGGTGGCCGCCTTCAAGACCGCCACGGTGGTCAACCGGCTGCCCAAGACCCGGTCGGGAAAGATCCTCCGGGGCACCATCCAGAAGATCGCCGACAACCAGGAGTACAAAGTGCCGGCCACCATCGACGACCCCGCCATTCTGGAGGAGATGGAGGAGGCCCTGGGCAAAATCGGGCTCGCCAAGGGCCGGAAATAGATTCCGTGTAAAGATCCGTTCGGCTTCAGGGGCCGGACGGGTCCCCTCTCCATCCCGGCGCCGCCGGGGGTCAGTCCCCCGGCGGCGCCTCTTTTCGGTCGTCCCCTCCGAAATATCGCCGGTCTTTCCCTCCCCCGGCCCCCTCTTCGGCCCGCGGCCTCGCCGACCCACCCCGACGGCGCATTCCCGCCCAGCCCCACGGGATTCCGGGCCCTTGCCGATCCCCTCAAGAAGGGGGAAGTAGAGAAATCCTACCCGTGATTACCATTATCAACCCATTGAATTCTTTATCTGTTTTGCTAATTAAGAAGACGAGGCAGCGAACGTTTTCCTGTTATGGCGGAACCGATACGATCCGTAAATTCCGTGAAAGATTTCCCCATGAACCGTGCATACGATATGTCCCCTTCCGGCGACGAGCCCGCCTCGGCGGCCGGGTCCACGGACGATGAACTCCGGAAGGTCTATGTTACCCAGAACGATACGGTCTCCCTGGTCTGCCCCCGGTGCAAAAAAGAGATGCTGCTGGGGTGTTCCGACTTCAAAGAGGCCGACGGCCCCATCAAGATCACACACGGGTGTTCCTGCGGCAGCTCCAACATGATGATCCTGGAGCGGCGGGGGGAACTCCGGCGATCGGTTCGGCTCTCGGGGGCTTACGCCTCCGATGAACGGGGGCGGAAACAGCCTCTCCAGGTGAAGGACCTCTCCCGGTCCGGACTCCGGTTCCAGACGCTGCTCGGCCAGCGGTTCGAAACCGGGGAGCCCCTGCTGGTGGAGTTCCACCTGGACGACGAGGACCGCTCCCTGATCCAGCGGAGCGCCGTGGTGAGGGATGTCCGGGGAACGGATGTCGGCATCCAGTTTATGGAGGGCGACCGGCCGCACCGGAGCAACGGCGGCGATCGGGTCCTCTCCCTCTACGTCAAAGCGGAAGAAGTGGAAAAACCCACGAAACCATAATAAGGAGCCGCGTATGTACAGACAACATGGAAACCTGCATCATGGACATGGGGACGTACTGTTCGACGAGATCAAGGAGAAGCTTCAGGACATCAAGGGCAAGACGGAGCTGGGGATCCCCATCAAGAAGTTCGAGGACGAGCTTCGATCGGTCAAGAAGAACCTGCTGATGAAGTGGATCCTTCGACAGCGGAAGCAGAAGCTCTCCTACAAGCAGATCGAGGACATCCTGAACCAGGCGGAGGTCCCGACCCTCTCCGGCGGAAGCCGGTGGAACGCCCAGACCATCAGCAACATCTCCAAAGGGAAATAGACGGCCGCGGTCCGTGACCGCGGCCCCGCCCCATATCCCCTCCGTTCCTCCCGATCCTTCCCGCCGGAGGCGTGCCGGCCGGTCGGCGCGGACCGGAGGGGCCTTCCGCCATCGGCGATCCCCCGTTCCGGCGTAACCGCCGGTCTCCGGGGAGCTTCCCGCTGGGAATGGCTCGGGATTGACCGGGTTGCCCGGGATTGTCCGTTGAAAAATCCCGGCCGTTGCCCTATGATGAAAGAGTGCGGCCGGTGATGCGCTCCGGCCGACGCACCCAGGCCATTCTCAGCGGGAGGTACCCCATGAAGCGCTATCCAATCCCCTTGGTGCCGGGCCCGGTGACGTGTCCGGCGCCGGTTCTGGCCGCCTACGGCGAAGACTACGGGGCGGCGGACCTGGAACCGGATTTTCTCCAACTTCACCGTCGGACCGAACAGAACCTCCAACGCCTGCTCCGGACCCGGGAACGGGTGGTGATCCAGACCGGGGAGGGGATGATCGTGCTGTGGGGGGCGTTGAAGAGCTGTCTGGCCCCGGGCGACCGGGTCCTCTCCATCGCCACCGGCCTCTTCGGCCACGGCATCGCCGACATGGCCAAGGCGGTGGGGGCGGAGGTGCGGGTCATCGACCTCCCCCCCGACCGGACCCTCTCGGACCTGAACCGGGTGGAAGAGGAGGTGGACGCCTTCTCCCCCAAAATGATCACCGTGGTCCACTGCGAGACCCCCTCCGGCACCCTCAACCCCATCGCGGAGCTGGGCCGCCTCAAGACCCGCCACCAGGTGCCGCTCCTCTATGTGGACGCCGTCTCCTCCATGGGGGGAACAGAGGTGGCGGTGGACGACTGGGGGATCGATCTCGCGCTGGGCGGCGCCCAGAAATGCCTCTCGGCGCCGCCGAGCATGGCCTTTCTCACCGTCAGCGAAGCGGCATGGGAGGCGGCGGAAGCCGTCGGATATGTGGGATACGACGCCCTGAAGCCCTTCCGGTCGGCCCAGGAGGAGTTCTTCTTTCCCTACACCCCCCACTGGCATGGGGTGGCGGCCCTCGACCGGGCCGTGGAACGGATCCTTTCCGAGGGGGTGGACCCGGTCTTCCGGCGCCACGACGCGGTGGCCCGGTACTGCCGGGACCGGCTCACCGGCATGGGGCTCACCCTCTTTCCGGATCCCGGGGCGGTCCCGTCGCCCACGGTGACCGCGGTCCTCGTGCCGGAGGGGATCCCCTGGCGAACCCTGGATCAGCGGCTCCGGAAGGAGGGGGTGGCCGTGGGGGGGAACTACGGTCCCCTGGCGGACAAGGTCTTCCGGATCGGCCACATGGGGACCCAGGCGGATATGGACCTGGTCCGGCGGGGCCTCGACGTGCTGGAACGGGTTCTCTGACCCCGCGGAGGATCGCCTTCAGTAGCGGATCGACGCCATTTCCCATTTCCATGGCCGGCATCGGTGTTGGGGGGTGCGACAGTGGAAGATTTTACGGCCCGATTCGAGGGACCGGAGAAAAAACTCGAGATCATCCTGGCAGCCCCCCGGCCGGATATGCGCTCCAACCGGGATGGCCGGTGGGACCGGGTCGTCCGGGCCAGCGGCGCCGACATCGTGAGCGCCGTCTCCACCCCCCGGATGGACGCCTACCTTCTGTCCGAATCGAGCCTCTTCGTCTGGCCGGACGGCATCCTGATGATCACCTGCGGCCGGACCATCCTGGTGGACGCCCTCGAAGAGATCCTCGGCCTGCTCCACCAAGACGAGATCGCCTTTGTCTTCTATGAGCGGAAGAACCTTCTGTTCCCGGAGGATCAGCCCTCGGATTTCGAGGCCGAGGCCGCCGTCCTGACGCGCTACTTTCCCGGGAAAAGCTACCGCCTCGGTCCGGCCAATCATGACCATGTCCACCTCTTCTACCACCACGCCGGCGGCGCCGCGCCGGAAAAGGACGCCACCCTCCAGGTCCTCATGAACGATCTCCATCCGCCGGCGGCGCAATGGTTCACCCCTTCCGGGGGGCTGACGCCGCCCGAGGTGGATCGTCGGACCGGCCTCGATCGGCTCTGTCCGGGCGCCGATCGGGACAGCCACCTCTTCGAACCGTGCGGATACTCCCTGAACGGGGTGAAGGGGGGCGGCTACTTCACCGTCCACGTCACGCCACAGCCGGAAGGCTCCTACGCCAGCTTCGAGACCAACCTCCTTACGATGGACCATCCGGAGGTGGTCCGGCGGCTCCTGTCCATCTTCAGACCGGGGCGCTTCTCCATGGTGCTGACCAGCACCGCGCACGAGACATGCATGGCGATCCACCCCCGGATGTCCCGGGCACCGGCCGGGTACCGGGCCACCGAGCGGAGCCGCTACGAACTCGACTGCGGTTACACCATCACCTACTACAACTACATCGCCACCGGCGGGGAGGTCTAGATGGAGAGCGGTACCCCCCCATCGATTTGGGTCCGGGAGATCCACAAGGAGATGGTCGGCATGAGCTTCCGGGTGGAGTCGACCCTCTTTTCCGGGACAAGCCCCTACCAGCAGGTGGACGTGGTCCGCACCGCCGGCCACGGAGCCATGCTCCTCAACGACGGTGTGATCATGCTTTCGGAGCGCGACGAGTTCATCTACCACGAGATGATCGCCCACGTCCCCCTTTTCGTCCATCCCCACCCCCGGCGGGTGCTGATCATCGGCGGCGGGGACGGCGGGGCGGCCCGGGAGGTGCTCAAGCATCCCCAGGTGGAACGGGCGGTGATGGTGGAGATCGATCAAATGGTGGTGGACGCCTGCCGGGAACATCTGCCGGCCGTGAGTTCCGCCCTGGATGACCCCCGCCTGGAGCTGCGCATCGAAGACGGGGTCGCCTACGTCCGTCGCGCTCCGGAGACCTTCGACGTGGTCCTGGTCGACTCCACCGATCCGGTGGGGCCGGCGGCGCCCCTCTTCGACGAGGCCTTCTACCGGGGCGTGGCGAAGCTCCTCGCACCGGACGGCATCCTGGTCACCCAGGCCGAGTCGCCCCTCTACGACCCCGAAATCCAGGGACCCATGCTCCGCAACCAGCGGACGGCGTTTTCAAGGCTCCACCTCTACCTGTTCCCCACCCTCACCTATCCGGGGGGGATCTGGAGCTTCGGGTTCGCCTCCAAAGGGCCGTGTCCCATCGGCGATTTCGATGCCCGGCGGGTGGCGGAGGCGGGTCTGTCCATGGATTATTACAACGCCGGGATCCACGCCTCCGCTTTTGTGCTGCCCACCTTCCTCCGGACCCGCCTGGCCGGAATCCTCGATCCGCTTCCCGCCCCCTCCGAGGGGTAGGGCCGCATTCAGGAGCCCATGAAACGAAAAGAGAAAGAGGTCACCGATCCCGGAGAGATCGAATCGATCCTCCGGAACTCCCCCATCTGCCACCTGGGCCTGTGCGACGACGGCCAGCCCTACGTGATCCCCCTGTGCTTCGGTTTTCAGGGGAAGATCCTCTACTTCCACTGCGCCCGGGAGGGGAGGAAGCTCGACATCCTCCGGCGCAACAATCGGGCCTGCGCCGCCTTTGTCCGGGGCCACCATCTCCGGACCGGGGAAGATCCGTGCGCCTTCGGCATGAGGTACGAGAGCGCCCTCGCCTTCGGGGAGATCGAGACCCTCGACGATCCCGCCGAGCGAGGGCGGGCCCTGGACCGGATCATGGCCCACTACGATCCCCGTTTTGCGGCCCCCGGCGCCTATGGGCCGAAGAGTCTGTCCGCCACCGTGATCCTGAAGATGTCGATCCGGCGGATCACCGGGAAACGCTCCTAACCCGATCCCGACCGGGAAATCCTCCGATGCCCGCGGACGGCGCCGACGTCGGGGCCGGAAAATCCCTTGAGATCCGACGAAATTCCGAGGTAGAATGGTGCCGGGCCGACGTGTTCCGACCTCGATCGACATGTGCCGCCGGATCCCCGCCGATCTCCGCTTCGTAGAGAGGTTCCGTTGCTCCCTCTTCTCGTCACCGGATTCCGAATCCCGCCCCTCCTTAAGGTCGGACGACGACGTCGATTCCCCTGATCCAACCTTTTTCCAAGGAGGTGCGAGATGGAGGAGCAGTTACAGATCGAAGTGGACCACGGGTTTTTTTCCACCCGGCGGTACGACGAGGTGGTGGTGTTCAGCTTCAAGGAGAACATTTTCCGGCACGCCAGCAACCTCCAGGATCGGGACCTGGTCCAGAGCTACTTCGCCCGGGTCTCCCGGAGCAAGGGGATCAAAGTCATCGTGGTCGACTCCTCACAGGCCCGGACCGGGTGCGAGGAGTACCTCGGGTTCTTCGACCTGGTGAAGCGCCGATGGGACAGGAACGACATCCGCCGGCTGTGCAACATCATCAACCAGCTCATCCTCACCCTCGCCGATCTCAACAAGATCGTGATCCACGCCACCAGCGGCCGGGTGATCTCGCTCTTCCTCAATCTCAGCCTGGCCTGCGACTACCGGATCATCGCCGACAACACCCTTTTCCAGAACCCCTATCTCGATCTCGGGCTCCTCTCCAAGGGGGGCGGCGCCTTCTTTCTCAGCCGGATGCTCGGGCCCAGCAAGGCCTACGAGGTCCTGCTGCTCAAACGGGAGATCCCGGCGGAGGAGGCCCTGCGGCTGGGCATCGTCGATCGGGTGGTGCCCCCGGATCTCCTCGAGGAGGCGGCCCTGGAGGTGGCCCACGGGTTCGGCGCCAACCGGACCAGCTCCCTGGCGGGCATCAAGCGACTGGTCAGCTTTTCCATGCGGGATCTCCGGGCCTACCTCGACTACGAAAACCAGGAGATCTTCCGGATCGTCGACTCCGCCGACTTCGCCCGGGAGGTCTCCTGCCGGTAGGCGTCCCGGCCGGCCCGGCGCCGCCTCCAGGGGGTCCCGCCGTTTCGGTCAAAAAGCTCCGGGAAAGAGCACATAGCAGAACAGCAGTCCCATGGCGCCGACGATGACGCCGTAGAGGAGCATCGGGAGGGCGTCGCGCTTGATGATCACCCCCTCCATGCCCACCAGGCCGACGGTGGCCGATGCGGCGACGATGTTGTGGATGCAGACCAGGTTGCCCATGGCGCCGCCCACCGCCTGGAGCGCCACGATGATCTGGCGGGACAGGTTCAGGGAGGAGGCCACCCCCCACTGGAATTCGGCGAACAGGAGATCCGAGACCGTGTTGGAGCCGGTGATGAAGGAGCCGAGGGCCCCCACGAAGGAGGCGAAGAAGGGCCACGTTCCGCCGGCCACCTCGGCGGTGGCCCCGGCCATGGCCAGGGGCATGGAGGGGACGCCCAGGTCGTTGTTGGCCGACTGCTTGAAGATCTCCACCAGCGCCACGGCAAAGAGGAGCGCGATGGCGGGCTTCTTCATACGCTTGACGGCGTCGACCCAGGCGGTCTTGACCGCCGCCGGTTTCATCCCGTGAATGAAGATGGTCAGCACGGCCACCAGGGTGAAGGGGATGACGCCGGGCAGGTAGAGCGGCCTCATGGAGAAATCCACGGTGTCATACCCCAGAATGTCCGGGATGCGGATCTCCAGGGCGGTGACCCAGTCCTTGAAGGGCAGGAAACCGACCCGTGTCAGCACGAGGATCAGGCCGATGAGGACATAGGGGGTCCAGGCCCTGAGCTGGCTCATGTGCGCCGTGAAGTCGCATGTGTCGGTGGTGGGGATCTCGCCGGTCCACTCCGCCTCCCAGTCGGACTGGGGGGGGAAGTCCCAGACCTCCTCGGGGAGAAACCAGCCGCGTTTGGCGCCGAACACCGTCAGCCCCAGGCCCACAAGGCCGCCCAGCAGGGACGGGAACTCCTCGCCGAACAGAAACGCCGTCAACAGGTACGGCACGGCAAAGCAGGTCGAGGCGAAGACGGAGAATTTCCAGGCCCTCAACCCTTCCTTCCATGACCGATGCCGCCCGAACAGGCGGGTCATGAAGCCGAGGACAAAGACGGGGAGGATGAAGATCATGGGCAGGTGGAACACGGCGGACCATTGGCCCACCACTTTGAAAAATTCACCCATGTTCTGAAAGGCGATCCCGGGGTTGGCGGCGACGGCCTCGGCGACCTTCCCTTCGAGAGGGGTCAGCCCGAACCAGACCGGCGTGCCCACCGCCCCGAAGGTGACGGGAAACGAGTTCAGAATCAGACAGACGAGGGCGGCCGCCAGTGCCGGGAACCCGAGGCTCAGCAGCAGCGGCGCCGCAATGGCCGCGGGCGTGCCGAATCCGGCCGCGCCCTCCAGGAAGGCGGCGAAGATGCCGGCGATGATCACCACCTGGACCCGCCGGTCCTTGCTGATGCCGTGGAATCCGTGGTTGATCGTCTCCATTCCCCCCGAGTCCCGCAGGGTGTACAGAATCAGAATGGCGCCGAACACGATGATCAGGACGTTCACGGCCCCGCCGAACCCGTTGAGCGTGGCGGCCGCCACGAAGCCCGCCGGCATTTTCCAGACGGTGACCGCCACGAGCGCGCACACCAGCCAGGCCAGGGGCATGGCTCGGGTGGCCGGCCATCTGAACCCGACCATCAGAATCAGCGCCAGCGCGATGGGGATGAATGCGAACAGTGCCAGCAAGCCGATGGACATCAGTTTCTCCTTTGCAGCAGTTTGCGTCAAAAAGGAAAGATCCCGACCCGGATCACCGGGGGGGATCACCGCCACTCTGCCTCCGAATCGCCGCCCCCTTTCCGGCGGACATCCTTCGGTTCGCCGGTGAGTTCCAGCCGGATGATCCCCTCGCCGGTAAAATGGTGGTCTTCTCCTTTGTAACGGACAAACGTCTCCTCCCCCCGCCGGCGTTCCAGGTGGAACGTCATCTCCCGCCGGGTCAGATCGATCATCAGGGTGTTCTTCCGGTGGATCATCCGGAACCGGAGGCGGTGCCACGCGTCCGGCAGACGGGGGTGGACCTCGATGTGGTCCCGGTAGAAATCGATGCCCGCGAAGGCCTCGATCACCAGGTCCAGGGTCCCCCCCATGACGCCGGTGTGGATCCCCTCCGGCGTGGTTCCGCCCTGGATGTCGAAGATGTCGCTCTCCAGGGCGGTCCTGTACCAGGACATCTGGTCTTCCCGGTGCTCCTCCAGATACTGGAGTATCGCCGAATGGACGACGAAACTGAGGGTGGAGCCGTGGCTGGTCCGCTGGATATAGTAGTCGTAGTTCCGTTTCATGAGCGCCGTCGGATCACCGGGCGCGTACCCCATCCGCTCCAGGGTCCGCGCCACCTGACCCGGCGAGAGCAGATAGAAGGACATGAGGGTATCGGCCTGTTTGACCACCTGGTACCGGTCCGGTGAGTCGTCCTCGCCCTTGAGGATCCGGTCCAGCCGGTGGATGTCGCCGTATTTTTCCCGGTACGCGTCCCAATCGAACGCCTCCAGATCGAAGAATCCGTCGAACTGGGAGATGAGCCCGTCCGGGGTGATGACCACCCCCATTTTCTCCACCATCCGGCTCCAGGTCTCCAGTTCCGCCTCCCTGAATCCGATCTTCTTCCGCACCCGGGCCCGCACGGAATGGGGCAGATGTTCGTAGGTCTGGATGGTTTTGTGGAGCAGCCAGGCGGTCATGATATTGGTGTAGGCGTTGTCCTTGAATCCGCCCGTCTCGGCGCCCGGGTACTTCTCATGGAACTCGTCGGGCCCCATGACCCCCTCGATGTGGTACCGGTCGTCCGCCGGATCATAGCGGGCGATGCTTGCCCAGAACCGGGCAATCTCCAGGAGCATCTCCATGCCGTAAGCATACAGAAAGGCGTTATCGTCGGTGACGTAGAAGTAGCTCCAGATGTTGTACGCAATGGAGATCGAGATGTGTCGCTGGCGCTGGCTCAGGTCCGGGTTCCATTCACCGGAGGCGGGGTTGTAGTGGATCTCCTGGGTCTCCTCTGTCCCTTCGCCCGCGGTCTGCCACGGGTACATGGCGCCCCGGAAACCGTTCTTTTCGGCGTTCTCCCTGGCGGCGTCGAGGCGGCGGTATCGGTACATCTGATGGGCGCGGCTCACCGCCGGAAACCGGATGTTGAAGAAGGGGAGAATGAAGAGTTCATCCCAGAAGATGTGGCCCCGGTAGGCTTCGCCATGCAGACCCCGCGCCGGGATCCCCACGTCGTACCGGGTGTTGTGCGGCGAGGCGGTGGCCAGCAGATGGAAGGCGTGGAGCCGGAGAACCTTCTGGGCGAACCTGTCGCCGTCCACGGTGATGTCGGCGAGCCGCCAGAGGTCCGCCCAAGCGGAGCGGTGCTTTTCCAGCGCCTCCTCGAATGGTAGCGCGTCCTTGGCGGCGAACAGGGATGCGGCCTCCGGTTCTCCATCATCCCAGCTCCGGGAGGTATGGACGGCCACCGCCTTCTCCAGGGTGATCGTCCCTCCCTCGCGGGACGCCAACCGGTATTCCCGGGCCACATACCCTTCCCCTTCGATGGTATCCGCCGAGATCTTCTCACACTCCCCGCAGATGAAATGGCGGGCGTTCATGAACAGGGTCACGCCGGAGCCGATGGTGCGGACGCCCAGGGTGATGATGCCGTCCTTTCGCTCGCTCTTCACCGGCTGCAGGTGGCGGGACTCCAGGTCCCGGTATCGCTGTACCCCGTAGTTGACGACGGTGCCGTCCAGGGCGCTTTTCAGAGTGAGTTCCCCGTCATAGTCCTGCGGGGTCAGACGGTACCGCAGGTGGGCCATATGGGGGGACGCCATGCTGGCGAACCGTTCGGTCTCGATACGGGTGGTCCGGCCTTCGGGATCCCGGACCACATACCCGCGGGTCATGACGCCGGTTTTGAGACACAATTCATGAACGTAGTCGAGCACCTCCATCTCGGAGATGCCGCGGTAGGGGCCGTCGTCGATCCGGAAGCGGACGGAGAGCCAGTTGGGGCAGTTGACCAGATCGTTGTTGTAGATCTTCCGGCCGGCGATCTCCGTGGGGCGCTTGTCGTAGAGTCCGGCCAGATAGGTGCCGGGGTAGTGGATGTCGTCGTTGATCCCCTCGTCCACGATGCACCCTCGGGTGCAGAAATATCCGTTGCCCACGGCGGTCAGGGCCTCCCGGAGCGGTTCGGTGCCGGGATCGTAGCCCCGGTAGGTGAGCCGCCAGAGGGCTTCATCCAGGCCGGATTCGAACCATTCCCCGATCTCTGAAAGGGGCAGATCCCCGAGATCCGACTTCACCAGGTCCGCGCCGTGATTGAAGAGCCGGTCCCGGTTGTGTTCGCCCCGGCTGATCCCCACCACCAGGGAGAAGTTCCCCTTCCGTCCGGCTTGCACACCGGAGACCGCGTCCTCCACAATGAAGCACTCCTGGGGGACCAGCCCCATATTCTCGGCGGCGGTGATGAAGATGTCCGGGGCCGGTTTCCCCGCCAGTCCGAGTTCACGGGAGACTTCGCCCCCCACCACCGCGTCGAAGAGGTCGAGCAGTCCGGTCTTTTCCAGGATCAGCCGGCAGTTCCGGCTGGAGGAGGCGACGCCCAGGCGCTTGCCCGCCGCCCTGAGTTCCCGGATCAGGGAGACCGAGGTGTCGTAGACCGCCACCCCCTCCTCCTCCACCAGTTCTTGAAACCGGGCGTTCTTCCGGTTGCCGAGGCCGCAGATCGTCTGTTTCTCCGGTCCGTCGCCGGGCTCTCCCCAGGGCAGATCGATCTTCCTGGACTGGAGAAAGGATCGGACACCATCGTAGCGGGGTTTGCCGTCCACATACGGCAGATAGTCCTCTTGATGGGTGAACGCCCGCTGGTTTTCGCCCTGGGTCTCCAGGAATCCATCGAAGGTCTCCTTCCAGGCCTTGAAGTGGGTTTTGGCGGTCTGGGTGATGACGCCGTCCAGGTCGAAGACGCCCCCTTTGAAAGGATATCCGTTCATCGCTTCTCCCCCTTTCCCAGTCGATTGAGGATCATCACCAGCATGTCCGGCGTCTCCACAAAGAAGCTTCGGGGACAGGCCCGTCCGACCTCTTTTCGGAGGTCCTCGGAAGTGGTGACAAAGATGGTCCGGGTCTCTTCGCAGAGGTCCACGGACGCTTGGACCATGGGGACGTCCGAGGCCGTGTCGCCGCAGACGAGATTGGGCCCTCGGGCCATGCCGAGTCCAAGGGTTCGGTCGATGAACCGGATGCCGTCCCCCTTGTTGAAATCCCGGCGCTTCTCGCCCTTTTCTCCGTCCACGGTCAGCATGATCTCGATGTCCTTGCCGGTGTCCTCGATGCGGAAGTGGCGGGACTCCGGGTCGACCTCCCGCACCAGCTCCCGGACCTTGTCGAGAAATGACCGGGAAACGGACGTATCCACCGAATCGTTCACATCCTGCCGGGCCACGGTGGTCTGGCCGTACTTGAACTGAAGTCCCGACCCGAGAAGGGCGAATTGCCGATAGTCCGGGCGTTCCAACAGTCTTTTGAGGCGGCGGTTGAGGGTCCGGAGCGCTTCCGCCTGGTTTTCGGGGATCTCCAACCTGTGGCGCCGGCCGCCGGTGTCGGCCATCTCCCGACCCTTTGAGCCGCCATGGATGACCAGTCCGTCGGGCATGGCGCTCATGTCGAGGATCCCCACGCCGGCCAGCGGGGCGGAGGTCAGGATCACGCCGTTTTCCACACGGGTCCGCGCGAACCGGCCGAGGAAGACCGCGTTGTAGGCGGATTGCACCGAGGTGTTGTACCGGGCGCAGTAGTTGTTGACGGTGCCGTCCCGGTCGGTGAAGAGGTTTTTGAGCCGAACCCCGGAAAGAAACTCGCACCCCTCCCGGACCCGCTCCGCAAAGGCCGGGTGGCTGTCGAACAGATCGGCGGCCAGGGACTCCTCCCCGTCCTCCAGGTACCGGACATCCCGGCGCAGCTCCGTCACCTCATAGGACAGATCCAGTGCGCGCTCGCCGAGATCGGCCAACCGGAGCCGACGGCGTCCGTCTTCTTCTCCGGGAAGGGTCTCGATGGCCGACAGGACCTCCCGCAGGGGACCCACGGATCCTGACGGGCGTCCGCCGTCCAGCGTTTCGGCCACCGCTTTCCGCCGTGTCTCCAGAGTCTTCCCCATTCCCTTGATCAGCTCTTCCAGTGTATCCATGCCGACGGCTCCTGTTTGATATCCACCAGACAGCATAGAAAATCGGCCCGGTCCTGGGAATGGGGGAGAACCGGTAATTTTGACGAAGCGGGGGTGTATTTTTCGGAATTCGGATCCAATCTGAAAAAAGAAAAAGAACGATTATGCTCGGCAACCGGCGACGATCAAGACCACCGCCCCCCCAATGCCGGATTCCAGGTGAGGACGTCACAACAAAATAAGATCCCCGCCGTTTTGTTTATGATGAAATTTTGAGATTACGATTAAGCCGGTTCGCGGGTAGTTTTAATTCTTGTGACTCCCTGAAGGTGAAAGTAGAGAAACCGGAAAAAGGCTTGAATTCCGGCGGAAGCTGTATGAGACTGGCTCCGAAGAGGAGAACGGTCTTCCGGAAAAGATACGCGGAGAGGCTTCACCGGAGAGCCCTCACAGGATGGAATGTATGGGGGAATTGACATACAGGACCTGGGGAGAATCCGGACCCGAGATCATCGTCCTCCACGACGTCCCCGCCGGGAGCTTCACCACCGCGGACACAGCCCCTGGCGGGGACGTCGGGCCAGAGACCCGTTTTTCGCAATGATCCGCCAGTGGCTCCAAACGCGCCTGTCGTCCCGTTGAAAATCCAATAGGGGCGGACTTCCCGGCGTATTCGCCGGCATCCTCGTTTTTCCATACCATTTCCCCGGCCTTCCGGCTCAAATCGAGAATTGACGACGCCCCCAAAAGCGGATAAGAAGAATGGTTGAAAGGGAGTGGGGGTCGGGGCGTTTTGTTGTTCGACGAGTCTTTCGGAGGGGGCCGCCCCCCGGAATCATAGAGAAAAACGATCGGGGCCCCGCAAGGGGCCGGCGAGGAGCGACACATATGGAAGTCAAAGTGGTGCGGAAGGTGCTGGGCGTCAACGACACCATGGCGCTGCGGAACCGGGAGTGGTTTGCCGAACGGGGGGTCTTCGTCCTCAACGTCATGAGTTCGCCGGGATCGGGAAAGACGGCCCTCCTGGAGCGGACCCTCGATCTCCTGGCGCCGGAGGTGGCCAGCGCGGTGATCGTGGGGGACGTCTGCACCTCCAACGACGCCGACCGCCTGGCCCGGTCGGGAGCCCCGGTGGTCCAGGTCAACACCGACGCCTTCGGCGGCGACTGCCACCTGGCGGCCCACGTCATCGGCAAGGCGGCGGAGGATCTCGATCTGTCGGGGATCGATCTTCTGATCGTGGAGAACGTGGGGAACCTGGTCTGCCCGGCCGAGTTCGACATCGGCGAGGATGCCCGGGCCGTGGTGCTCAGCGTTACCGAGGGAGAGGACAAGCCGGTCAAGTATCCGGTGATGTTCCGGGTCTGCGACGTGGCGCTGCTCAACAAGGTCGATCTGCTCCCCCACCTCGACTACGATATCAAAAAGGCGGTCGACTACATTCACCAGATCCACGCGGGGATGCCGGTGATGGAGATCTCCGCCCGGACGGGCGAGGGGTTCGACCCCTGGATCGGGTGGCTCAAGGAGCGGGTGGCCCGGAAAAAGGACGGAGGCGCCGGATGACCGTTTCCGCTGGATAGCCGATGAAGCACTGGCGCAGCATCCTCTGGGGGGAGAAGGAGCCCCCCCCGCACCAGACGCGGCTCCACGGCATCGACCTGTGGAAGGCGAACCTCCAGCACGCCATGCTCAAGGAATCGGATCTCCGGGAGGCCGACCTCCAGGAGGCCAATCTTTACGGCGCCGTCCTCTGGAAGGCGTGCCTCTTCAAGGCGGACCTCTGGCGCACCGACCTGCGGAAGGCGGTCCTGGTGGAGGCCGACCTTCGACGGGCCGATCTCATGGAGGCGATGCTCCAGGAGGCCAACCTGACCGACGCCGACGCCCGCGACGCGGACCTCATGGGCGCCAACCTCCAGGGGGCGGTCCTGCGGGGCGCCAGATTCAATCGGGCCAACCTCCAGGAGGCGGAACTGATCCGGGCCGACCTCCACGGGGCCGATTTCACCGACGCGGACCTCCAGCGGGCCGACCTTTCGGAGAGCGATCTCACCGGAGCCGGCTTCCAGGGGGCCGACCTCTGGCGGGCCAATCTTACCGCCGCCGACGCCCAGGAGGGGCGCTTCGCGGGGGCCGACCTCATGGGGGCCGACCTGGTCAACGTCGTCCTCTGGAAGGCCGACCTCCAAAGGGCCGACCTGATGACCACGGACCTCCGAAACGCCGTCCTCACCGAAGCCGATCTGAGCCGGGCCAACCTCACCGGCGCAAGCCTCCTCGGCGCCAAGCTGGAGCGGGCACGGGGCCTGACCCCGGGTCAGCTCGCCGAGGTCCGGACCCTCTACCGGGCCGTCCTCGACCCGCCCCTCGAAAAAAGCATCCAAAAGCGGTATCCCCATCTCCTGAAGCGGCCCGAGGCGCTGGTCTGGGACGTCGGGGAGAGCTGACGGGCGCTTTTGGGGGAACGGGATGGCGCGCGCCGGGATTCTGGTGGTGGATGACGACCCCCTGTTTCTTCTCCGGGTGGCCAAGGATCTTTCCACGGACGGCCACCGGGTGAAGACCGCCGGCGACGGGAAGGGCGCCCTGGAACGGCTGACGGAGGAGACCTTCGACCTGGTGATCACCGACCTCAAGATGACCCCGGTGGGGGGCATCGACGTGTTGCAGCGGGTCAAATCCCGGGATCCCGACACCGGGGTGATCATCCTCACCGGCTATGGCGACATGGCATCGGTGAGTGACGCCTTCCGCCACGCGGCCGACGACTTCATCCTCAAGTCGTGCCAGGTGGAGGAACTCCTTTTCCGTGTCGATCAGGTCCTGGAGAAGCTCGACCTCCGGCGGAAGGTCCGGCGGGCCGAGGCGGATCTGCGGCGGGTCAACGATTCCCTGGAGCGGACGGTGGCCCGGCGGACCGCGGCCCTCACCGAGGCCCACGCGGAGCTGAAACGGTCCCACCGGCGGCTCCTCCGGGAGCATGCCCAGCGCAAGGCCCTTTCGGGGCGGCTCATGGAGCTGCTGGAGAAGGACCGGCGCTTCGTGGCCGGAGAGCTTCACGACCACATCGGCCAGACCCTCACCTCCCTGAAAATCCTCCTGGAGTCGGCCGAGGAGGGGGGATCGGAGGCCCCCGGGGAGGTGGCCTCCGTCCTCGGGGAGGCCCGGCGGAAGGCGGCAAGGGCGCTCACGGACCTCAAATCCGTCTTCCAGGGCCTGCGGCCGGCCATGCTCGACCACCTGGGGCTCGCCGCGGCGCTCCGGGATCTCGCCGAGGAGATGGGCCGCCGGTCCGGCGTCCGGATCCGGCTCTTCGCCCGGAACATTCCCCGGGAGTTCACCGGAGACCGGGCCCTGGCCCTGTACCGGATCACCCAGGAGGCGGTCAACAACGCCGTCAAGCACGCCCGGGCCGGGAACATCCACATCAACCTGATCCGGAAGGGCAAGCGGATCTCCCTGGGGATCGAGGATGACGGCGTCGGGTTTTCGCTCCGTTCCCGGACCGCCGATATATCGAGGCGCAAATCCCTGGGGCTGGTCATCATGCGGGAGCGCGCCATCCAGTTCGACGGCGAGTTCACGCTGGAATCGGGAAAGGGAAAGGGGACCCTGATCCTGGTGGAGATGTCCATGGGACCGGGGGACTCCCCCAAGGAGGCGCCGGATGGAGGAGACGCGGATCGTCATCGCCGATGACCACCAGGTGGTGGTGGAGGGGATCAAGCATCGGATCGGCCGCCAGCCCGGATTCCGGGTGGTGGGGGAGGCGTCCGACGGCGCCGGGGCCGTGGCCGTGGTGGAGCGGGAGCAGCCCCACATCGTCATCCTCGATATCTCCATGCCCGGCATGAACGGCATCGAGGCGGCCCGGCGGATCCGGGCCGCCGCCGCCCGGACCCGGATCATCGTCTACACCATGTTCTCGGACCGGGAGCTGGTGATCGATCTGTTCAAGACCGGGGTGATGGGGTACGTGCTCAAGAGCGATCCGGTGGAGAACCTGGTGAGCGCCGTGGAGGCGGTGCGCGGGGGCGGCGCCTATTTTTCGGAAAAGGCCCCTCTTTACATCCAGGAGTACCTTCGGCGGTTGGAGCGGGGGGACGGGGCCGCCGATCCCTTCGACGCCCTGAGCATGCGGGAGCGCGAAGTCTTCCAGCGCCTGGCGGAGGGCCGCGGCCCCAAGGAGATCGCCGCCGAACTCCGCATCAGCCCGCGAACCGTGGAGACCCACAAGTACAACATCATGGAGAAACTGGAGATCAAAACCCTGAGCGAGCTGGTGAAAACGGCCATCCGCAAGAAGATCATCCCCCTTTGATCCGGGTCTCCCGGGCCGGCCCGCCGGGTGTTACCCGCCGGACCCTCTTCGGGACCCTCCGTAAAATTTCCGGAAAAAATCCGGAAATCACCGATTCCCATCGGCCTCTTTGTCTGTTATCTCAAGAATATCCGGTTCGAACCGCCGGGAAGGGGGAACGGCAATATCGTGAAATCGAAAAAAGGTGATCCCGTGGAACCGGGTTCCCCGACGGACGAGTGCCGACGGTACCTGGGGGTGATCCCCTGCTTTTCATCCATTCCGGAAGAGGAGGTGGGCAGAATCGCCCGGGGGTGCGCCGAGTCCCGGTACGCGGCCGGGGGGATCGTCTTTTCCGAAGGGGACCCCGGCCGGGATTTTTTCATCGTGGCCCGGGGGGAGGTGGAGATCTGGCGGGAGCACGGACAGCCCGAGGGGGAGCTGCTGGAGATCTACGGTCCCGGGGGGATGTTCGGGGAGATGGCCCTCATCGACGACCGTCCCCGGTGCGCCACCGTGGTGGCCCGGGAACCGGTCCGCCTGATTCGCATCGACCGGGACGATTTTTTCGGGGCCATCGAGTCCTCCACCCGGGTCTCCATGGCGATCATGCGCTCCATCACCGCCAAGATCCGGTCGAGCAACGACCGGTATGTCGCCAAGCTGCGGGATCGGAACCGTTGCCTCAAGGAGGAGATCGCCGCCATGACCCGGACCCAGGATGCCCTCCGACGGACCGAGGCCCGGTTCCAGCGGGTGGTGGAGAACATGGAGGTGATGATCGACGCCTTCGACGCGGACGGGGTGCTCTGTTTCTGGAACAAGGAGTGCGAACGGGTGACCGGCTATACCGCCGCGGAGATGGTGGGCAACCCCCGCGCCCTGGAGATGCTCTACCCGGATGCCGGGTACCGCCGGGAGATGTTGGAGAAGTGGCGCGCCCACCCGGGGGTGCACCGGAGCTGGCGGTGGGAGACCACCTGCAAGGACGGCGGGAGGAAGACCATCTCCTGGTCCAACATCACCCCCCAGTGCCCCGTGGACGGATGGGCCGACTGGGGCATGGGAAAGGACATCACCCGGTACATCAGTTCCCAGGAGAAGCTCCGGCGCGCCCAGGAGGACCTGGAGAACCGGGTGGCCCTGCGGACCGCGGAACTGAAGCTGATGAACGAAGCCCTCAAGGGGGAGATCGCCGAGCGGGAGGCCGCCGAATCGGCCCTCCGGCGGAAGCAGGCCCAGCTGGTCCATGCCGGCCGTCTGACCGCGCTGGGGGAGATGGCCGGCGGCGTGGCCCACGAACTCAACCAGCCCCTGTCGGTGATCCGGATCCACGCCCACCAGATCCGCAAGGCCGGCCGCCGGAGCCATGATCCGGAGGTGGAGGGGGATGCGGCGGGGATCATCCGCCAGGTGGACCGGGCGGCGCTGATCATCGACCAGATGCGGGGATTCTCCAGGGGGATCGACGGTCCGCCCCGGCCCATGGATCCGGGAGAGGCCCTCGACAACAGCCTCGTCTTCTTCCGGCAGCAGTTTTACAACCACGAGATCGACCTGGCCATCCGGCGGGGGGAAGACCTGCCCCGGGTGGCCGTTCCCGCCTCCCGGTTCGAGCAGATCGTGGTCAATTTCCTCTCCAACGCCCGGCACGCCGTGGAGAAGCGGCAAGAGACCCGGGACGGCCACGGGCCGAAATCGGTGGAGATCCGCCTCTTTCGCGAGGCCGACGCCGTGGTTCTGGAGGTGGCGGACAACGGGGCCGGCATGGCGCCGTCGGTGTTGGACCGATGCCTGGAGCCCTTCTTCACCACCAAACCGGTGGGGGAGGGGACCGGGCTGGGGTTGTCCATCGTCCACGGGATCCTCCGGGATTGCGGCGGCAAACTGATCATGGAGAGCCGGGAAGGCAAGGGAACCACCGTACGGGCGGAGATCCCCGCCGCCGAAACCGGGACGCCGGAGGGGGGCCGTGGCTGACGGCTCCGTTGTCGATCTGCTGCTGGTGGAGGATGACCGGGATCTGTGCGACATCCTCAAGACCGGTCTGGAGCGCGAATGGGAGGGGTACCGCATCGTCCGCTGCTACTCGGGAAGCGATGCCCTGCGCCGGCTCAAGGGGCGCCCCTTCGATATCCTGCTGACCGACGTCCGCCTGCCCGGCATGGACGGCATGCGGCTCATGGAGGCGGCGAAGGCGCTGCAAAAAGATCTCCAGACCATCGTGATCACCGGCCACGGGGACTTCGAAACCGCCGTGGAGGCCCTGCGCATGGGGGCCGCCAATTTCCTCACCAAGCCGCTCGACATGGATGTCCTCCACATCGCGATCCAGCGGGCCGTGGAAAAACGGTCCATGGCCCGGAACCTCGCCGAGAGCGAGGCCCGGTACCGCTCCCTGTTCGAGGACTCCCCGGTCCCCCTGTGGGAGGCCGACTACACCGCCGTCAAACAATACCTCGACGGGCTGAGGAAAAACGGCGTCACCGACCTCCGAAGCCATCTGCAAGACCACCGGGAGGCCCTGGAGACGGCGGCCGGTCTGGTGGAGACCCTCTCGGTGAACCGGGCGAGCCGGGAGCTGTACGGGATCACCGGAAAAGAGTCGCCCCAGGATATCCGCCGGTACTGGACCCCGGAGACCTGGGGGACCTTCCTGGACATCCTGGCCGCCATGGCCCGGGGGGAGACCTGGTACGCATCGGAAACCCGCTGCCGGAACGCCGCCGGCCTGGAGAAGGACATTCTCTTCCAGTGGGCCGCCTCCCCGGGGCATGAATCCACTTTCGACCGGGTGCTCGTCTCCAGCGTGGACATCACCCGGCAGAAACGGCTGGAGGAGAAGCTGCGGATCAGCCAGGAACGGTACGCCCTGGCCACCCGGGCCACCAAGGTCGGGGTGTGGGACCTCAACCCCGGCACCGGAGACTTCTACCTCGATCCGTCGGTCAAGGAGATCCTGGGGTACGCCCCCGAGGAGATCCCGGATACCATGGCCGACTGGATGCTTCTGGTCCACCCCGAGGACCGGGGGAAGGTGGTGACCCGGCTCCGGGACCACCTCGAAGGCCGGGCCGGGGAATACGCGTGCGAGCATCGGATGCGCCACCGGGACGGGGGGGTGCGGTGGATCCTCGCCCGGGGAAAGGCGCTCCGGGATTCCGGCGGAGCGGTCCGGCGGATCGTGGGCACCGACACGGACATCACGGAGATCAAGGAGGCCGAACAGGCCCTGCGGGTCAGCGAGGGGAAGCTCAAGGAGGCCCAGCGGATCACCCATGTGGGCAGCTGGGAATACACCGAACAGACCGATGAGATCAACGGGTCCGAGGAACTCTACCGGATTCTGGGGTATGAGCCGGGGGAGATCCCCCTCACCGGAACCGTCCTCTTCGGCCACGTCCACCCCGACGACACCGACGCCCTTCTGACGGGGCTCAACCGGGTCCTTCCGGAACAGGGCCGCCTCGTCCGGGAGTTCCGCATCATCCGAAGGGACGGACGCCCCCGGACCGTGGTCCTGATCGCCAACCGCATGGCCGGGTACGGGCCTCGCGGCGGGCGCTACTTCGGCGTCCTCCAGGACATCACCGACAGAAAGCGGATGGAGCGGGAGATCCTCTTGGCCAAACACCGGGCCGAGGAGGCGAACCGGGCCAAAGGGGACTTCCTGGCCAACATGAGCCACGAGATCCGGACCCCCATCAGCGGCATCATCGGCGTGGTTGACATGGCCCTGGGCGGAAAGGCCGACCCGGAGACCCGAAGGAGCCTGAGCCTCATCAAGCGGGCCGCCGGTTCCCTGCTCCACATCATCAACGACATCCTCGACTTTTCCAAGATCGAGGCGGGGAAAATGGAGATCGCCGACCGGGTCTTCGATCTCCACGGCCACCTGGAGGAGATCGTGTCCCTCTTCCGCCCCAAGGTCGAGGACCGGCTCCGGCTCTCCTTGGAGATTCGGCCGGACCTTCCCCGCCACATCTACGCCGATCCCGACCGGCTGGGGCAGGTGCTGCGGAACCTGCTCTCCAACGCCATCAAGTTCACCGAAAAGGGGGGCGTCCGCCTCTCGGTGGCCCGGAGCGAGGAGGCGGGGACCCTCGACAAGCTGCGGTTTTCGGTGGCCGACACCGGATCCGGCATCGCCCCGGAGAAGATCGGGAGCCTCTTTTCGAGCTTCGTCCAGTTGGACGACGGCCTCTCCAAGCCCCAGGGCGGGACGGGGCTCGGACTGGCCATCTCCAGGCGGCTGGTGATGATGATGGGCGGGGAGATCGGCGCCACCAGCGAGCCCGGAAAGGGCAGCACCTTCCACTTCACCATCGTCCACGGGATCCCCCGGATGACCCGGCTCCTGGGCGAGCCGGCGCCGCCGGTCTCCGGACCCCGGCCCGCCCCCCTGAACGTCCTGGTGGCGGAGGACGAGCATCTCAACCGGATCTCCATCGTCCATCTCCTGGAGGAAGCCGGCCACCGGGTCCGGGCCGTGGAGAACGGCCGGGCCGCCCTGGAGGCACTGGAAACGGACCCCTTCGACCTCGTCCTCATGGACATCCAGATGCCCGAGATGGACGGCCTGGAGGCGACCCGGCGGATCCGCCGGGGCGGTACCCGCCGGGCGGTGGACCCCCGCCTTCCCGTGATCGCCCTCACCGCCTACGCCATGAAGGAGGACCGGACCCGGTTTCTGGAGGCCGGTGTGGATGATACCGTCACCAAGCCCGTGGAGGCCGAGGCCCTGTTCCGGGCCATGGAGCGGGCCGCTGCCGGCGGGGGGCGACGGGCCGCCGGCGAAGCCGACGGCCGGGCGCCGTGGTCCGCCGATCTCCGGCGGTTCCGAAAGTGCTACACGGGGGATCCGGAATTCTTCAGGACCATGGTGTCGGGGTTCCTGGAGGACGGGCCGAAACGGATGGCCCATCTGGAAGAGGCCCTGGCCGGAGAAGATCCGGCCCTGGCCCGGAAGCGGGCCCACGCCGTCAACAGCATCCTGGGGGCGCTCCGGATCGAGTCCCTGGTGGAGGCGGCCCGGGACCTGGAACGGTGCTGCGTCGAGGGGGATCTGGACGGGGCCCGCCGACGGTTCCCCGCCCTGGCCGGACAGGTGGCGTCGGTGGCGGATCACCTGCGGCGGCTCCCGGAGATGGAGGCCGGCGGTCCCGGAACCGGCGCGGCCGACCCCTGATGCCGGGTCTTTCCGATCCTCCCTGTTCCGGGAACCCCGGGCCGGAGCCCGGGAGAGCGCCCCCCTTCAGGGAAGCTGGACCTGCCTGGCCGAGAGGATGTTGGGCAGGGCCCTGAGTTCGGTCAGCACCGCCTCGTCGGCCGGCGAGTCGATGTTGACCAGGCAGATGGCCCGGTCCTCCCGACGTCCCAGCTGGAACCGGCCGATGTTGATCCCGTGGCGGCCCAGGGTGGTGCCCACGTTGCCGATCACGCCGGGCCGGTCGATGTTCTGGATCACGATCATCGACCCCTCCGGGATGGCGTCCATGTAGATCCGCCCGATGCGCACCAGCCGGGGATACTTCCTTTCGTAGATGGTCCCCCAGATTTCGTCCGGGCTCTCCTCGTGGTCCTCCAGCTTCAACTGGATCAGCCCCGCGAAATCCCCCTTGGCCCCGCTGATGGTCTCCCGCACATGGATCCCCTTGTCCCGGGCCAGCTCCGGGGCGTTGACATCGTTGACCGGCCCGTCCGTGAAGGCCCCCAGGAGTCCCTTGAGCAGGGCGTGGGTGAGGGGGCGGGTGTCCAGGTCCCCCACGTTGCCGCCGTAGGTGATGGAGATGTCGTGGGTCCGGTTGGAGAGCTGGCCCATCATGGTTCCCATCTTCTCGGCGAGTTCCAGGTGGGGCCGCATCATCTCCATCACCTCCCGGGAGACCGACGGGAAGTTGACCGCGTTGGTGATGACCCCGCCCAAAAGGTAGGCCGACATCTGGTTGGCGATCATCCGGGCCACCTTGGCCTGGGCCTCGCCGGTGCTGGCCCCCAGGTGCGGGGTGAAGATGATGTTGGGGTGGCGGAAGATGGGCAGCTCCGGGTCCGGCGGCTCCGTGGGGAAGACATCCAGGGCCGCGCCGGCCACGTGGCCGGAGACCACCGCCTCGTGGAGGGCCGCAAGGTCGATCACCTCTCCCCGGGAGCAGTTGATGATCCGGACCCCCGGCTTCATCTTGGCCAGTGCCCCCGCGTCGATCATCCCGGCCGTGTCCTTGAGCCGGGGCACGTGGAGGGTGATGAAGTCGGACCGGACCAGCAGTTCGTCGAGGTCCAGCAGCTCCACCTCCAGTTCCCGGGCCGCCTCCCGGGTGACGAAGGGGTCGGCGGCCACCACGTTCATGGCAAGCCCCCTGGCCCGCTGGGCCACCACCCGGCCGATCTGGCCCAGGCCGACGATCCCCAGGGTCTTGTCGGTGATCTCCACGCCGCTCAACTGTTTCTTCTCCCATCGGCCCTCCCGGAGAGAGGCGGTGGCCTGGGGGACGTTCCGGGCCAGGGAGAGCATCAGGGAGATGGTGTGCTCCGCCGTGGTGACGGTGTTTCCTCCGGGCGCGTTCATCACCACCACCCCCTTCCGGGTGGCCGCCGGCAGGTCGATGTTGTCCACCCCGATGCCGGCCCGGCCGACGACCTTGAGCCGGCCGGCCCGGGCCAGCACCGGCTCGGTGACCCGGGTGCCGCTGCGGACCGCCAGTCCGTCGTATTCCCCGATGATCCCGGCCAGGGCCTCGGGGCTGTTGGTGGCCTTGTCGTTGTCCACCACCACCGTGATCTCTCCGGTCTCCTCCAGGATCTCCCGGGCCACGGGGGACATGTTGTCCCGAATCATCACTTTGTACATGGTTCGCCTTTCCGCTGAATGGTGAATCCCTATGGCGGGTGTAATCGATTTATCCCGGTTTTTCAAGCCGGGATTTTCCGGCGGCCCCGTCCGGGGGATCCGGGGGGGGGAACCGCCGGGGGCCGCGCCGGTACCCATATATTGAGTTGCAGATTTGGTCAAAATGGGGTACAAGTTGCATTCATCGCTCTTTCCATAATGATATCTGAAGTTTGATCTGATATTTGGGGGCGGGATGCTCGCGTTGTTTTTTTTCATCAAAGAGACCATGTACATCATAAAGTGTCAGAAAGTCCGGGAGATCGCCCCGATGGTCCAGCTCAAGGAGGTCCCCCACGCCCCCGATTTCTTCGCCGGATATTTCAACTACCGGGGGGCCATCGTTCCGGTCATCGACCTCGGCCGCCTCATCCAGGGGGAGCCTTCCCGGATGCGGCTGAGCACCCGCATCATCCTGGTGGATTACCAGGGGGAGCGGGAGGCGTCCCACGTCCTGGGGCTGATCGCCGAACGGGTGACGGATGTGGTCAAGCGGCCGGAGAGCGCCTTCGTCCGGCCGGGGATCCGCTCGAAGACCGCCCCCTACCTGGGGGGGATCGTCATGGAGGAGGGGCGGATGGTCCAGTACATCGACCTGGACCTTCTGCCCGATTGCGTCTCGTTTCTGCCGGAATCGGAGAGGAAGAGTTGTGTCGGAGACGGCCAGGGCCAGGATTGAAGGCCTCCTGAATCAGCGGATCGGACTCTCGGTCCCGTCCATCGGGGAGGAGACGGTGGCCAAGGCCGTGGACCGGCGGAAGTTGCTCCGGGGGATCGCCGACGACGCCGACTATCTGGCGTGTGTGGAGGCCTCGACCCAGGAGTGGGATGCGCTGGTGGAGCTGGTGGTGGTCCCGGAGACCTGGTTCTTCCGGAACAAGGAGTCCTTCGCCTTCCTCACCCGTCACATCCGGTTCGAGTGGCGGTCGGGACGGGAGGGGGCCGTCCTGCGGGTCCTGAGCCTGCCCTGCGCCACCGGGGAGGAGCCGTACTCCATCGGAATGGCCCTCATGGACAGCGGCCTGCCCCCGGAGCGGTTCCGCATCGACGCGGTGGACATCAGCGAGGCGGCCCTGGAAAAGGCCCGCCGGGGGGTCTTTGGAAAGGAATCGTTCCGGGGCGGGAACGTCTCCTTTCGGGAGCGGTACTTCACCCCGGCCGCCGGCGGCTACCAGATCTCGCCGGAGATCCGCGACCGGGTCCGGTTCCACAGGGGAAACCTCCTGGACGAGCGGACGCTCCTGGGCGAGCCGCCCTACGACATCCTCTTCTGCCGGAACCTGCTGATCTACCTCACCGACGCCGCGCGGAGCAAATCCATGCGGGTCATCCAGCGGCTCCTGCTCCGGACGGGGATCCTCTTCGTGGGCCACGTGGAGCGGCCCCTGGTCTGTGTTCCCGGCTTCGCCTGGATCCGGCGGCCCGGCGTCTTCGCCTGCCGGCGGACCGACGGGCTCCGGGACGACGGAGAGTGCGCCGACCACGACTTCTACCGGCGGCGGGAACGGACCGCCCCGGAAAACCCCAAAGCCCCCCCCCGCCGCTCGCCACCGGCCGCCGCGCCCCGGGCGGCCGCCGTTCCGACGCTCCCCCGCCGGCCGCCCCGGGAGGCCCCCCCGCCCCCCCGGGATCTGCCGCCCTCGCCGGCCCGCCAATACCTGGAGGAGGCCCAGCGCATGGCCGACCAGGGGGAGTTGGACAAGGCGTTCGAGATGTGCGAGAAGTGCCTGCGGGAGAACGCCTTCCACATCCAGGCCTACTTCCTCATGGGGCTCATCCGCCACGCCCAGGACGAGGAGGAGCGGGCCGAGGAGTTCTTCAACAAGGCGGTCTACCTCGATCCCAACCACCATGAGGCCCTGAGCCACCTGGCGTTCATCATGGAGCACCGCGGCGAGCCGCGGCGGGCCGAGCGCCTCCGGGGCCGGGCCCAGCGGATCCGCGAAAGGGAGGAGGCCCTGTGAACCGCGCCGGGAAGATCCGCCCCCCCGACGTCAAGGACTGCTGGAAGACCATCGGTGTCTGGGGCCGCCGACAGCCCCGGTGCCCGGTCCTGGCAGAGGTGATCCACTGCCGCAACTGCGACGTGTTCAAGCAGGCGGGCCGCCGGCTCCTCGACCGGGATCTGCCCGACACCTACCGGAACGAGTGGGCCGAGGTGATGGCCGGGCACAAGGAGGAGCAGCTCTTCAAGACCCTGTCGGTGCTCGTCTTCCGCATCGAGGAGGAGTGGCTCGCCCTCAAGACCTCGGTCTTCGCCGAGGTGATCTCCCCCCGCAACCTCAAGGTCCACAGCCTGCCGCACCGGAAGAACCGTTCCCTCACCGGCGTCATCAACGTCCGGGGGGAGATCCAGCTCTGCGTCTCCTTGAAGCAGCTGCTCGGCATCGAGGCGGGCTCCGGGAACCGGAAGGACCGGTCCGCCGCCGGGTACAAGCGGATGCTGGTGATGGAAAGCGATGACGGCAGATGGGTCTTTCCCGTGGACGAGATCCTGGGGATCCACCGGGTCCACCCCAACGCATTCCAGAACGTGCCGGTGACCGTGGCCAAGGCCCAGTCCACCTTCACCAAGGGGATCTTCATGATGGGGGAGACCCACGTCGCCTATCTGGACGACGAGCTGCTCGTCTACAGCCTGGCAAGGAGCGTGCAGTGATCGCAAACGGCAGGGATCTGAGCGATTTCTCCATGCTCGACCTCTTCCGGTCGGAGATGGAGGTTCACGCCGCCACCCTGAACGAGGGCCTGTTGGCCCTGGAGAACGATCCCGGCGCCACCGACCAGGTGGAGGCCCTCATGCGGGCCGCCCACTCCATCAAGGGCGGGGCCCGCATCGTGGAACTCGATCCGGCCGTGAAGCTGGCCCACACCATGGAGGACTGCTTCGTGGCCGCCCAGAAGGGGGACATCACCCTCTCCTCCGACGCCATCGACATCCTCCTGAAGGGCGTGGACCTGCTCACCCGGATCTCCGACGCCGCCGGGGACGGGATGGCCGAGTGGGTGACCGCCAATCAGGCCGAGATCGATGACCTGGCGGCCCGCATCGCCTCGATTCTCGCCGGGGAGGCCCCGGCCGCCCCGGAGCCCCGAAAGCCGGCGGCCCCTCCCAGGCCGCCCCCCAGGCCCGAGGTCCCCGACCGGCCTGATCCCGACGCCGAACCGGCGCCGGATGCGCCGGAATCCCCACCGGCCCGGCCGGCCGAGCCCCGGGAGGAGGCCGCCCCCCGAACGGAGAGCCCCGATCCGGCCGAGGAGGGCCGACCGGTCCGGCGCAGGTCCCAGGACGGCGACCGGATGGTGCGGGTGACCGCGGCCAAGATCGAACGGCTCATGGCCCTGGCCGGGGAGGTGGTGGTCAGCGCCCGGTGGCTCCCTCCGTACTACGGCAGGCTCATGGGACTCAAGCGGAGCCACCTCGACCTCTTGAACCACCTGGAGCGCCTCCAGGAGACCGCCGAGAATCGGCGGGACGGGCGGGACGGGCGGATGGTCCGGGAGATGATCCTGGAGGCCCGGGAGAAGACCAAGGCGTGCAACCGGTACCTGGTGGACCGCCTCAACCAGCTCGACCGGTTCATCGCCTCCTCCGAGAACCTTTCGGACCGCCTCTACCACGAGGTCATCGGGGTCCGGATGCGCCCCTTCGCCGACGGGATCCAGGCCTTTCCCCGGATGGTGCGGGACCTGGCCCGGGAGCTGGGCAAGAAGGTCCGTTTCTCCATCACCGGCAAGTCCACGGAGGTGGACCGGGACATCCTGGAGAAGCTGGAGGCCCCCCTGAGCCACCTCATCCGCAACGCCCTGGACCACGGGGTCGAGACCCCGGAAGAGCGGACGGCGGCCGGGAAGCCCGAGACCGGAACCCTTCGGCTGGAGGCGGCCCACCGTTCCGGGATGCTGATGATCACCATCGCCGACGACGGCCGGGGCGTCGACCTGGACGAGCTGCGCCTCAACATTCTGAGCAAGGGGCTCACCAGCGCCGAGATGCTCGACAAACTCACCGAGCCGGAACTGATGGAGTTCCTCTTCCTGCCCGGGTTCTCCACCCTCAACCGGGTCACCGAGATCTCCGGCCGCGGGGTGGGGCTCGACGTGGTCCACAACATGGTCCACGAGGTGGGGGGCATCGTCCGGGCGGTCTCCAAGCCGGGAAAGGGCCTCTCCTTCCACCTGGAACTCCCCCTGACCCTGTCGGTGATCCGCACCTTCATCGTGGAGATCGCCGGGGAGACCTACGCCTTCCCCCTGGCCCGCATCGACCGCTGTCTGATGCTCTCCAGAAAGGAGATCGACACGGTGGAGGATCGTCAGTACTTCCGCCTCGACGACCGGAACGTCTCCCTGGTGGACGTCCACGATGTCCTGGAGGTGGAGAAGGCCGAGGGGCAGGAGGACGAATTGCCCGTGGTGGTGATCAGCGACCGGGTCCACGCCTACGGGATGATGGTGGACCGGTTCGTGGGGGAGTACGACCTGGTGGTCCGGCCCCTCGACCCCCGGCTGGGGAAGGTCTCCGACATCAGCGCCATGGCCATCATGCTCGACGGCTCCCCCGTCCTCATCTTCGACGTGGACGACCTGGTCCGCTCCATCGACGGCCTGCTCACCGGCAAGCAGCGGCTCCGGAAGATCAAGCGGTTCGCCGATGCCGAGGAGGAGGCGGCGGGAAAATACATCCTCGTGGTGGACGACTCCATCACCGTGCGGGAGATGGAACGCAAACTTTTGGAGGCGAAGGGGTATCTGGTGGACGTGGCGGTGGACGGCATGGACGCCTGGAACATTCTGCGGACCTCCGCCCACGACTATGAGATGGTCGTCTCCGACATCGACATGCCGCGGATGAACGGCATCGAGCTGATCACCCAGATGAAGGGCCACGAGAAGCTCAAGTCGCTGCCCGTGATGGTCGTCTCCTACAAGAACACCGAGGAGGACCGGCTCCGCGGCCTGGAGGCCGGGGCCAACTACTACCTGACCAAGAGCAGCTTCCAGGACAACTCCTTCATCAACGCCGTCATCGACCTCATCGGCGAACCGTGACCGTGAACCCTATAACCCCCAATCGGCAAAGGGAGGGCAATCGAATACCATGAAATGGAAGATGAACGTGAGGTTGACTATCGCGCGCCTGCTGTGGGGGCTGGTGATCATGGGCATCGGGGTCACCTTTGTCCTGGCGGTGACCAGCCTGATCTCCAACAGCCGCCTCGTTTCGAGCCAGAGCCGGATCAGCGAGGTCGCCATGCCCCTGGAGGCCGCCAATCAACGGGTGAAGATGGCGGTGAAGGACTTCACCTTGCGCAAGCACGCCATCACCCAGACCCGTTCCCTGGAGGCCCTGGAGCGGTGGGGCGGCCGGGAACCGCTGGAAAAGGCGTTCTCCCGGAGCCTCGACGAACTCGCCGTCCTCTCCAGGAGGGCCGGGGCCGGGGAGGCGGGCGGCAAGATCGAGAAGCTCCGGAACCTCTTCGCCGAGACCCTGGAGAAGGACACCGCCCTCCAGGAGGCCATGCGGGTCGGTCTCCGCCTCGATAACGACCTGGAGAGCCAGAACGCCTCCCTGGACGCGCTCGGGGCCCAGCTCCACGGAAACGCCAAGATCTTCTCCGACCGCATCGACCAGTCCATCGCCCAGCAGGTCAAGTCGGGCCCCGTCCCCCCGGAGGACGGCGGCGGCGACGGCGTCTCCCAGCTTCAGGAACTCTCCCGGATGTCCCGGATCGCCGGCGACCTCCGGCTCTCCATCGCCCTTCTGACCAACTTCGGCCGCCGGATGCTCCTGGCCGAGGACCCCGAGCGCATCGATCTCATCCGGAGCGACCAGATCGAGCCGGTCTCCCAGGAGGCGGCGGCCGGCCTGGAGAGCCTCAAGGCGGCGAATGTGGAAATGGCGGGGCTGAGGGAGCTGGTGACGCGCATCGAAAACGACTTTACGGCCCTCATGCAGACCCTGGTGGACGGGGAGGGCTCCATCGCGAAGCTCCAGCGCCTCCGGCTCCTCCAGCGGGAGCGCCTCGACGCCCTGGACGAGTCGATGAACCTGAGCACCCGGCCCCTGATGGCCAGCTTGAACGACCTCCAGTCCCTCTCCGACGGGGTGCGGCGGCGGGCCGAAAACGAGGCGGAGCGGGTCAACGTGGCCGTCCGGTTCATCATCATCATGATCAGCGTGGTGGCCGTCCTCTTCATGTACCTCATCGGCCGGATCATCTACCGGCGGATCCTCCACCCCATCAAGAAGGTGGTCGCCTTTGCCGAGACCATCTCCGAGGGGGACCTCACCGCCGAGATCGAACGGGACCACGACGACGAGATCGGGACCCTGGTGGAGAAGCTGAGCCAGATGGCCCGGAGCCTCAACGCCCTCATCGGCCAGGTCCAGCGGTCGGGGATCCAGGTCACCTCCTCGGCCACCGAACTCTCCGCCACCTCCAAGCAGCAGGAGGCGGTCATGAAGACCCAGATGGAGTCGACCAACTACGTGGTCAAGTCGGTGGGGGAGATCTCCAGCGTCTCCGAGGAGCTGGTGGAGACCATGAAGAAGGTGGCGGGCATGTCCGAGCAGACCGCCGACTTCGCCAACAGCGGCCAGTCGGACCTGGGCCAGATGGAGGAGGCGATGCGCCACATGGAGAACGCGTCCAAATCCATCTCCGGGAAGCTGGAGGCGATCAACGAGAAGGCGGCCAACATCACCTCGGTGGTGACCACCATCACCAAGGTGGCCGACCAGACCAACCTGCTGTCGCTCAACGCCGCCATCGAGGCCGAGAAGGCCGGGGAGTACGGCCGGGGCTTCACCGTGGTGGCCCGGGAGATCCGGCGGCTGGCCGACCAGACCGCCGTGGCCACCCTCGACATCGACCAGATGGTCCAGGAGATGCAGTCGGCCGTCTCCGCGGGGGTCATGGAGATGGACGCCTTCATCGCCGAGGTCCAGCGCAGCGCCGAGAACGTGGGCCGGATCAGCACCCAGCTCACCCGGATCATCGAGCAGGTCAAGGCCCTGACCCCCAGCTTCGAGGGGGTCAACGAGTCGATGCAGTTCCAGTCGGAGAGCGCCCAGCAGATCAACGCGTCCATGCTCAACCTGAGCGAGGAGATGCAGCAGACCGTGGAATCCCTCCGGGAATCCTTCCTGGCCATCGAACAGCTAAACGACGCCTCAAGGGGCCTCCAGGACGAGGTCTCCCGGTTCCGGGTGGGGTAGAAGCGTGAGCCGCCGAAAGGGCCGCAGCCCATGAGGATCGCCCTGGTCAACGACCTGGGAATGGCCGTGGAGAGCCTGCGCCGGATCATCCTGAGCGTGCCCGGCCACGAGATCGTCTGGATCGCCCGGAACGGGCGGGAGGCGGTGGAGAAGTGCGCCGCGGACCCCCCCGATCTGATCCTGATGGATCTGATCATGCCGGTCATGGACGGGGTGGAGGCGACCCGGCGGATCATGAAGGAGAGCCCCTGCGCCGTCCTCATCGTCACCGCCACCGTGGGCAACAACGCCGCCAAGGTCTTCGAGGCCATGGGCCACGGTGCCCTGGACGCCGTCAACATCCCCATGATGGGCGGCGGGGCCGAGGCCCAGCGGAGCCGCTACACCCTCTTGCGGAAGATCCACAACATCGCCCGGCTGCGGGGGCAGGCCTCGGCCAGCCCGTCCCGCCCCCCCGAACTCTCCCGGATCACCCCCCTGGTGGCCATCGGCTCCTCCACCGGCGGCCCCAAGGCCCTGGCCCAGGTGCTGTCGGCCTTTCCCGCCAAGCTGGATGCCGCGGTGGTGGTGGTCCAGCACGTGGACGAGAAGTTCTCCGCCGGGCTGGCCGAATGGCTCGACGGCCATACCCCCCTGCGGGTCCAGCTCGCCGCCGAGGGGGGGCAGCCCACCCGGAACACCGTCTTCGTGGCCGGCACCAACGACCACCTGGTGCTCACCCCGGCGCTCACCTTCTCCTACACCCCCGAGCCGGGCAACACCTCCTACCGCCCCTCGGTGGACGTCTTCTTCAACAGCCTGGTCCGGCACCTGCCGGCGGAATTCGTCCGGGACGGGTGCGTGGGGGTTCTCCTCACCGGCATGGGCCGGGACGGGGCCGAGGGACTGGCCGCCCTGCGCCGGATCGGCTGGCACACCATCGCCCAGGACGAGGGGACCAGCGTGGTCTACGGCATGCCCAAGGCGGCCCGGGACCTGGGGGCGGCGGACCGGATCCTGCCGGTGGAGCGGATCGGCCGCGCCGTGGCGGATCACCTCCGCTCCCCCTCCCCGGACCCCGACCGGCGGCGCCCGACAACGGGAGCCCGCGGGCCGAAGAATGGCTGACCGGCCCGTGGCGACCCCCGTCACCCTCACCGAGCATCGGATCACGGTCCTTCTGGTGGACGACCAGGCGATCATCGGCGAGGCGGTCCGCCGGATGCTGGCGACCGAGGAGGACATCGACTTCCACTACTGCCAGGACGCCACCCAGGCCATCAAGATGGCCAACGGGATCCACCCGACGGTGATCCTCCAGGACCTGGTCATGCCCGAGATCGACGGGCTGATGCTGGTCCGCTACTTCCGCGCCAACCCCGCCACCCGGGACGTCCCCTTGATCGTCCTCTCCGGAAAGGAGGAGCCCCACACCAAGGCCGAGGCCTTCGCCCTGGGGGCCAACGACTACATGGTGAAGCTCCCCGACCGGCTGGAGGTCATCGCCCGGATCCGGTACCACTCCAAGGGGTACATCAACCTGCTGGAGAGAAACGAGGCCTTCAACGCCCTGCTGGAGAGCCAGAAACAGCTGGAGATCCGGAACCGGTTCATCCGGGAGACCTTCGGCCGGTACCTCTCCGACGACGTGGTGGACAGCATCCTGGAGTCCCCCGAAGGGATGAAGCTGGGGGGGGAGAAGCGGCAGGTGACCATCATGATGACCGACCTGAGGGGGTTCACCGCCATCAGCGAGCGGCTTCCCGCCGAGGACGTGGTCCGGATCATCAACATCTACCTGGAGACCATGACCGAGATCATCCTCAAGTACCAGGGGACCATCGACGAGTTCATCGGCGACGCCATCCTGGTGATCTTCGGGGCCCCGGTCCAGCGGGAGGACGACGCCCAGCGGGCGGTGGCCTGCGCCGTGGAGATGCAGATGGCCATGGTCCGGGTCAACGAACGGAACCGGGAGGCCGGCTACCCCGAGGTGGCCCAGGGGATCGGCATCAACACCGGCGAGGTGGTGGTGGGCAACATCGGGTCCGAGAAGCGGTCCAAGTACGGCGTGGTGGGCCGGAACGTCAACCTCACCTCCCGGATCGAGTCCTACACCGTGGGCGACCAGACGTTCATCTCCCAGAGCACCCTGGACGCCTGCGGGCCGATTCTGCGCATCGACGACCAGATGGAGGTGATGCCCAAGGGGGTCAAGGAGCCGATCACCATCTACGAGGTGGGCGGCATCGGCGGCGAACACGGCCTTCTGCTCCCCGAGAAGAAGGAGATCGAACTGTTCGACCTGAACCACGGACTGCCCATCCAGTTCACCATGCTCAACGAAAAGGACACCCGGGAGGACGCCCACGACGGATCGATCCTGCGGCTGGCCCCGGAGGCGGCGGAGATCGAGGCCGCCTTCCTGGTGGGACGCCTGACCAATATCAAGATCACCCTCTTCGACGAAGAGGGGTACGAGGTGAGCGGGGACCTCTACGCCAAGGTGACCAGCAGCGTCTCCGAGTCCCCGGCCCGGTTCCGGGTGATCTTCACGGCGGTGCCGCCGGAGGCCAAGGCGTTCTTCAGATACCGGTTCAACTTCCAATGACCGACGGGCGGCGGCGCCCGCGGCCGAAGCGCGATGCATAGGACGGTTTTTCGATGAAAATCAAGTTTATTGGTGTCGGTTCAGCATTTACCACCCCGGACTACTACCAGTCGAATCTGATCATCACGGCCCGGGACGGAAGGAATCTCCTCGTCGATTGCGGCACCGATATCCGGTTCTCCCTGGGGGAGGAGGGGATCGGGAACAGCGACGTGGGGGAGAAGATCGACGCCGTCTACATCTCCCACCTCCATTCCGATCACATCGGCGGCATGGAGTGGCTCGCCTTCCAGGCCTATTTCAACGGAACGGACCGCCGGCCCCGGCTCTTCATGGAGGAGACCACCATGCGGGAGCTGTGGAACGACTCCCTCAAGGGGGGGCTCGGCTGCATCGAGGGCAAGCGGATGCACCTCACCGACTATTTCCGGTGCCGGGCCGTGGGGGAGAAGGATTCCTTCTACTGGGGCGGGATCCGGTTCACCCTGGTCCGGATGCCCCACATCGTCACCGGGTACCGGGATTTCTTCAGCTTCGGCCTGATCATGGAGGATGTGGAAAGCGGCGGCCCCGTGGTCTTTCTCACCACCGACACCCAGTTCCGGCCCCGGATGATCCAGGAGATCGCCCGAAAGGCGGCGGTGATCTTCCACGACTGCGAGACCAACCCGGTCAAGAGCATCGTCCACGCCCACTACGACGACCTGCGGACCCTTCCGGCGGAGATCCGGAAGAAGACCTGGCTCTACCACTACCAGCCCCACCCCGAGGTCGATCCCACCGTCGACGGGTTCATGGGGTTCGTGACCAAGGGGCAGACCTTCGACTTCGGCCCGGACGGGAGTTGAAAAGGGCTCCGGGGGGTGGGGTCATCCATGGTCGGGGCCGGTCAGCAGGGCCGTGGTGACCCGGTTGACCAGCCCCCAGATCGCGTCCGCCGCCAGGCAGCGTTCGATGGTCCGGTCGAAGAGGACCGAGATCCGGGGGGGAAACTCCCCGTCCCCGGCCCACAGGAGGTAGTACAGGGGGATCCGGGGGAAGGGCAGGAGCCGGTAGGCGGCGTCGGCCGAATCCATTCGCTCGCCCGCCAGGGCCTCGGCGGCCCGGCGGAACCCCGGAAGATCCCCGCCGAACCGGTCGAGCAGGGGATCGAGCCGGAGCGTGTGGGGCCCCTGGAAAAAATGGCCCTCCTTGAGCCCGGAGGGCGCCACCATCTCCCGGCCCAGGGGGTGGACCCCCTCCACCCGGAGAAGATAGACCAGGGTCACCAGCTCCAGCAGGGGGTCCTCGGTGCGGACCCAGGCCCCCTCCGATCGGCGTTTCAGGCAATGCGCTTCCATGTCCACCCGGACCGGCTCCCCCAGAAACCGGAAGGCGAGACCCGTGGGCGCGGCCGCCCCCGCGGGGTGGGGCTCCATGAGGGTGAGGGCCGCGAGTTGCGTCGGGTCCCGGCGGGAGACCCGGTCCCAGTAGTCCGGGGGGATCTCCACGGAGAGGCCCGTGTGGGACCGGGCCGGAGGCCGTTGGGAGAGCCGCCGCCCCTGCATGTTCAAAAACCCCTCGGAGAAGGGGTACGGACCGATCCGGAAGTTGTCGCAGGGAAACTGGTCGCAGTCCCGCATGCAGTAATCGATCCGGTTCATGGCGGCGCAGGCGAGGATGGCGCAGGTGCCGCCGAAGAGCCGCTCCTGGGCCGCGAGTTTGGCCCGCGCCGGGTCGCTCTTTCCCGGTCCGCAGGTGGAGCAGGTGCCGATCAATCTCAGTTTGCAGACATCGCAGTCGATGCCGCAGGCGCCGGTGGGCATGGGATCACCTCTTTTTTTGCGGGGTCCGGGCCAGCCGTTCGAGTTCCACGTCCAGGGGCTCGGGCCGGAAGCCGATCCGCCGGGCGGCCGCTTCGTTCGCAAGGGAGACGTCCCGGGGGCGGGCCGCGGCCATGGGGACCTCCGCCTGCCGGACGGGAATGATCCGGGCCGGGGTCGCGCCCATGGCCCGGGCCGTCCGGACGGCGGAATCGTGGCGGGAGATCCGCTCGGGTCCCCCCAGGTGGAGGAGGCCGCCCCCGCCGGCGAGGGCGGACAAGACCGCGTGGGCGGCGGCCGGGGCGGCCAGGGGGCTCCGGTATTCGTCGATGAAGAGCCGGACCGGCTCTCCGGCGGCAAAGGCCGCGGCCATCTTTTCGAAGAAGCTGTCGCCGGCCGGGGAGATCCCGAACATCAGCGGCATCCGGAGGATGGCGGCGCCGGGGTGGATCTCCGCCACCGCGGTTTCGGCCCGGACCTTCTGACGGCCGTAGACCATCAGGGGCGAGACCGGATCCCCCTCCCGATAGGGGGCGTGCTCTCCGTCGAAGACCAGGTCGGTGGAGGTGAACACCAAGGGGATCCCCGCCGCGGCGCACGCCTCCGCCAGCCGGGCCGGGGCCTCCACGTTGATCCGGGCGGTCTCTTCCGGATGGGTCTCGCAGAAGTTGGGATCGGCGGCCGCCGCGGCGTGGACCACGGCGTGGGGCCGGACGTCCCGGAAGAGGTCCGGGACGGAATCGGCGCCCGTGAGGTCGCACCGGAGGCTCCGGACCCCGGCCAGGTCCGCCCGGCGGGTCCGCCAGGTCCCGAAGACGGACCAGCGATCCAGGGCCGCCCGGCAGAGATGCCACCCCAGAAGGCCCGAAGCCCCGGTCACCAGCAGCCGTTTGTCCGCCCCGAGGAATCGGTCCATGCCTGTCCTCCCGCGTGCGCATCCCGGGATGCGATTGCCGGCAACGGTATGGAATCCGGCAGGTTATAAGGGTTCCTTTGGCGCTCCCAAGGGGTCTATGGTATCATACCGCCATGCGGTTTTCCACCCCATGCGGCGATACTTCTTATACAGCGGGAGGAATGACAGGACATGACGACTTCAGAAGCCGGTTTCAAGCATGACCCGCTCCGGGACATGGTGGCCGTTGGAAAGGTGGACCCCCACTCGGCGCGGCTGTGGCTCAAATCTCACGGGACCGGGAGACACCGGGTGAAATGGTGGTCCGAAACGGACGCGGGCGGGGGCGGGGAGACGGTGGTGGAGATCCCCGAGGAGAACCCGCGGGACAACACCGCCTCCCTTCTGGTGCCGCCCAAGGAAGATGTCGGGGCGGCCCTGTCGCCCCTCACCCCCTACCGGTTCCGGATCATCCGGGAGGCGGACGGAAATATCGTGGGGGAGGGGCGGTTCGAGACCGCCCCGGAGAGCGTGGACCAGACCCCCCGGCGGTTCTCCGTGGCCCTCATGAGCTGCCACCAGCCGCTCGACAAAAACGGGGAGATCACCCCGGCGGCGGGCCGGATGCTGCGGGCGGTCCGCCGCGTCTTTGCGGAGCACGAGGTCAAGTTCATCCTCATGGTGGGGGACCAGATGTACTCCGATTATCCGGCCGCCGTCTCGCTGCTCGACCC
>CAYSLC010000025.1:0-37317 GCA_964431545.1 uncultured Desulfobacteraceae bacterium | reverse complement strand
ACCCAGACCGCCGGCCCCGCCGACGACCAGGATGGCGACGGCGTACCGGATGACCAGGAGGTGGATGATCCCACGTCCGATGTGGACAACGACGGCACCCCCGACGCCGATCAGAACGAAAGCGATATGCTTTCGCTGTTCATTCAGTCTCGGATCTGTGAAGGGGTCATCGGCGTGAAGGGCATCGAAAACGTCGAAGAGCTGGTTTCGCTGATCACACTGATGGAAGGCAGCCCATACTTCCCGGCCATCCTCGATGCGCCGTGCGACTTCGTGGGCTTCGAGGCGGACGTGGTGAACCCCGGCGACTCGGCCACCATTACGGTCTACTTTTCCGAGGCGATCCCCGAGGATATGGTCTGGTACATTTACAATGTAACCACCAGTCTGTTCAGCCTTGTGGATGGCTTCACCTTTGGTCCGGATCGTCGCTCGGTGACGTTCGAAATCGTCGATGGAGGAATCTTCGATGCCGACGGAGCGGCGAACGGCATGATCCTGGTTCTCTCGACCGGCTATGCGGCGGAGCTGGGGGATTGCGACGCCACGGCAACCTTCACCGCGATGCCGAGAACCGGTGAAAAGCCGCTCACCGTGAACCTGGATGCAACCGGATCCACCGGAGCGCTGTCCTGGGATTACGGCGACAATACCACCCAGGGCTCGGCCATGAGAAGCGTCCATACCTACCCTGAGCCGGGCACCTATGTGGTCACCTTGACGGCGACGGGCACGGGCGGATGTACCAGCACGGCCGTCCAGACCATCAGCGTCCAGGCGCCCCCCGCGCCGGAGAACGATGACAACTGCTTCATCTCGTCCGCCGGCACGGGTGCCATGGGATACTTGGTCAGCCTCTTGGCGGCGGCCGCCGCGGGGCTGGCGGTTACCCTCCGCCGGAAACGGTAACGGCGAGGCTGGGCGATCGGCAATGTAATTACCTAACCCAAAACCAATAAATCCGAAAGGGGCGGGAATTCTCCCGCCCCTTTTTTTTCTTTTGCGGTCCTGCTCCCGCAGATCTGATCTCCATACTTCCAACAGCCGAGGAAAGGTCATGTGGCGAGCGTTTTCCGCCGGATCAGCTCTCTTCGGTTTTCCCCGGCTGGCAATTCCAGTACGCATGCCATGAATCGAAAGATAGGGGTATACCAAGCATTTTGGCGACTCTCAGTGGCGTGGATTTTCCTCCGATAAAGAGGAGTTCGGAAACCTATCGCGGAGAGGGAGAAGAGAGGGGGATCACGACGTTAATCCATCCTTTGGCCGCATCGGTGAAGGCGTGCGCTTCTATCAAAGGAGGCAGCGGTGGTTGAAATGTGGAATTCCAATTGTCACCCATTACCGTTCCATCCCATCGAGCCTGTTTTTGGGAGAGAAGGAAGGCGTTCCCCCAATGGACTCGCGGTGAAAAGGCCACCTGCAAGGAGAGTCTTATAAGAAAGCTTGTAGGGGTGGGGATTCAGAAAGGCAGATGGAAGGAAAGCGAGAGGCCGTTTTCCCCGGCCGGGGATAGGCTGACGCGAACCCCTCGCCTCAATCCCCGGATGAATTCGGCCTTTTGGGCTCGGTTGTACTTGTGGGCCCCGGAAATGGCTCCGTAGATGTTGCCGGAGTAAAACCCCGTCTCGACGAAGCCGATGACGGTTCCCAGGGCTTCGTTGCCGTTATCGAAGGCCTCCACCGAGGCGAGGATGAGGCCGGCGTTGAAGAGAAAGGCTGTCAGCGCATCCCGGTATCGTCCGACATAGAGCTGTCCCAACCCCGGAACAAGGGAGAGAAACCCGGCGAGTTCCGGCTTTTTTTGGGGAATTTCGACGTTTTCGAGTTCCCGGAGCAAGGTGTCCACGTCGTATCGGTCGCGCCCCTCCGGGCTGATTTTCGATGCCATTCGGCTCGCCTTCTTCCACTGCCCCAATTCGATATGGACCCAGGACACCTGGTTGAGGGTTTCATCCGATACCCGGCGATCCTGGGTGGTGGCCAGAAGGTGGTTCAGAATGCCCAGGGCGCGGTCGGGCTGTTCGATTCTCATGTAGGCGTCGGCGGCCATGATCCGGGATTGGACGGCGGGGTCGTCAAGGGAGTTCGGGGTTCCGCCGTATCGGGAGATCACCTGGGAGAAGATCCCGATGGCGGATTCGTACTGCTCCGAATGGAAATGGGAGAGGCCGATCATGAAGCTGGCTTCGGGGACCTTCGGGTCCTCGGGAAAGAAGTGGACGAACCGCTGGTACTCCCCGATGGCCCGGAAGTAGTCTCCCGCCTCGAAGTACGCCTCGGCCAGGGCGAACTGATCGTCCGGGGTGATCCACCTCCCCTCCTGGCGGGCGTCGGCCGCTTGGGCCGTCCCTATGGCGATCAGGGCGAGAAGGACCGGTAACTGCTTCCATGGGAAGCTTCGGGGTCTGGCTGTCTCTCCCCACGCGGTTCTCATTCTACCACCAGAAATCGTTTCGCTCCACCGGATCATGGGTCCGGTTTCGGCCGTTGACGCGGATCATGGGAGACAGGCGCACTTCGTCCCGGCCGCACCGGAGCAGCCGGTCACACGCCATGATCCATCCCATGACGGGGCCGTGCTTCTTGACCGCCTCGGCGGCATAGCCGGAACAGGAGGGGTGCATGGGGCACCGGTCCCCGTCCACCGGCGAGATGTACCGCTGGAAGACATCGATGGGGTAGGGGGAGGAAGAGGACGCTTCGTTTTCCTTCGCCCCGGGGGCACTGGATCCCTCTTGTGCACGGACCTCCGGAAGACCGCACAGGAGCGTAAGGAAAACGGCCGCCCCAAGCAGAGCGGTCGGAATTCTGAAAGGAATACGGTTCATGGTTACCGCTGGGTCACCCGGAGCACCTCCTCGATGGTGGTGGTGCCGTGAAGGATTTTCTCGATGCCGTCATCCCGTAGGGTCTCCATACTGGCTTGCTCCTTGATGAGGTTGGAGTCGAACGTCTTGAGGATCAGGCTTTTCAACTGCGGATTCATCCGCATCATCTCGATGATGGCCACCCGGCCCAGGTATCCGGTCTGGAGACACTGGGGACATCCCACCGCCTTGCAGATGGTGCTGTTTTCCAGTTGACGCGGTTCGATGCCGATGGTGGCCAGGGCCATCTCGTCGGGCTCGTGGGGGGTCTTGCAGTCCGGACACAGGACCCGGACCAGGCGTTGGGCCGCCACGGCGATGACCGACGAGGAGATGAGGAACGGTTCCACGCCGATGTCCACCAGGCGGGTGATGGCGCTGGCGGAATCATTGGTGTGGAGGGTGGAAAAGACCAGATGGCCGGTCAGGGCCGACTGGACGGCGATCTCCGCCGTCTCCCGGTCCCGGATCTCCCCCACGAGCACCACATCCGGGTCCTGACGCACGATGGACCGCAGGCCCCGGGCAAAGGTCAGTTCGATCTTGGGGTTGACCTGGATCTGGCTGATCCCCTTCAACTGGTACTCCACCGGATCCTCGATGGTGATGATGTTGATGTCCGGCGTGTTGATGGACGAGAGGATCGCATACAGCGTGGTGGTCTTCCCGCTGCCGGTGGGGCCGGTGACCAGGATGATCCCGTTGGGGGAGGAGACGAGTTCCTTGAGGGTCCCCAGTTTCTGGGCCGAAAGGCCCAGTTCGGTCAATTTCAGCAGGGAGGTGCTCTTGTTCAGGAGCCGGAGGACCACCCGCTCGCCGAAGGTGGTGGGGATGGTGGAGATCCGGACGTCGATGTCCTGGTCCCCGATCTTCACCTCCAGACGGCCGTCCTGGGGCAGCCGCTTTTCGGCGATGTTCATTTTGGCCATCACCTTGATCCGGGAGGTCAGCGCCGGCTGGATCCACTTGGGCGGTGTGAGCAGGTCGTAGAGGATGCCGTCCACCCGGTAGCGGACCTTGAAGCTGTCCTGGTACGGCTCGATGTGGATGTCGCTGGCCCGGGCCTTGACCGACTGGGAGATGATGTGGTTGACGAGCTTGATGATGGGGGCGTCGCTGGTGTCGTCCAGCAGATCGGCGGTGTCCTCGATCTCGCTGATGATGGTGGCGCCGTTCTCCTCCATGTCCTGGACGAGCTGTTCCGCGGAATCCCGGTTGAGGTCGTAGGAGATGTTGATGGCGGCCAGGATCGCCTCTTTGGTGGAGAGGACCACCTGGAAGTATTCCGCGCCGATGAGGTGGATCAGATCGTCCAGGGGTTGGAACGCCGTGGGGTCGTTGACCGCGATGATGAACCCCGACCGCTCCGCGGAGACCGCTCCGCCGTCCTCCAAGGCCGACTCGTGGTTGGATGCCAGCGGAACCATGGTAAATTTTTTGAGGAAGTGGATGGGGATCTGGTGAGCCAGGCTGCTCTCCACATGATCCATGGGCAGCTTCGGCCAGAACGGGATCTCGTACTGGACGCTCTGGGCCTCCAAAAGCTGGGGCTCGGAGATCAGCTTCTTCTTCAGCAGGATATCCCCGATGGCGCCGCCCTTCTCCGTTTTGACCTTGAGGGCCTCTTCGATGTCGGCGTCGGAGATACCGGCGGTCTCCTTCAGGATCTCGACAAGCGTTCTTCTCATGGCTCCATCGGTCCTTCTTCCGGGACTTCCGGCTGCTCCTCCAACGTGTCGGAAAGCTCCAGGGTCTGGTCCACCTGTTCGCGCTCCGCGGGCCCCGGCATCCGGCGATAGAGCTTGATCCCCTCGTCCTCCGCCTGGTCGATCTGCTGCTTTTTCCGCTCGTAGATCACCTTGGCTTCGTTGGGGTTCTGGATCACATGGGGGGTCAGAAAGACATACAGGTTGGTCTTCTCCTGGGAGCTGGACAGGGATTTGAACAGGTATCCCAAGCCGGGGATCTCCCCCAGGCAGGGGATCTTGTACTCGGTGGAGGACAAGCTGTCATCGATCAGACCGCCGATGACGATGGTGTTTTCGTCATGGACGAGAACGGTCGTGTCGATGGTCCGTTTGAGCGTGGTGGGCCGGTCGCCCGTGGTGAGGGCGGCATCGAGCTTGGTGACCTCCTGGGCGATCTTGAGGCGGATCAATCGATCCTTGCTGATCTGGGGGGTGATCTTCAGGGTGATGCCCACGTCCTTGTACTCATAGGTGTTGTAGGACTCCACCGTGGAGGACCCCGATTTGGTCAGATAGGGCACGTTCTTGCCGACGGTGATGCTCGCCTCCTCGTTGTCCGTGGTCAGGATCTGGGGGGTGGAGAGGATATGAACGTTCTTGTCCTTTTTGAACGCCTGAACGATGGCCGCGAGGTTGGGGAAGGTGAGGTCGCCGATCTTCAGCGGTTCGCTGAAGATCCCCAGGGAGAAGCCGGGGGGGAGCAGACTGATGGGGGCGGTCAACAGCCCGCCGATATTGTCGTATCCGGTCTCCGACCCGGAAAATCCGCCGCCGAACGCCGCTTCGCTGTCCCGGTAGGTGGTGTCCCCCATGGCGATCCACTCCGTTCCCAGGGAGGAGCCGTTGGTGACGTTGACCTCCATGATGAGACATTCGATGTAGACCATGGCCCGGGGGATGTCGAGCTTCTTGATGATATCCTCCAGAACCATGTAGTCGTCCTTCTCCGCCATGATGATCAGGCTGTTGGTGGCCTTGTCCGCGGTGATGTTGGTTTTTTCGGAGACGATGGGGGCCTCCTTTTTTCCCTTCACCTGGGTGGCGGCGGGCTTCGGCTTGGAGGAGAGGGACTGGAGGACCTTGGCAAGCTCCTCGGCCGTGGCGTTCTCCAGGTAGTAGACGTGGATCTTCTCCTTGCCCTTGGGCATCTCCCGGTCGAGCCGGGACACCAGTTCTCTCACCCGCGCCGTGTCGTCCTCGCTGGCCAGGGCGATGATGGTGTTGGTCCGTTCATCGGCCACGAATTTGGTGATATCCGTCGGGGCCTTTTTCCCCCGGCGCCGCTGCTGGAACAGGGTGGTCATGATCCGTACCAATTTGGAGGCGTCTCCGTACTGGACCGGGATGACGGCGATCTCCTGGCCCACGCCGGGAACGTCGATCACCTTCAGGATCCGGAGCAGCCGCTGGATGTTGCTATAGATATCGGTGACGATCAACGTATTGGTCGACTGGTAGGGGAGGATCACGCTGCTCTTGGAGATCAGGGGCCGGAACAGACGGGTGATCTCGTTGGGATCGGCGTACCGAAGGGGGATGATCTGGGTGACCAGTTTGTCCTCGGGGTCGATGGACTCCTCCCGGATCAGGGTCTCGATGCTCTTGGTCCGGGCCTCCGGCGTGGCCACGATCTTGATCACGTCTCCGGAATCGACCGTGGTGAACCCGTGAACCTCCAGGACGGATTCGAAGACCTTGTAGGCCTCGTCCACGGAGATCTTGGCCGGGGAGATGATGGTCACCTTCCCCTTGACGCGGTTGTCCACGATGAAATTCTTGCCGGTCAGTTCACTGATGAACTTGATGAAAACGTTGATGTCCACATCGTTGAAATCGATGGAGACGTACCGCTCGGAACCGCCGGCGTCCCGCCCCTGGGAAAAAGCGGCGGGGGCGCCGGACAGGATGGCGATCAGGAAAAGCGGCAGCAGCGGCTTGAGATATGGATGCATTCGGATGGCTCCGTTAAGGTCGTTCGTTATCGGTAAAGGGGAGATCCGGCCGGGGATCACTCGATGGTATAATCGATGGAGAGGGGCTGCCCCCTCCGGCGGACGTCGATCTTCACATTGGAAGAGGATTTGAGGTTCCGGTAGAACCGAAGGGCGTCGTCCACCGATTGAATGTTCTCCCCGTCCACGCCGGTGATGATGTCGCCGCTCCGCAGGCCCAGTTTGGTGAAGATGGAGTTGGGGCGGACCCGGGTCAAGGTGAGTCCGTCCGGCTTTCCGTCCCGGAAATGGGGGCGGATCCTCGCCTGACGCATCAGATTGTTGACGTTGTTGACCGCCTCCTGGATCTCCGCCCGTTCCAGACGGATGTTCTGGGCCGGTCCGTCGGTCGATGGAAAAAGGGAGGCCGCCCTTTGTTTGGCCGGTCCCGCCGGCGCGGGCCGGCCCCGGGAGGCGCTCGCCAGCCGCTTTTCCATCTCCAGGATCTCATCCTCCCCGTCGACGTTGAGGATCACCTTCTCCCGGAGGATCTTCTTGACCCGGGCGTTCTGAACGGTATCCCCCTCCCGGAAAAGGTTCTGCTTCCGTTCCTTGGCGTCCTCGATGACGGCGTAGGTCCGTTCCCTGTCCCCCGAGACGGTGCCCCAGAGCTTCAGGTTGAGTTCGGTGGGCTGCAGGGCGTCGACATCGACCCCCGCCTCCTCTTCCGGAGCCGGCGCTTCCACCGTGGCCTGCTCCTTTGTCTTGAACAGATTGCGTTCCACGATGGGCTGGTACTCGGACAGCGGCCGCTCGACCGCATCGGTCGCCGAGGCCATGGCCGTCTCCGGCACTTCGAGGAGGGGCGGATGGGCCAACCGGGCGGTGACGTACCTGTAGAAAGCGGTGACGCCGAAGTAACACAACCCGGCGATCAAAAGAATATTGACGAGACTGAAATACCGTTTCATCATAAGCACTCCCCCGGAAATCTATAACATGGAGAAAGCGGGGTTATCAATGGTCCCTCCGATCCGGAAGGGGATTTCCCCTTTGTCCGACTGGCGCCGAAGGAGCAGCGATGCCGGAAATCCGCTTCCGAGGCTGGCCAGGAAAGAGGAATGGGGCACGATGCTTCCGGAGAGATTGAGGACGCTCTTGGGCGGCGGATTCCGCAGGGCGATGGTTCCGGAGAGGGTGCCGTTGATCTGGGGCCCCTTCAGGACGCACTCTTCAATCCGGATTTCCCGATTGGGCCCGAGAACGGCCCGGGCGGTGACGTTTTGGAAGGTCAGCTTGGCCAGGTTGAAGAGCGGGGTCACCAGCTCGACGGTGAGATCGGCGACGGTCACGGTCATCTCCCCCGATTCCCCGTCGGGCTTCCGATGGTAGTCGACGCCCGCGTTCAGAAGCCCCGAAAGGCGGTAGTCGGGTATCCGCTGTCGGAGGATGGAAATATCGCCGATCCGCACCCCGGACAGGGCTGCGGTGAGGTCCGAAATCCCCTCCCGCGAGGCCTCGGCGGAGGAACCGGGCTTGAGGATCACGGCCTGTCCCGAGAGTTCACCGCCGTAGAGATCGCCGTCGAAATCGACGGCCACCCGGGGCCGGAGCAGAGTCGTGAGTTCCGGCATCACCTTCACGGCGGTCAGTCGGACCAGGGGATCGGCTCCCTGGGCCACCTGGGCCTCCCGGAACGTCAACCCCGGCGGAAAGGCCGGCTTGACCCCTCCGATGGCCACCGAAACATCGGGGCGGGCCCGGCTCACCTGGTAGGTGATATAGCTTTTCACCGCCTCCGCCGGGAACAGAAGGTAGAGAAAAACCCCCGTCAGCAGCAGGGCGTAGGCGATATAGAGGATCCACGTGGTGGTTCGCTTCATGGACCGTTTCCTCAATCAGATCTCAAAGGTCTGCACCTGCAGCACGGCATCGATCAGATGCTCGTCCTTGCCCACCTTGGTGATGGAGATGCGACGGATAAAGACGATGTTTTTCGAGGTCTCCACCTTGTAAAGGTAGGGGAGAAGCTGCTTCAGGTTGATGTTCTGGAGCTTCATCTCCACCATGGAAACCCTGTAGGGGCTGTCCTTGTCGTCGACCCGGGAGGGCTTCATGTAGGTGATGTTGTCCTTGACCCCCGCCTGTTCGGCCAGGGCGTCCAAAAAGGAGAAGAGGGTGAACCCCGACTGCCGGTCCGCCATGCGCACCTTGGCCCGTTCGGCCTTTGCCCGGAGGGCGGTGTACTCCGCCTTCAAGGCCGCCATCTCCCCGAGGGTCCGGGACTTGGCGGCAATGGACCGTTCCAGCTGCTCCCGCTTTTCCTTGAGCGGCAGGATGACGAACTGGACGGCGACGAAGACGATCACGCAGACGGTGCCCACGGTGACGGCCAGACGCTCCCGACGGTTGAGGCGTATCATAGCGCCACCCTGATCTTGAACTGGACCCGGTTGCTGGTCCGTTCCCGGTTGGTGGAGCTGATGGTGACGCTCCGGAAGATCTCCGATCCTTCCATCTGGGTCTGGATCTCATCCACCGCATTGAAGGTGTCCGTATTGCCGGTGATCAGGACCGAGTCGTCCCCGATCACCATCCGGGTGAATTCCACGTCGGCGGCCTCCGGGATCCGCCGGCTGATGTCGTTGAGGATATCGATCACGCGGCTCTCGTTCCGTTCCCTCGGCATGAAGCCTTCGGTCTGCACCTCCTCCATGGCGATCCGCATCTGGTGGAGGGGATCGACGATGCGGGTCACCTCCGGGAAGGTCGACCTGAAGGTCGTTTCGATGCGGCGGTCGAGTTCCGCCGCCTGTTTTTCCAGGGCCAGAAGGTCGATGGCGAAGTTGGCCAGCAGCGCCAGAAGGGTGAGCCCGGCCAGGATTCCGGTCCGGATGATCCGCCCCCGGTGCTCCACCCACTGCCGGCGCGCGGCATAGGGACCTTTTCGGAAGTTGAGCGGCATCAGTCCCTCGGCCCCGACAAGGGCCAGGGAAAGGGCGTGATCCAGGGAGGGCGCGTTCTCCACGGCAACGGTGGGGCCGGGCTTTACCTTCCGCAGCAGGGTGGCGTCCTTGACCAGATCCGCCCGCTTGACGGGGAGATCCAGGATCCGCTGGGCCTCCTGCTCGAAGCCGAACTCCTGGAGGCCGTGGCCGGTGACGTGGATCTCCTCGGGCTGGCAGTCGGGGTGGACGGTCTCTTCGAAAGCGGCCAGGGTCCGCTGGATGTGGGTGCACAGGGACTCGGCCTTGTTCTTGGCGATCAGGCCGATGGGAAAGGAGCGCACCAGGCAGATCTGGCCGGAGATCAGGATGAAGATGGCGCAGGTGTTCCGGTCCACATCCATGAAGAGCCAGTTCTCCGGAACATCGGACATTCTGGCCATGCACAGGGCCGTGGCGTACCCGGTGACCGTGAGGATGTCCGGGGAGACCTTCCCGCCGTTCATGGGATCGAGGTACCCTTTCACCACCGACTGCCGGGCCGCCGCCGCGATGATTTCGGTGCCGTTGTCGACGCTGGGGAGCCGGACCCTCTGAAAGTCGAAGATCAGCTCGTCGATGGGATGGGGAAGGGTGGGCTCCAGCTCGAAGGGAAGAATCTGGCGGATCTTCTTTTCATCCTTGAAGGGCAGGCGGATGTTCCGATAGACGGCTTCTCCGGAGGGAATGGCCGCCACGGAGATGGCCCCGTTGAGGTCCATCTCCCTGCCGAGCTGTACCATCGCCTGGGAAAGGGCCTGGGAAACATCGGCGGACGGCTCTCCTCCTCCGTCTCCCCCCTTGCCCGGCAGTGGGATCTGGGCGACGGCTTCGATGGTGCTCCCCTTCAGGCCGCTGTGCAGGAGGACCGCGAAAAGCCCATGCTCCCTGATGTCGAGACCGAGGATTTTGCGGCTCATGGAGATCTCCGCGTGGCGGCCCGGCCGAGGGAAGGGGGGCGTTTCCCCGGGATCAACCGGTCCACCGGCTCAGTACCTTGCATTTCCATTTTCCCGTCTCTTTGGCCTTCTCCCGCTGGACCACCGTCTCCACCCGCTTCTCCAGTCCGTTCAGCGTGGCGCTCACCTCGATTCGGAACAGATCGCTGGCGGTGGTGAGAAGCTTGGGATCGATCCTCAAGTCGCCGGGGATGCCGTCCACGGAGCGGTACCAGGTGGGGCGCGACAGGTCGTGGATGTAAGTGTCCCCGTCCTTTTCGTGGCGGTAATCGTGGATCAACTGGGCATATTCGGGGTTTTCGGAGGGGATGACGGCCACCAGAACCGGCAGCGGCGCGGTGTTGATGTTGATTTTTCCGTCAAAGGCGAAGTTCCGTCCCTCCACCGTCTTGGGGCTCCGGGACATCCCGTGCACCGTCATGAACCGGGAGATGCCGGGCAGCTCGCCGATGCCGTGGAAAAGCTCCGGGATGATCCCCTTCACCAGGACCAGTTCGTCGATCCGCGGCAGGGGGCCGTTTCTGCACGTGTAGGGCGGATCGAGGGACCGGTAGAACTCCGATTCCGCGCCGTCCAGGCCGGTGATGGCGCCGTCGTCCCCCGAATCGAGCCAGTCCTTGACCGAGTTGACGATGGTGGTGGCTTCGAGTTCCTCCAGGGCCTCGTGCTGGGAGAGGAGAAGCCGGGTGAACCGGTCCCACATGATCTTCTGCGACTCGTTGAAGCTGCGTCCCTCGGGAAACTCCACCAGGGCGTTGACCTGGATCCGGGCCAGTTCGTCGGAGATGGTGAAATCGACCTTCCCCTTGTCGAAGGGGAGGTCCTGGAGGACCTCGGCGATCTTTTCGGGGTGAGCCCAATCCTCCTGGATCGAGTCGATGGTCGACTCGAGTTTATCCTTGATGAGCACGGCCATGGCGGCGCTGGTGCCGGCCTCGGCCATCTGGGAGAGGGAGAGCCGGTCCCGGGCCGCGGCGGCCGCCATGACCGTGTCCCGGGCCCTCCGGTTCAGCTCCAGGGACGCCGGCACCAGGACGGCCATGAGGGCCAGGACGATCAGAAGGGCTACCCCCCGGTCGGTTTGGGATGGGATGGCTGGCATGGGATGGACTTGGGCTACTCCTTTTTCTCTCTAAAAATCGGAAACGCTACCATAGTTTGAAAGGAAATTGAAGTGAATTCATCGCCGATCTCCAGCTCGATCCCCAAGGCCCGGGGGGTGGCGAAGTCGAACTCGTCCGTCTCCGAGTTCCAGTGGTCATGTTCCCGGCCGTCCGCGTCCAGGAAGGTGTAGGTGAGCGATTTCACCGATTCGCAGAGGATCGGATCCGAGGGCCGTTCCTCGAACCCCCCCCGCTCGTCGTACCGGTAGTCGGGAAACAGGCTGTCCGCCCGACGGAGGGTCCCGCCGGTCTCGGGATCCCATTGGACGTAGTAGACCACTTCGGCCACGCCGTCCCTCGGGTCGTCCCCGAAGGGGAGGTGGGCCAGGGCGGTGAAGCGGAGGCGGGGGAAGGTTTCGGTCCCGCCATAGACCTCCTCCCCGATGATCCGATGGGGATCCGGGGGATCATCGATGTCCGGGGGGGTGTATCCCGGAGGGATCTCCACGTAAAGGGCCTCGAGATCGGCCGTCATCCGGTTCATGCAGCTTCGCCCCATCTGGTGTGCCTCGATGGATCGATTGAGGGCCCCCACGTTGGAGAAGACGGCGTTGTACGATCCCAGCATGGTGGTCACCACGATGGTGAAGATGAAAATGGCCAGCAGGATCTCCAGGAGGGTGAAGCCCCGGACGGCGAAAGTATCGGTTTTTCGACAGGCCATGTCCGGATCACTCCTCGAAGATGCGGTAGGTTCTGAACCCATAGGTGAACCCGTCCGGCTCCAGGGTGACCGTGACGTCGACCCGCTTGAGGTTCTCCGCGCCTCTTCCCAGGGCCTCCGATTCCACGTCCTCGACCCGGACCGACCAACGGTAGCCCGGAAATGCCTCCCCGAAATCCCCATCGCCGCCGCCCAGGTCGCCGAGTGGGGTCAGGGCCGTCTCCGAGGCCTTGGCCTGGGCCAGCATGGGAGCGGTCATGAAAAACCGGGCGGTGTTGTTCATGGCGATGGACTGGGATTGCAGCCGGTAGACCGCCACCAAAACGATGGCCATCACGGCCACGGCCACCATCACCTCCAGGAGGGTGAATCCGTCGGAATCCCCCGAAGGGCCGACGGCCGGAAACGGGTTACCCTTCCAGGTCCACATACGCGTCAAACCGTTTGACCTTGTCGAGGAACGGCTCGATCAGAAAGGAGATCGGTTCCCCCGCTTCATCCTCTATATGGATGAGGGCCTTGTCGGAGTACCCCCCCCGGTAGAACCGGATCGGGGCGGTCCCTAAAGAGACCCGGCCCCGGCCGGGGTACGCCACGTCCAGGATGCGATACCCTTCCGGCAGGGGACGGCCCTGCTCCTCTGCCTTGAGCAGGGCCTCCTCGTCCATCCCCTCATGGGTCGTCCACATCAGGCCGCTGTCGAGTCCGATGTGGAGCGTATAGCCGCGTCCCTCCCGGAAGGATTTCTCCTTGAGCGACCGGATCTTCACCATGATCCAGCGCGAGAGTTTGTTGTTCTCCCCGCTGAAGAGGGAATCCTCCAGCCTGGGCAGGGAGAAGAAGAACATCAGGCTGATGAGGGAGATGACCACCACCAGTTCGATGAGGGTGAAGCCGCCCTCCGTTTTCCGGAAAACCTTCAAGAGCCGTCCGGTGGAGCTATTCGATCTCCCAACTGTGGATGTCCTTGTTCTTCCCCTCCCCGCCGGGGACCCCGTCCGCCCCGTAGGAGGAGATGTCGAAATCCCCGTGCAAGCCGGGGCTCAGGTAGACATAGTCCCCGCCCCATGGATCGGCGGGCACCTTGCCCTTCTCCAGATAGCCGCCCGGCTTCCAGTTGGTGGGGGCGTCACCGGTCTGGGGAGGCTCCACCAGCGCCTGGAGGCCCTGCTCGGTGGTGGGGTAGTTTCCGTTGTGGAGTTTGTACATCTTCAGGGCCGTCTCCATGGCGGAGATATCCACCTTGGCCTTGGCCTGCTTGGCCTCGTCCGGCGTGTCCATGATGTTGGGGACGATCAGTCCCGCCAGGATGCCGAGGATGACGATGACCACCATCAGTTCGATCAGGGTGAATCCCCGACGGTCCAATGGCGTGAACAAACCGAATCGTATTTTCATTACACCTCCGTTCGATGTACCGAAATCGATGGTTACCGAACCAATTGGTTCATCTCAAAGATGGGCAGGCAGATGGACAGGACGATGAAGCCGACCACCACGCCCATCACCAGGATCATGATCGGCTCCAGCAGCGCGGTCATGCTCAGGATGGTCGATTCAACCTCCCCCTCGAAGACATCGGCGATCTTGTTGAGCATCGATTCCAGCTCCCCGCTCTGCTCCCCCACCAGGATCATCTGAATGGAGAGGGGGGGGAAAATGTCGCTTTCGGAGAGGGACTTGCCGAGCCCCTGCCCCTTGCCCACCTCGCGGGAGGCCTTTTCCACGGCCTCCGCCAGAAGGACGTTGCCCACGATGTTTTTGACGATATCCAGGGCCGTCAGCATGGAGACGCCGTTTTCGAGGAGGGAGCCGAGGGTCCTGGAGAACCGGGCCACCGCCAGCTTCCGCGCCAGCACGCCGAAGCCGGGCAGCCGGAGAATCATCCTGTCCAGAGACCGCTTCCCCCCGGCCGTCCGTTTCAGGGCCCGGAGGCCAAGGAAGGCGAGAACCACGGCCATGATGAGCGCCCACCAGTATCCTTGAAAGAGGGTGCTGACGAAGATCAGGATCCGGGTGGGCGTGGGGAGCACCTGATTCATATCGGCGAAGATGGAGGAGATGCTCGGGACGATGAAGGCCAGGAGCAGAAAGAGGACCACCATCCCGATGAGGGACATCAGGACCGGATAGGCCAGGGCGGCGCGGATCCGGTTCTTGAGGGCCTGCTGTTTCTCCGTGATGTCGGCCAGCCGGTCGAGAACGATCTCCAGCGTTCCGGATGTCTCTCCGGCGGAGACCATGTTGATGTAGACCGGGGAGAAGACCCCCGGGTAGGCCGCCAGGGCGGAGGCGAAGCTGTTCCCCTCCACGATGGCGTCCTTGATGTGGGCGAGGCACTTCTTGAAACCCTGGGACCGGGTTTGGGGGATCAGGGTGTCGAGCGCCGGCACCAGGGCGAATCCGGCCCCCAGCAGGGTGGCCAGCTGCCGGGTCATCAGGGAGACTTCCGAGGCCTTGACCCGCTGGAACCCGCTCCATCCGGAGGAAAATCGCCCCTCCTTCCTGGCGCTTTTCCGGGTCTCCTGGATGGATACCGGAAAGATCTTCGACGTGCGGAGTTTCTGACGGGCCGCCGGGGAACTCTCCGCGTCGATGATCCCGGAGATCGTCTTTCCCTTCAGATCCAGGGCTGTATATTCGTAAACCGGCATGATTCTTGTGTGTTTATCGATTCGGGCAAGATGCCACGGCGTGGCTCAGGTGTGAAAAAGTATTGCCAAATGGAATAATATCGCGTTACCTACCGGTAGCAGAGATCGATTGCGAAGATCATATTCGTTTCCACCCTCCAAATCAAGGACATATTATAAGGATGAGGGGAAAAATGGCAAGAGTGATCCGGGCGGAATCGTGGGTCGCTTGCCCTGGTTCTCCCGAATGATAACCTTTCCGGATCGGCCCCCTTGTTCGATGGGGCCGCGCCCGAAGAAAAGGAGAAGCGCCATGGGAAAAAACGGGCTATTGTTATCGGTGATCATTGTCGTTGCGGCGGGAGGATTTTGGGCGCCCGCCGCAGCGCAGGAGTCGATGAGTGTCCAGGTGAAAACCGGAGAGGTGCGGTCGGAGCCCTCCTTTCTGGGGCGGATCATCCAACGGCTCTCCTACGGGGACCGGGTGACGGTGGTGCAGCGGCGGGAAGGCTGGGCCCGGGTCTCCGCCCCGGGAGGCGCCACGGGATGGATCCACGGCTCCGCGCTGACCCCGAAGAAGATCGTTCTCCGGCCCGGCGCCTCCGATGTCCGGCAGGCGGCCACCAGCGACGAGCTGGCCCTGGCCGGCAAGGGCTTCAACAGTCAGGTGGAATCCGCCTTCAAACAGCAGAATCCGAACCTCGATTTCGGATGGATCGACCGAATGGAGCGGATCACCGTCTCTCAGCGGGAGATGGAGCGTTTCCTGCGGGAGGGGCGGGTGACCCCCGAAGGAGGTGTGCGATGACGGGCACGGAACGAAGACGGTTTTTGAAGACGGCGTCCAGGGCCGCCCTGGGGCTGGCCGCGGCCCCGGCCCTCTCCATGGTGGCGGCGGGATGCAAGACCATGTCGGCGGTGACCGACGTGGGAACCTCCATCGGCGTGGCGGCGGGGGTGATCGACTCCTCCCAGGCCGAATCGATCAAGAGGACCTCCGGCGCCGTGGCCCGGACGTTCGAGGACATCACGCCGGAGCAGGAGTACTACATCGGCCGAAGCGTGGGCGCGGTGATCCTGTCCAAGTATCCGCCCTACAAAAATTCCAGAGCCAACAGCTACGTCAATCTCGTCGGCCAGACCGTGGCCCGGGCCTCGGACCTGCCGGAGACCTTCGGCGGCTACCACTTCCTGATCCAGGATTCGGACGAGATCAACGCCCTGGCCGCGCCGGGGGGGCTGATCTTCATCACCCGGGGGATGCTCCGGTGCTGCAAGCATGAAGACGCCGTGGCCGCCGTGCTGGCCCACGAGGTCGGCCATGTCCAGGGCCGCCACGGCCTCCAGGCCATCAAGAAATCCCGGATCACCAACGCCCTGACCACCATCGGCATGGAGAGCGCCAAGACCTTCGGAGGCGAACAACTGGCAAGCCTTACCGAGGCCTTCGAGGGAACCGTCTCCGACGTCACCCAGTCCTTGATCAACAAGGGGTACTCCCGGGGGTTCGAACGGGAGGCCGACCTGGCCGCCGTGACCATTTTGAAGCGGGTGGGCTACAGTCCCGGCGGTCTCATCGACATGCTCCAGGTCATGGAAGAACGGCTCAAACCGGGGCGTCTCGACTTCGCCAGCACGCATCCTTCGCCGGCCAGCCGCATCTCCGACCTCCGGCGGCATATCGGCGGCGCCCCCGGGGTGACCCCCGTTCGCGCCCGCCACGCCCGATTCCAGGCGGCGTTGGGATCCGTCTGATCCTCGCCGGGTGCGGATCGGCAACAAATACGCCTTCGGCGCCCTCGCCGGGCTGGCGGGGGCCCTTTTGGGGCTCGGCCTCTGGACCCTGGGCGTGTTCGATTCCTGGGAGGCCAGGACCTGGGACTGGCGGGCCCGCAGCCTGGCCGGACCGGGGCCGGCCACGGACGAGATCCGGCTGATCCTGCTCGACCAGAACAGCCTCGACTGGGCCAGGGAGGAGAACGGGCTCACCTGGCCGTGGCCCCGGGAGATGTACGCCGCCATCATCGACCACTGCCGACGGGCCGGGGCAAAGGCCCTGGCCCTGGACGTCCTGTTCACCGAGCCCTCCGCCTACGGCGTGTCGGACGACGAGCGCCTGGGAGGCGCCCTGGAACGGTTCGGCCCCTCGGTGGGGACGGTATTCCTGGGGAGGGAGACGGGGGCCCATACGCGCTGGCCGGAGGCATTCCGGACCGCCGCCGTGGCGGTTGAGGGAATCGAGACCTGGCTGGCCGGTCTTCCCGATGGGGGTCCGGTCTACCCCCGAGCCCTCCTGCCCATCGCCGAGGTGGGCCATGGGGCGGCCCTGCTCGGCAACGTCCACCTGCGGCCCGATCCCGACGGTATTTACCGCCGGGTATCGCTGATCGGCCGCTTCGACGGGAAGACCTTCCCCTCCCTGGGGCTCGCCCTCTATCTGGCGTCTCACCCGGTCGCCCGAATGGAAATTTCGGAGGATCGCCTGTCCGTCGCCGGCCGAACCATCCCCATGGACCGCCGTGGCCGGGCCCTGCTGCGGTACCGGGGACCCACCGGGACCCATCGGGCCTACAGCGCGGCGGCGGTCCTGGAATCGGAGATCCGGTTGCGCGGCGGGCAGCCGCCCGTCATCACCGACCCGGACGCGTTCCGGGACAAGTACGTCCTCTTCGGGTTCTCCGCCCCGGGGCTCCATGATCTGCGCCCCTCGCCGGCGGGCGGCGTCTACACGGGGGTGGAGATCCACGCCACCCTCCTCGACAACTACCTCTCCGGCGACTTCATGCGGGAGGTGTCCCCGTGGGTGGTAATCCTTTTGACGGCGGGCCTGTGCACGGCGGCCGGCCTCTGCCTCTCCCGGTTCGGCTCGGCCGCCGCCGGGGGAGTCGTCATCATCTCCGCTCTCGCGCTTCCGGTCCTGCTGGCGTTTTGGGGATACCTCCGGGGCGTCTGGCTGCCCCTGGTCGCGGTGGAAGCCTCGGCCGGGATCACCATCCTCGGCGGTCTCGTGGTCAATTATGCCACGGAGGGACGCCAGAAGCGGTTCATCAAAGGCGCGTTCCGCCACTACCTGAGCCCGGCGGTGATCGAGCAGCTCATTCAGGATCCCGGCCGGCTGACGCTCGGCGGAGAGCGGCGCGTGCTCTCCATCTTCTTCTCCGACATCGAAGGCTTCACCTCGATCTCCGAAAAGATGGACCCCGAGGCGCTCACGCATCTGCTCAACGACTACCTGTCCGCCATGAGCGGGATCATCCAGGATGCGGGCGGCACCATCGACAAATATGAGGGGGACGCCGTCATCGCCTTCTGGAATGCCCCCCTGGAGGATCCCCGCCACGCGGTCCGGGCGGTCCGGGCGGCCCTTCGGTGCCAGGCAAAGCTGGCCGAAATGGGTCCCGGCTTCCAGGCCCGGATCGGAAAGCCCCTGCGGATGCGGATCGGCATCAACACCGGACCCGCGGTGGTGGGCAATCTGGGGTCCAATGTCCGTTTCGACTACACCATGCTGGGCGACAGCGTCAATCTGGCTTCCCGCCTGGAGGGGGTCAACAAGCAGTTCGGGAGTTACACCCTCATTTCGGAGTTCACCAAAGCCGAACTGGCGGGGACCTTCCCTCTCCGGGAGATGGGGAAGGTGTTGGTGGTGGGACGGTCGGAGCCGGTGCGGATCTACGAACCCCTGGAATCGGCCGCCCATGAGGCCGGAAAGGAGATCTACACCGCCTTTGAAGAGGGATTGAAGCGGTTCTACGACGGTCGTTTCCGGGAGGCCCTGGAGATCTTCGATCGGCTGGGGGATGCGGATCCGCCGGCGCGGGCGTACGGCCGGAAATGCCGGGAACTCCTGGACCGGGGCATGCCCGGGTGGGACGGGGTGTGGCGGGTGGATCGGAAGTGAACCCGGAAGTGAACCATGGTTCCGTGAATGGCCCCGAAAAGGGACGGGCGGGCCGAGGGAGATGCCTCGGCCCGCCCGTCAACGGCCGATCCGGCCCGGATATGTTCGGCGCTTCGGATCGGTTATGGTCGGGGCGAGAGGATTTGAACCTCCGACCCCTTGAACCCCATTCAAGTGCGCTTCCAGACTGCGCTACGCCCCGACGTTCGACCCCATTAATACATCCCATTTTTCTTCCTGTCAACAGATGATCCGCTCTTTTTTCAGGATACGCCCATGATCCGGCCCGCCCAGGAACCGGTCCGGCTGCCCGGGCGACTGCGGCCCGGCGATCGGGTGGGGATCGTGGCCCCGGCCAGCCCCTTCGACCTGGACAGCTTCCGGGAGGGGATCGCGGTGATCGAATCGATGGGCGTTCGGACCGTCCTCCCGGACGGGCTGTACCATCGAAAGGGATACCTCGCGGGATCGGACCGCCACCGCGCCGGCCTTCTCAACAGCTTCTTCCGAGACCCCGCCGTCCGGGCTGTTTTCTGCGCCCGGGGGGGGTTCGGATCCATGAAGCTCCTGCCCCATCTCGATTACCCTTCCATCGCCCGTGATCCCAAGGTTTTTGTGGGGTTCAGCGACATTTCGGCGCTCCTCTGGGCCCTCTACCGGGAGTGCCGGCTGGCGACCTTCCACGGCCCGGTGGTGACCTCCTTGAAAAAAGCGTTTCCCGGCGCGCGAACCTCCCTCTGGGCCGCCGTGGGGGAAGGCCGTCCCCTGCGGTTTTCGGTGCCCGACGGGATTCCCCTCTGTCCCGGGATCGCGTCGGGAATCATGGCCGGCGGCAACCTGAGCACCCTTTGCCACCTTCTGGGGACCCCCTTCTCGCCGACATTCGACGGCCACATCCTCTTTCTGGAGGATCGGGGGGAGCGGTGTTACCGCATCGACCGGATGCTCTTTCAGATGAAGCTGTCCGGCTGCTTTCGGGGGATGGCCGGCCTGATTCTGGGCGGGTTCACCGAAGGGGACCCCCGGGATCGGGTCCATCGTGTGGTGGCGGAGTTGTTCCGGAACCAGGGGATTCCGGTGCTGGCGGGGCTGGACGCGGGACATGTTCCGGACAACCCCACGCTTCCCCTGGGGATCCCCGCCACCCTGGACGCCGAGGGACGGTGCCTCCAATACCACGGAGCCGGGACCGCCGGGCCCCTCGGTGGGAGCGCATAGCGATGGCCATCGAAAAGGGCGCCGGATCGATCCGGCGGCTCATGGCCGAAGGGGTGGCGAATCATGTCTTTCCCGGCGCGGTCCTCCTGGTCTCCCATCGGGAGCGGACGGTCTTCCTGGAATCTTACGGGCATGCCGATCTCGTCCGCCGGCGGCCGGTGGGACCCGACACCGTCTTCGATCTCGCCTCTTTGACAAAACCCTTGGCGACCACGCTGGCGGTGATGGGCTTGGTGGCGGATCAGGCCCTTTATCTCGACCAATCCCTGGGATCGGCTCTGCCGGCCTTCGGCGGGACATCGAAATCGGGCATCACGGTTCGGCACCTGCTGGCCCACTGCGCGGGGCTTCCGGCCCACCGGCCCTACCACCGGATCCTCGGACGGCTGCCGGAATCGAGAAGGGGAGAGGCATTAAAACAGTTTCTGATCCGGGAGACCCTGGAATACCCGCCCGGGGGGAGGGGAAGCTACAGCGATATCGGCTTCATGATCCTTCAATGGATCGTGGAGGAGGTCGCCGGGATCCGGCTGGATCGGCTTGTCCGGCACCGGTTCTACGGTCCGCTGGGGATCGACCGCCTCTTCTTTCCGGAGATCGGGTCGGGGATCGGAGCCGTCCGGCGTGGGGTGAGCTACGCGGCCACGGAACGGTGCCCCTGGCGCCGACGGGTTCTGGAAGGGGAGGTCCATGACGACAACGCCTTCGTCATGGGGGGGATTTCAGGGCATGCCGGGCTGTTCGGGACGGCCGCGGCGGTGGGGAGGCTGCTCAACGCCCTGTGGGAGGCGTGGCGCGAGCCGGCCGGCGGCGGCCCCTTCGATTCCTCCCTGGTACGGGCTTTCTTTTCCCGGGATCCGTGCTCGGGCCGTGCCCTCGGATTCGATATGCCCTCACCGGAAGGCTCCAGCGCCGGAACCCGTTTCTCCGCCCACAGCGTGGGACACCTCGGGTTCACGGGCACCTCCTTCTGGATGGATCTTCCCCGGGGCGTGGCCGTGGTGCTGCTCACCAACCGGGTCCATCCCACCCGGTCCAACGAGCGGATCAAGGACTTCAGGCCCCGGCTCCACGATGCCGTCATGGCGGCGCTGGCCGAACCGGCGGGGTGAGCCGGTGGCGCGGATTTTCCGCTTGTAATCAAATCATAATTCTGATAGCGATTTCCCTCATGGTCTTACGCGAGTGGTTGAGCCGCATGTCAAACGGAACCTGGGAGATTTGAGGTAGCAAGAGGGAACATGAGCCTGTTTTTAGATACGATTTTAGGGGTTTTCTCCAACGACTTGGCCATCGATCTGGGGACCGCCAATACGTTGGTGTACGTCAAGGGCAAGGGGATCGTCCTGAGCGAGCCTTCGGTGGTCGCCGTCAGAACCGACGGGCGGGCCAAGAGCCGGGTCCTGGCGGTGGGTCTGGAAGCCAAGAACATGTTGGGAAGGACCCCCGGAAACATCGTGGCCATCCGGCCCATGCGGGACGGGGTGATCGCCGATTTCGAGGTGACGGAGGCGATGATCCGCCACTTCATCCACAAGGTCCACAACCGGCGGACCTTTGTCAGGCCCCGGATCATCGTGGCCGTCCCGTCGGGGATCACCCAGGTGGAGAAGCGCGCGGTGCGGGAATCGGCGGAATCCGCGGGGGCCCGGGAGGTCTTTCTCATCGAGGAGCCCATGGCGGCCGCCATCGGCGCGGGGCTGCCCATCACCGAGCCGACCTGCAACATGATCGTCGATATCGGCGGCGGCACCACGGAGGTGGCGGTCATCTCCCTGGCCGGCATCGTTTACAGCCGGTCCATCCGGGTGGCCGGGGACAAGATGGACGCGGCGATCATCCAGCACATCAAACGGAAGTACAACCTGCTCATCGGCGAGCGGACGGCGGAGATCATCAAAACCACCATCGGCAACGCCTATCCCGATCCCCAGAAGCTGGAGACCATGGAGGTGAAGGGACGGGACCTGGTTTCGGGAATCCCCAAAATCCTGAGCATCGACACGGAGGAGGTCCGCACCGCCATCTCCGAGCAGATCGACGCCATTATCGAGACGGTAAAGATCGCATTGGAACAGACGCCTCCGGAACTCTCGGCGGATATCGTCGACCGGGGGATCGTCCTCACGGGCGGCGGGGGACAGTTGATCAACCTGGACAAACTCCTCCGGGAGGAGACCGGCCTGCCCATCACCGTCACGGATGAACCCCTGACCACCGTGGCGCTCGGCTCCGGAAAAGCACTCGACAGCATCGAAATCCTCAAGCAGGTCGTCATCACCTAAAGGGCATGTTCAACAAAAAGACGCTGGTGGCCGCCGGCGTGGTCCTTTTGATCCTGGTCAACATCATCGCGCTTTCCGTTTCCAGCAGATCCGGCGACCCTTTTTCCGGTCCGACCTCACTGCTCATTTCCATCGCGGGCCCGTTTCAGGAGGCGACGGCGAGCACCGCTCGATTCCTGAAAGGGATCTGGAAACACTATTTCTTTCTCGTTTCGGTGGCCAAGACCAACGACCGGCTGAGACGGAAGGTCGGCCTGGCCGCCGAACGGAACAACCGGTGCAATGAGGTGGCGCTGGCCAATGAGCGGCTTCGGGACCTGTTGGCCTTCAAGCGGTCGAGCCGGGGAGAGGTTCTGCCGGCGGAGGTGATCGGCAAGGATCCCAGCCCCTGGTTCAAGAGCGTCCTCATCGATAAAGGGCGAGCCGAAGGGGTGCGGGAGGGGCTCCCGGTGGTGGTTCCCGACGGGGTCGCCGGTATGGTGACCGATGTCTCGGCCCATTACGCCAAGGTGTTGTTGATCATCGATCAGAACAGCGCGGTGGATGTCCTCGTGCAGCCAACCCGGGTCCGGGGCGTATTGAAGGGGCGATCCGCGAAGGGATGCACCATGGAGTACGCACTGAGAAAGCACCACATCGAGGTGGGGGCGACCATCGTCTCCTCGGGTTTGGACGGCGTGTTCCCCAAGGGGTTGCGGGTGGGGGAGGTTACGGACGTCGAACGGAAGAACGCGGGGATCTTTCAAGAGGTGACCGTCGACCCCTATGTGGATTTCGAGCGGCTGGAGGAGGTGCTGGTGGTCCTGGGGCCGCCGACCCCCCCGGGGGGCGGCGGACCATGAGTTACCTCTTCTACCTTGGGGTATCCCTGATCTTGATCCTCGTCCAGACCACGATCCTCCCCTATCTTTTCCATTTCGGGATCTTCTACGATCTGTTCGTTCCCTTTGTTCTCTATCTGGTGATCTTCCGACCCGCCCATGAGAGCTTCGTCACCGTGGTCCTTCTTGGGATGGCCATGGATGCTTTCTCCGCCGGTCCGATGGGCCTATACGGCGCCGCCTACCTTTGCCTGTTCGCCCTCGGGATCTGGCTGAAACGGTACCTCCACGTGGGAAACCGCCTGCTGCTTCCGGTCATCGTCACCATGGGGGTGGTCACCCAGAACCTGCTTCTGTTGATCGCCCTGGTGGCCTTCGACCTTCTGTATGATCTTCCGCGGACCGCGTTGGCCCGGATGGCCTACCAGGTGATGCTGGCGCTTCTCACCGGCGCGCCGATCATGATGGCCATCCGCCGGGCCCACAAGTGGTGGTTCCGCTGGTGGGCCCGGTTCTCTTCCCGGCAGGGGAGCCCAAGGATGAGTTCATCATGAATTCCCTCATCCGATCCGCGGACAAGGAGTGGTTCAAGAAGAGACTGATGCGGACGGCCGTTCTGGTCCTGGGGGTCTTTGGGGTTCTGGTCCTTCGTCTGTTCTTTCTTCAGGTGATCGAAGGCGCCGAATACCGGCGGCTGTCGGTCCACAACTGCATCCGGCTGAGAACCGTCTCCCCGTCCCGGGGGCTGGTTTTCGACCGGAACGGAAGCCTGATCGTGGACAATCGGCCCTCCTTCGATCTGAATATCGTTTTGAAGGATGCCAAGCCCCTGGAGGAGACCCTCCGGAAACTGTCCGCTTTCCTCGGCACCTCCCCCGAGGATCTGATGTCGGTGGTGGACCGCAACCGAGGGGTCCCCCCGTTCAAGCCGATCCTTCTCGCGGAGGATATGGACCGGGACACGGTCGCCGCCGTCGAGGTCAACCGGTATGACCTCCCCGGGGTCTTCATCGATGTCAAACCCAAGCGGCATTACATCCACCGGGACAGCGGCGCACACCTGATCGGCTATCTGGGCGAGATCAACCCCGAGGAACTGGACGACCGGCGCCACGAAGGATGCAAGCCCGGAGATCTGGTGGGCAAGTTCGGTGTGGAGAAGGCGGTGGAACCTGTTCTCCGGGGGGCATCCGGCGGGCAGCAAGTGGAGGTCAACGCCAGGGGACAGGTTGTCCAGGTGTTGAAGACCGTGGCCGCAAGGCCCGGAGACAACATCTTTCTCACCATCGACCATGGGATGCAGAAGAAGGCTGAGGAACTCATGGAGGGGATCGCGGGAGCGGCGGTGGCCATGGACCCGCGGACCGGCGACGTCCTGGTGATGGCCAGCACCCCTTCCTTCGACCCCAACGGTTTTGTGATCGGCCTTTCCCATCGGGATTGGCGGGCCCTGACCGCCAACCCCTTCCGGCCCATGGAGAACAAGGCCATCCAGGGCGAGTACCCGCCGGCATCGACCTACAAAATCGTCACCGCCATGGCCGGGCTGGAGGAGGGGGTGATCGATGAAAACACCACCTTTTTCTGCCCGGGGTACCACCGGCTGGGCAATCGGATCTTCCGATGCTGGAAACGGGGCGGGCACGGAACCGTGGATGTCCTGGAGGCGCTCTCGCGTTCCTGCGACGTCTTCTTCTACCAGGTGGGCCAGAAACTCGGCGTCGATCGGATCGCCAAATACGCCAGGGCGTGCGGACTGGGCAGCCCCGTTGGCCTCCCCCTCGACCGGGAGGCCGGGGGCCTGATTCCCACCGCGGCCTGGAAAAAGCAGCGGACCGGAATTCCGTGGATGGGCGGGGAGACGTTGCCCATCGCCATCGGACAGGGATACAACCTCACCACGCCGATCCAGTTGCTCACCCTGATCGGGGCCGTGGCCAACAACGGGAGCATCGTTCGCCCCTCCATCATCGGTCGGATCGAGACGGCGGATGGGCTGGAGAGGACCGAGGGGGGGGAGGCGATAGCCGACGTGGACCCGCCCGCGCTGCCGGCAAGCCCGGAGACCCTCCGTCTCATCCGGAAGGGGCTCTGGCGGGTGGTCAACGGAGCGGGGGGAACGGCCCGCGTCGCACGGCTAAGCGGTGTCGAGGTATGCGGGAAGACCGGCACCGCCCAGGTGGTCGGCCGGCGGAAGGGGGATGGCGAGGCCAAACGGCTGGTGCCCGCCCATTTCCGCGCCCATGCCTGGTTTGTGGCCTACGCGCCCGCCGAAACCCCCGAGATCGCCGTGGCGGTGATCATCGAAAACGGGGAACACGGCTCCGGCGCCGCGGCCCCCATCGCCCGGGAGATCATCCGCTTCCACCAGCGGTCCAAAGGGATTTGAGGGGACAAGGCAATTGTTCGATCGTCGACTGGTCAAGTACTTCAACTGGCGCTTCCTGCTGCTGATACTTCTTCTGAGCGCCACCGGTCTGCTCGCCTTGTACAGCGCGTCCGGGGCGGGCGGCGATCCGCATCAGAAAGTCATCTATTACAAGCAGCTGATCTGGTTCGGGATCGGCTTCCTGCTGATGGCCGTCTCCTTTTTTTTCGATTACAAGATGCTCGAAAAGTGGGCCTACCCCCTCTATGGCGGCTGCCTCGTGTTGTTGATGTGGGTGCTCCTGTTCGGACGGTATGTCAGCGGATCCCGAAGGTGGATCGATCTCGGCCCGGCCTCCTTCCAACCCTCCGAGGTGGCCAAGATCGCCGTAATCATCGTCCTGGCCCGGTACTATTCAAAAGTCATCGACGTGCGGGGGCTCACCTTCCGGGAACTCATCAAGCCGGCTCTCCTGGTGGGGATCCCCTTTCTGCTGATCCTGAAACAGCCGGATCTAGGAACGGCGGGCCTGGTTCTGCTCATCGCCGCCTCCATCACCTTCTTTGTGAAGATCGAACGTCGGACCCTGCTTTGCCTGCTGGGATTGGCATCGGTCAGCACGCCGTTGGTCTGGTTCTCCCTCAGGGGGTACCAGAAGCAGCGGATCCTCACCTTCCTCGACCCCGACCGGGACCCCCTCGGTACCGGTTACCACATCATCCAGTCGAAGATCGCCATCGGATCGGGAATGCTGACGGGCAAGGGGCTTTTCAAGGGGACCCAGAATGTGCTCTCCTTTCTCCCGGAGCAGCACACCGATTTCATTTTCTCCGTCTATGCGGAGGAGTGGGGGTTCGTCGGGTGCCTGTTTCTGATCCTGACGCTGATGATCCTGATTCTCTGGGGGCTGAACATCGCCTATGAGTGCCGGGAGCCCTTCGGCGTCATCTTGTGCGTGGGGGTTACCGCCATGATCTTCTGGCAGGTGGTGATCAACATCGGCATGGTCATGGGGCTTTTCCCCGTTGTGGGAGTGACCTTGCCGTTCATCAGCTACGGGGGGTCCTCCATCCTCACCATACTCCTTTGCGTCAGCATTCTTCTCAACATCAGCATGCGGCGGTTCTCGGTGGAATAGGACCAATCGAATGAAGAAAAAGATCAAGAAGATTAAGCCCGGCGCCGTCTCCACCCTGTTGGGACGCGGTACGACCATCGAAGGGGTGGTCCGCTTCGACGGCATCATCCGGATCGATGGAGCGGTGCGGGGCAAGATTTTCGGGGAGAGCGGGACCATCCTTATCGGCGAGACGGCCGTGGTCGACGCGGACGTCACCGTGGGCAGGGCCCGGATCATGGGAACCGTGAACGGTACCGTATCGGCGGCGGAGGTGATCGAGGTCCTCTCTCCGGGGTGTGTGATGGGGGATATGTGTGCTCCGACCATATCGATCAGTCCGGGCGCTGTGTTCAACGGGAAATGCGGCATGCGGGCCGAGACCCTCTTCGCCGAGGGGAGGACCGATGCGTCCGGGGGGGAGGGCGGAGACGGGGAAGTTGAGGCGGACGACACCGGAGAGAACCCCGGAAAAAACCTTTGACAAAATGTTGAATCTGATGTTACAAACCCCCAAATTTTTTGTAGGAAGAACCATTTTTTTCTGTGCATTCACGCAGATCTAACCTGAAACGGATTGGACGGGAGGAAGGTCATCATGGTAAATGTGGACGGTTCGGTGGTGATACAGATCGTCAATTTCATCTTGCTGATATGGATTCTGAACATTGTGCTGTACCGGCCGATCCGGAACATGCTGCTTCAGAGGAAAGAAAAGGTCGACAAACTCGAAGAGAATATCAGCAGCTTCAATCAGTCCGTGCAGGAAAAAGATGAAGAGTTTACCACGGGGATCAAGGCGGCCCGGACCAAGGGATTGAAGGAGAAGGACGAACTGCTTCAGGAAGCGGCCGCCGAGGAAAAGGAGATCATCGGTAGAATCAACGCAAAGGCCCAGGAAGAACTGGCCAGAATGAAAGAGAAGATCTCCGGAGAAGCCCAGGAGGTCAAGGGCGCGCTCATGAAGGAAGTGGACGCCTTTGCAAAGGATATTGGAGAAAAAATATTGGGGAGGGCTGTTTGATGCGTGATCAAGGGTCGGTTTGTTTTCAGTTGCGCCGTTTCCGGCGGATTCGAAGCCTTTTTGCCGTCGGACTGATCGTACTTTTCCTCTTCGGCGCGGGGAGCATGGCCATGGCCGCCTCCGGCGGCGGGGAGCACGGGGCGGCGCCCAAGGGATGGGTGGCCACGGATACCTACCGGGTGATGAACTTCGCGGTTCTGGCCATCGCTCTTTTTTTCCTGCTTCGGAAGCCCATCTCACAGGGGCTGAAATCGAGGGTCCAGGGCATCAAGGAACAATTGGCCGAACTGGAAGCCCAGAAAACCGCGGCCGAGGCGGAGCTGGCCAAGTACAACGAACGGCTGAACAAGTTGGACGAGGAGGCCCGGCAGATCGTGGAGGACTACGTCCAACAGGGCAAGGAAGCCAAGGCGAGGATCATCGAAGAGGCGGAAAACACCGCCGAGAAGCTTGAGGAACAGGCCAAGCGGAACATCGAGCACGAGTTCGAGCGGATCAAAGCCGGACTCCAGGCGGAGGTTCTTGAAAAGGCGTTACAGAAGGCCGAGGAGATCATCCAGGAGAGAATTACGACGGAGGATCAGGAACGGTTAGTGGATGAATACTTAGAGAAGGTGGTGGCGTAATGAAAAACTTAGCGGTTGCAAGACGTTATGCCAAAGCGCTTCTGCTTATCGGCAAGGAGGACGGCCGGGCGGAAACCTATCGTGAGGAGCTGGAAGGTATCGCCAGTCTGGTCAGTGAAAACAAAACACTGGAGCAGACCATCGGCAATCCCTTGTATGATCAGGCCGGCCGGAAAAAGGTTCTTCGGGCGATCATCGAAAAGCTGGAACTTTCCAATGTGATGGAATCATTCCTGCTTCTGCTCTTCGATAAGGGGCGCATTGGATTCTTGTCCAGCATCAGTGAATTCTATCAGCAGTTGGCGGACGACCTGAAGGGCGTTGCAAGAGCCAGCCTGGTTTCGGCCAATGAGCTTTCATCCGAAACCATCGAAAAGATTCGGACTGCCCTATCACGGAGGACCGGAAAAGACGTCATTCTTGAGGTTGAACAGGATCCCTCGCTCATCGGGGGTGTCGTTACGAGGATAGGGGACCTTGTGTTGGATGGCAGTGTGAAAACACAATTGCTCAATATGAGAGAATCTTTAAAAAGGGGTGAGAGTGTCTAATGGAACTAAGAGCCGAAGAAATTAGTCAGATCATCAAAGATCAGATCACGGATTATGACAAGAAGGTGGAGCTGAGCGAAACCGGCGTGGTGCTCTCCGTGGGGGACGGGATCTCCCGGGTCTACGGACTCGAAAAGGTTATGGCCCTCGAACTCGTGGAATTCCCCGGGGGTGTCATGGGACTGGTTCTCAACCTCGAGGAGGACAATGTGGGTGTCGCCATCATGGGCGAGGATACCCATATCAAGGAAGGGGACATCGTCAAGCGTACCGGAAGGATCGCCCAGGTTCCGGTGGGGGAACCGGTGCTGGGCAGGGTCGTGACCGCCGTGGGGGAACCCATCGACGGCAAAGGCCCCATCGACGCCAAGGAATACAGCCGGGTGGAGATGGTCGCCCCCGGCGTCATCGCCCGGAAGAGCGTCCATGAACCCTGCTATACCGGCCTGAAGGCCATCGACGCCATGACGCCCGTGGGACGCGGACAGCGGGAGCTGATCATCGGCGACCGGCAGATCGGAAAGACGGCCTGCGCGGTGGATGCCATCCTCGCCCAGAAAGATACCGACGTCTATTGTATCTACGTGGCCTGCGGGCAGAAGAAGGCGACCGTGGCCCAGGTGGTATCGGTGCTGGAAAAGCACGGCGCCATGGAGTACACCACCGTGGTCGCCGCCTGCGCCAGTGACCCCGCGACCCTGCAATACATCGCCCCGTATGCCGGATGCGCCATGGGGGAATATTTCCGGGACAAGGGCCAGCACGCCCTGATCGTCTACGACGACCTGTCCAAACAGGCGGCCGCCTACCGCCAGGTCTCCCTCCTTCTCCGGAGACCCCCCGGACGGGAGGCGTTCCCTGGGGACATCTTCTACAACCACTCCCGTCTTCTGGAACGGGCCGCCAAGCTCAACGACGAACTGGGCGCGGGTTCGCTGACGGCGCTGCCCATCATCGAGACCCAGGCGGGCGACGTCTCCGCGTACATCCCCACCAACGTGATCTCCATCACCGACGGGCAGATCTACCTGGAGCCCGGACTCTTCTTCGCTGGCGTCCGTCCGGCCATCAACGTGGGACTCTCCGTCTCCCGGGTGGGGGGCGCGGCTCAGGTCAAGGCCATGAAACAGGTGGCCGGTACCCTCCGGCTGGATCTGGCCCAGTATCGGGAGCTTGAAGCTTTCGCGGCATTCGGAAGCGACCTGGATAAGGCGACCCAACGGCAGCTGACCCGGGGGGCGCGGCTGGTGGAAATCCTGAAACAGCGGCAATATCAACCGCTGCCCATGGAGAAGCAGGTGAGCATCCTGTACGCCGGCACCAGGGGATTTTTGGACAACCTGCCATTGGATGCCCTCGACAGCTATGAGGCCGGACTCTATCGCTTCATCGAGGACCGGTATCCGCAGGTCTTCAAGCAGTTGGTGGAAAAGCAGGCCATTGACGATGAGCTGGATCAGCTGATGACCAAGGCGCTCACCGAATATGAGACCGAGTTCAAGGAGACCATCAAATAAAAAGGGCTGATTTGTATGGCAAGATTAAAGGATGTTGAAAATAAGATAGCTGCGGTCAAAAAGACCAAGCAGATCACCAAGGCCATGAACATGGTGGCGGCCTCGAGGTTGCGAGGGGCTCAATCCGCCATGGAGAGTTTCCGTCCTTATGCCAGCAAATTCGGCGAGGTATTGGGAAGCCTCGCAGGGAAAGCCGGAGAAGAGGCCAATCCGTTGCTCGTGCCCCGGGAGGAGATCAAACGGGTCCACATCGTCCTCTGTACGTCCGACCGGGGGCTCTGCGGCGGTTTCAACACCGCGCTCATCGACGCGGCGGACGACTTTCGGGAGGAGAAAGAATCCCGGAACGTCGAGGTCTCCTTCACCGCCTTCGGCAAGAAGGGGCGGGACTGGTGCCGCAAGAACAAGCTGAACTGCGTCGATGAGTACCTCGGGGTCATCGGCTCCCAGATCGAATTCAGCACGGCTTCCATTGCCGGAAAAAAGCTGATCAACGGATTCCTCGATGGTACCTATGACGAGGTCCATGTCGTCTACTCCGAATTTGTCAGCATGGCCAGGCAGAAACCGCAGGTCCAGCAACTCCTTCCCATTCCCCAGACCCAATTGGAAGAGGAGGAGGAAAAGGATGAGAACGCCCCTTTCCAGGCGGAGCATATTGCCGAGCCGTCGCCGGATGAGCTGCTGGGGGAGATGCTTCCGAAAAGCGTCTACGTCCAGTTGTACAGGGCATTTCTGGAAACGTCCACCAGTGAGCACGCGGCACGAATGACCGCCATGGACAACGCCACGAAGGCCTGCAACGACATGATCGAAAACCTCACGTTGGCCTACAACAAGGCGAGACAAGCCGCGATCACGGCGGAATTGATGGACATCGTCGGCGGCGCTGAAGCCCTAAAGGGGTAACCCGGCACATAATTTTATCAGAGAATACTTACAGGAGGTCGTTAAATGGCTGAGAATATAGGAGTCGTCAAGCAGGTGATGGGACCTGTCGTCGATGTCGAGTTCGAGCAGGGGAAACTGCCGATTCTTCTTACCGCGTTGCTGATCACCAACCCCGCCATCAACGATGAGGAGGACAACCTCGTGGTCGAGGTGGCCCAGCATCTGGGGGACAACGTCGTCAGAACCATCGCCATGGATGTCACCGACGGTCTGGTCCGGGGACAGAAGGTGAAGGATACGGGCTCTCCGATTCAGATGCCCGTCGGCGAGGCGGGACTGGGTCGGGTGCTCAACGTCGTCGGAAGGCCGGTGGACGGGCTTGGGCCGGTCAGCCAAGAGAAGACCATGCCGATCCATCGTCTGGCGCCGAAATTCACCGAACAGGACACCACCGTCCGGGTGCTGGAGACCGGCGTCAAGGTGATCGACCTTTTGGTCCCCTTCCCCCGTGGTGGAAAGATGGGCATGTTCGGCGGCGCCGGGGTGGGAAAGACCGTCATCATGATGGAGATGGTCCACAATATCGCCATGCAGCACGGCGGTATCTCGGTCTTCGCCGGCGTGGGGGAGCGGACCCGCGAGGGGAACGACCTCTACCACGAGATGAAGGATTCCGGCGTTCTTCCCAAGGCCGCGCTCATCTATGGCCAGATGACGGAACCGCCGGGAGCCCGGGCCCGGGTCGCCCTCTCCGCCCTCACCGCGGCGGAATACTTCAGGGACGAGGAAGGCCAGGACGTGCTGATCTTCATCGATAACATTTTCCGGTTCACCCAGGCCGGTTCCGAGGTTTCCGCCCTTCTCGGCCGGATGCCATCCGCCGTGGGATACCAGCCCACACTGGCCGTCGACCTCGGGGAACTCCAGGAGCGGATCACCTCCACCGATAAAGGCTCGATCACTGCGGTCCAATGCGTCTACGTCCCCGCGGACGACCTGACCGACCCCGCCCCCGCCACCACCTTCGCCCACCTGGACGGTACCGTGGTTCTCTCCCGTCAGATCGCGGAGCTTGGGATCTATCCGGCGGTCGACCCGCTGGACTCCACCTCCCGGATCCTCGACGCCAACGTCATCGGCGAGGAACATTACGGCGTCGCCCGGCAGGTCCAGCAGATCCTCCAGAAGTATAAGGAACTCCAGGATATCATCGCCATTCTGGGGATGGAGGAACTCTCCGACGAAGACAAGGTAACGGTGGCCCGGGCCCGAAGGATCCAGCGGTTCCTGTCCCAGCCCTTCCATGTGGCCGAGACCTTCACCGGTATGTCGGGGAAATACGTCAAAATCGAAGATACCATCCGTGGGTTCAAGGAGATTGTTGACGGAAAACACGATGATCTGCCCGAGCGAGCGTTCTACATGGTCGGAGGCATTGAGGAAGCCGTCGAAAAGGCCGGAAAGATGGCCGAGGAAAAATAAACCACAGGGGGTAAGACCACCATGGCTGGAAATATTCAATTAGAAATCGTTACCCCGCAAAAATCCGTCGTGAGCGAGGAGGCCCAGATCGTCGTGGCGCCGGGCAGTCTGGGAGAATTCGGTGTCTTGATCGGCCACACGCCCTTTTTGACGACACTCCGGCTGGGCACGGTACGGTTTAAGGACGCCAAAGGGAGCGAGCGGTACGTCTTTGTCAGCGGCGGGTTCGCCGAAGCCCTCCCCGATAAAGTCACCATTCTCGCCGAATCGGCGGAAAAACGATCGGACATCGATATCGAGCGGGCCAGATCCGCATTGGATCGGGCACAGAAGCGACTGGCGGAGGAAAAGAAGGATGATGTGGACTTCGCCAGGGCCAAGGCGGCCCTCGAAAGGGCCATGCATCGATTGAAAATCGCCGATTCAGGGCGGTCCTAGCCGGCTCCTCGCCTACCGACAGCAACCACCGGCCGCCGACCCCAGATCGTTTTCGGTCGGCTTCGGCGGCTGACCCCGAAAAGGGGCGACCCGATTTTCATTGGGCCGCCCTTTTTTTCATGTGGCTTCGGCCACTTTTTTTCGGAGGTCCGGTTCCCGGTCCGGACATTCCGGCCTCCCTTCCGCCGTTCTCCTCTGGACGCGGAGCGGTTATGGAGGTGGTTTTTTCTCCGCCCCTCCGAGTGAAACATATCCCGAAGACCTCATGAAATCGCTTGACTTTCAAATAATTATGAGATTATATTGTGAGCCACTCAATGGAATCGTACGCTTGGGTTCTGCACGCAAGTTGGCGAATAAATGAGGAAAATAGGGCCAAAAAGGTTTGAGACAGACACCATCGGCAATGGACACGGGGATCGAACGGGGGGGGGTTGGAGAACCGTTTTCGGAATCGGTGACCTCCCCCTTCAGGAGACCGCCATTGCATTCCCGTTTCGGGTGTCCGGCTCCAATAATGGATGGAAATACGTTCCTTTGGATCAGGCCCATGGGAGAAGGCTGAAAAGGGCTTGATCGTCTGACGGATATGTTGTACCTTGAAAGTGCCCCTGCCGTGTTCGTGATTGGAAGATGCTCTTTGTCCCAACACTGATGAAAAACGGGGGCCCTCACTCGCTTCGGTGCGCAAGTCCTGCTTGAACAGGAAAGCCTGAAGAAGCGATAGGGCGCCCACTTTGAACTATAGGTTCAAAGACCTTACCAACACGGCACTTAGGTGGGGGACTTTCTCCTGCTCACACCTTTCGCTCGTCCAAAATCCTCGCCAAGATACCATCCCATTGTAGCCCCACGACCACGCCGTCCGTTTGCGGTTTCCGATGACCCGGAACAGAGATCGGCTTTTGTTCCTGTATCAACGATGTGGGGCGGATCGAACTTTTCCAAAATTTATGAGAACAATCAGATCAGGTATGCCTGGTGACAGCGACGTACAAGGACGGATTGCGGGTACGAAACACCAGGGGGGAGACGGATGATGAACGAGTTTAGCGTTCTGTTGATGATCGTCGGAATCGGCGTCGGTTTCGGGGCCGCCTACTGGATGAAGGAAAAAATTTCATCCCAGAAGGTGAAGGCTTCCGAGGATGAAGCGCTGAGAATTGTCGAAGACGCCAAGAGAAGAGCTGAAACGCTGCTGAAAGAGGCCAAGCTGGAGGCCAAAGACAAGCTTTTCAAGATGAAGAGCGATTTCGACGCGGAAACCAGGGACACAAAGGCCGAACTGAAGAAGCAGGAGCAGCGGTTGATCCAGAAAGAGGAGAATCTCGACCGCAAACACGAACAGATCGAGAGAAAAGACCGTGATCTTGCCAAACTGGAAAAGACGCTGTCGAAGCGTGAGACGGATGTGGAGCAGAACGAGGCCCGGTACAACGAGCTGATTGAGGAACAGAAAACGCAGCTTGAAAAGATCTCCGGGCTCACCGCGGAGCAGGCCAAGGAGCTTCTGATTCGCGCCATGGAGAACGAGGCCCGGTATGAGGGCGCCAAGCTGATCAAGCGGATCGAAAATGAGGCCAAGGAGGAGGCGGACAAGAAGGCCAAGAGGATCATCGCCACGGCGGTCCAGCGGTACGCGGGGGATTTTGTGGCCGAGAGGACCGTCTCCGTGGTCCAGCTTCCCAATGATGAGATGAAGGGACGGATCATCGGACGGGAGGGGCGGAATATCCGGGCATTGGAAGCCTCCACGGGGATCGACCTCATTATTGACGACACCCCTGAAGCCGTCATCCTCTCCGGATTCAATCCCGTCCGCCGTGAAATTGCCCGGCTGTCGTTGATGCGGCTGATATCCGACGGCAGAATCCATCCGGCCCGCATCGAGGATGTGGTGAAGAAGGTGAGCCAGGAAGTGGAAACGGTGATCAAGGAGACCGGCGAGCAGGCCGCCTTCGACCTGGGGGTTCACGGCATCCACAATGAGCTTGTCAAATATATCGGCCGTCTGAAGTTCAGGACGAGCTATGCTCAGAATGTTCTTCAGCATTCGGTGGAGGTCGGGTTCCTCTGCGGCATCATGGCCGCGGAGTTGGGCCTGAACCAGAAGCTGGCCAAACGGATGGGGTTGCTTCACGACATCGGAAAGGCGGTCGACCATGAGGTGGAGGGCCCCCATGCCTTGATCGGCTCAAAGCTCGCCAAAAAATTCGGCGAGTCCCCCAAGGTGGTTCAGGCTCTCGCCTCCCACCACGAAGATGTCCCCCTCGCCTCGGTCTATGATTTCCTGGTCCAGGCGGCGGACGGGCTCTCGGGGGCGAGGCCGGGAGCGCGAAAGGAGCTGCTCGAAAACTATATCAAGAGACTCGAGGACCTCGAAAACATCGCAAACTCTTTCAAGGGGGTGGTCAACTCCTACGCCATACAGGCGGGACGGGAGATGCGGGTCCTCGTGGACAGCGGGAGCGTCTCGGACGAGGAGGCCATCCTGGTGAGCCGGGAGATTGCCAAGAAGATCGAGGAATCCCTGACGTTTCCGGGGCAGATCAAAGTCCTGGTGATCCGGGAGACCAGGGCGGTGGAATATGCAAACAAATAGTCAGGAGTCGGGCATGAATGTGATCGATGTTCTCCGGCGGCGCGGATTCATTGAGCAGACCACCCACGAAGCGGAATTGACGGGGCTGCTCGAACAGGGGAACATCACCGGGTATATCGGCTTCGATCCGACCGCTTCCAGCCTTCACGTCGGCAGCCTCGTGCCCATCATGGCCCTGGCGCACATGCAGCGCCACGGACATCGACCGATCGCTCTGGTCGGGGGGGGAACGGGGCTTGTGGGAGACCCCAGCGGGAAGACGGAGATGCGGCGAATGCTCACCGAGGAGATGGTGGCGCAAAACGTCCTCGGCATCAAGCGACAGTTGTCCCGTTTCATCGACTTTTCCGACGGCCGCGCCCTCATGCTGAACAACGCCGACTGGCTGGTCGGTCTCGGATACATTCCGTTTCTCAGGGATATCGGCCGCCATTTCAGCGTCAATCGGATGGTCAAAGCGGAAAGCTATCGGATGCGGCTCGATTCCGAGGAGGGGCTGAGTTTTATTGAATTCAACTACATGATTTTGCAGTCCTATGATTTCCTGGTCCTGTTCGATCGGTACGGATGCAGGCTTCAGATGGGGGGCAGCGATCAATGGGGGAACATCGTCGCTGGTGTGGATCTGGTTCGGAGAATGCGGCAGGAATCGGTTTTCGGCGTCACCTTTCCCCTGATCACCACCAGCGGTGGCGCCAAAATGGGCAAGACCGCGGAGGGGGCCGTCTGGCTCGACCCGGAGAGGACAAGCCCTTACGATTACTACCAGTACTGGGTCAATACGGATGACAGGGATGTAGGGCGGTTCCTGGCCCTGTTTACCTTTCTGTCCATGGCGGAGATCGACGCGGTTTCCCGGTTGAAAGATGCGGCACTCAACGATGCGAAATCGATCCTGGCGTTCGAGGCCACCCGCCTGGCCCATGGCCCGGAAGCGGCCATGGGCGCTTTCCACGCCGCCTCCGCCATGTTCGGCCGTCGATCCATCGGGGACGGGATCCTCCCCTCGAGCACCATACCGAGGGCGGCCGCGGCCGGGGGAGAGGCGGATTCGGTGCCGAGTTCGACGATGAGCCGGGAACAGTTCGAAGCGGGCGTTCCGGTCTTTCGATTGTTCCAGGAAGCGGGACTGGCCGTTTCGAGCGGGGCGGCCCGGCGGTTGATCGATCAAGGAGGGGCCTATGTCAATGGGCGACGGATCGATTCCATCGATTTCCAGGTGACGGAAAGGGAGATCGACCAGGGGTCCATCCTGCTCCGGGCGGGGAAAAAGCGGTACCACAAGATCGTGATCGATCCGTAAAGGATGTATAACGGTTTAGGATCATATCAATTTTTCACAAGACGCCCGGGAAACGACCGCCGTTTGAAATCGATTTGTTTTTTTTCTTGACAGCGGCGGTGAATCTATATATATTCTTTCTTGTCATGAGCGCTGTGGGCGGGGATGATGTTCTTGATGCCCGCTAAAAAAACTTCTTGACATCAGTTTGACAAGTAGGATAATAAAGAGTTCGCCTTTGA
>CAYSLC010000024.1:19823-38540 GCA_964431545.1 uncultured Desulfobacteraceae bacterium | reverse complement strand
GTCGTCACCGAGATCTGGCCCCCTTTCCGGATCGCGGATCCGGGCCGGAGCCAAGACGTGACGGGCATCGACATCGACCTTCTGGAGATGCTCTCCAGGCGTCTCGGGGTACCCTATACAATCCGCCGCATGCCCTGGGCCCGGTGTCTCGAATTCATGCGGACAGGCGAAGCCGATCTCATTACGGGCCTCGCTCATACCGAAAAACGGGCCCGATACATCCGGTACGCGGAGGTCCCCTACCACACGGTCTCGCCCGTCTTTTATGTGAGAAAGGGCGACGCGGACCGTATCCGGACTTACGAGGATCTCGCCCCGTTCACCATCGGATATTCCCTCCGGTCCGCCTATTTCGAGCCATTTGATTCGGACACACGACTGAACAAATATGGTGTCTCCACCGAAAGGCAGCTTCTCCGGATGCTGGCGGCGGGGCATCTGTTTGTGATCATCGGCACCGACGCCAACGTGGCCTACGACATCGCCAATCTCGGACTGCGGGAGAAGGTCGAACGGGCCCGTTACCAACCCGATCAGCACACCGATCTGTACGTGGGCATCTCCCGGGCCTCACGGCTTGTGGAACGATCCGAAGAGATCGATCGGCTTCTAAAAGAGATCGTCCGGAACGGATTGCTTCTGCGCTATCTCGAAAAATACTTCTGACGGACCGTCCATACCGGAACAAGGAGAACGAGGCATGAATCAAGGCGGCCGAAAAACCCTTGCCGGGGATTTGATCATCGGTCTGGCGGTCATTGTGACCGCCTCCACCGTCCTCGTCACCGCCACCCACTTCTGGCTCCACTACCGGGAAACCGTAAAAGAATTTTCCGTCAAGTCGGAGGAGTATGTCGGATTCCTCCAGGATAGCCTGAGCAAACCATTGTGGAATTTCGACTACGAGACCGCGGAAAAAATCGCGGAATCGATGATGAAAAATGAGATGATCTCCGCCATTCGAATCATCAATGCACGGCGTGAGGCTGTTTTCGACGAATGGACCTCCGGAAGAAACGGTGCCCCGCAAATGCTCCGGGAAGTGCCGATCTTCTGGGAAGAACGTCCCGTGGGGACCTTGACCCTGCGGCTGACACGGGCGTCCAGCCGATCCGCCCTGCTCGATCGCTTCTGGGGGAGTCTGGCGACCCTCCTGGTGACCCTCGTGGGGATCATTTATGTCACCCGGGCCTTTGTCTCTCGCTTTTTCCGCAGACCGATGCGCGATCTCATGGGTCGAATGGACGAACTCATGAACGGAAGGCCCTCCTCCCGGGAAGGGACCTTTCGCCACAAGGAGACTCTGGAGATCATGGAGAAGTTCACGGAAATGGCGGAGCGAATCGACCACCGGGAAAAGTCCCTGGAAGGGATGAACGAGAGCCTCAAGGAGGAGATCCGCGAACGGGAGCGGTTGGCTTCCACTCTCCAGGAGAGGGAACAGCAGTGGCGGGACATCATCCACTTCGCCCCCGTGGGAATCTACCAGGCGACGCTGGATGGCCGTATTCTCCTGGCCAACCCGAAGCTGGCCGAGATTTTCGGTTTCGAATCTCCGGAAGACCTCCTCACAGAGATCGATTCCTTCACCGACCTCTACGTCGACCCAGCGGACCGAGCCGACCTGATCAAAAACGCCCTGGCCGAAGGCGCCGTCATCAATGCCGAGGTCCGATACCGGCACCGGGATGGGGGGGAGATCTGGGGGAGCCTGAGCGCCAGGAACACAACCCTCGGGGGGGAAGCCGCCTTCGAGGGCTTTATCCTGGACATGACGGCCCGGAAGCGCGCCGAGGAGGCCCTCCGACACTCCCAGCGGCGAATGGCTCAGATCATCAATTTCCTTCCCGACCCCACCTTTGTGGTCGATGTGGAAAACCGGGTGATCGCCTGGAATCGGGCCTTGGAGGAACTCACCGGGGTTTCTGCAGCCGAGATGCTGGGCAAAGGGGACTTCGAATATGCGATCCCCTTCTACGGCGAAAGACGCCCCGTTTTGATCGATCTGGTCCAGACCTGGAATGAGGAGACCGCGAGACGGTACATCTATGTGCGCCGAAAGGGCGGCACCCTCATCTCCGAAACCCGGAATCCGCCGTTTCGACCCGACGACGCGTGTTTCTGGAACGCCGCCTGCCCGCTGTTCGACGACTCCGGACGGTTCGCCGGCGCCATCGAAACCATCCGGGACATCTCCGAGGCCAAGCGCATTGAGCATTCCCTCAGGGAGAGCGAGTTCCGGTTCCGGTCGTTCTTCAACTCCAGCCCGGACGGCGTGGCCATCGTCGCTCTGAACGGCAGGGTGTTGGATGTCAACAAAAGCCTGCTGAACATGTCGCGGTATTCCCGGGAAGAATTGCTGGACCGGGAGTTCAACCGGTTCATTCCGCCCGAGCACCATCCGAAGGTCGAGACGGCCCTCGGGCACTTCGAAAGGGGGATCGCTCCGGATATCCCCTTCGAGATCGAGTACATCAACAGCACCGGCGACCGGAAGCCGGCGAGCCTTCGGGCCTGGCTCATGACGGACCGGGAGAGCCGGCCCGTGGCCGTGGGGGTTTTCCTCAAGGACACCAGCAGGGAAAAAACGCTGGCTTCGGAAAAGGCCAAACTGGAAAAGCAGCTCCAGCAGAGCCAGAAACTGGAGGCCATCGGCACCCTTGCCGGGGGGATCGCCCATGACTTCAACAATATCCTGGCGGGAATGATCGGATACGCCGAGCTGATCCATTGCAAGTATTCCGAGGGAACCCCGGCGCTGGCGGACTACCTCGACCGGATTCTGGAGGGAGGAAACCGCGCGCGGGAGATCATCCGGCAGATTCTGCAGTTCAGCCGGGAGGATGACGGAGACCACTGTCCGGTCGGTATACGCCTGGTGGTCAAGGAGGCGGTGAAACTGCTTCGCGCCACCCTGCCCGCTACGATACAAATATCGGAATCGATCTCCGTGGACACGGGGATGGTCATGGGCGACGCCACCCGGACTCATCAGGTGGTCATGAACCTGTGCACCAATGCCTACCATGCCATGCGGGAGACCGGCGGAGAACTGCGCATCGGTCTCGAAAACCACGTACTGGAAGCCCCCCGTGAGGCACACGGCTCACGCATCACCCCCGGACCCTATCTGAAATTGACCGTGACCGATACCGGCCACGGAATCCCCCGGAATATCATCGACCGGATCTTCGACCCCTATTTCACCACCAAAAAGGTCGGGGAAGGAACAGGGCTCGGGCTGTCGGTGACCCTGGGCATCGTCAAGAGCCTGAAGGGATTGCTCGAGGTGGAGAGTTCGCCAGGGCTTGGGACCGCCTTCACCGTATTCTTTCCCGCCGGCCGGAGTGGGCCGTGCCAAGGGGATCCGGATGTCGGCGATATTCCCCTCGGCAGGCAGGAACGAATTCTGCTGGTCGACGATGAGCCCTACTTCCTGAATGCCATCCAAGAGCATCTGGAGCTTCTGGGATACCAGGTCTCCTCCTTCTCAAACGGCGCCGATGCCCTCGATATCTTCCGGGAAAACCCCGCCGGATATGATCTGGTATTGACCGATCAGTCCATGCCGGGAATGTCGGGAATCCAGTTGTCCGCTCACATCCGGGAAATCAACCCCACCATCCCCATCATCCTTTGTACGGGCTTCAGCGATCAGATCACCAAGGAGACGGCGATCCATTTCAGCATTTCACGCTTCCTGATGAAACCGGTCAACCGGATCACCATCGCCAGAACCGTATCGGACCTTCTCCTAGCCGATTCCGGGACCGGTACCTGAGACGGCTTTTCCCCAAAGGCAGGAATCGCTTTCCTGTAATGGTGGATTCGAAGCGCTCCAGGATCTTTGGCACCCCGTCCCCCCGGAAAACCCGGAGAGGACCGCGCCTTCGAATGAACCGGAGGTCGACGATCATTTAACGGACAGATAGGCAAAAAATGGCTCTCTACACGTTCGGCCCAGGAAGGAGAATCGATTAAGATAAAATGGCATTTAATTTGCAATATGCCTCCGTAAAGGTTGGAAATCGCCCATTGTGTCAGCCCGGAGAAACCGCGACGTACCGCCCGATGGGATGAACCAGGAAAACCGAGATACCGGTCGTTCATTGGAAACGCGAGGGAAAACATGTCCAAATTTCGTCTGTCCATATTTCAGAAGATTCTGCTCAGTGCGAGCGCCTTGGCTGCCGGCTACGGCATCTCGATGGTGCAGAGCCACGTCATCTCCCATCGGGTCCAGGGGGAATTCAAAAGAATATCGGGATCCGAGTTTCCGGCCGCCATATGGGTCCGGGAGGCGCGAACCCACCATCAGCATCAGGTGGCGCTTTATGAAGATGCCGTGCTGAGCGGTTCCCCGGAAAATATCATCCACGCGGAGACAGCGGCCGGGAAAGCCCTGGAGTTGCTCGGCCAGATCGCGTCGCTGGAAGGAATCGACCGATCCCGAGGAAAGGAGATCGAGCAAATCCGAAGCGATCTCGAGAACTATACCCGGGGAGGGGAGCAGATCTATGGCCGGCTCTCCGATGCGAACCAGGACAGCATGACGGAAAAAGAGATGGACGCGGCGGCGGACCTGGCTACGATCAAGGAGACCCTGATGGTCCGGTTCACCGCCCTGATCGAAAACCTTTCAAAGGACTTGAACCGGAACATTCGCACCACGCAGGAAGACTTCGACCGGCAGCGGAAGCAGCAATTGATTCTCTTTTTGACGGTACTGGTGATTTCCTCGGTTCTCCTCTACCGGGTTTCCCGGAAAACGATCATTCACCCCGTCCACGGTGCCGTTCTCGACCTTCAAAAGATCAGCCGTTCCCTGGCGCGGTCCTCGGGGGAGATCTCCACCGTCAGCCGGATCACCGCCGACGGGGCTTCGGAGCAGGCGGCCAGCATCGAGGAGACATCGGCCTCCCTGACGGAGATCCAGGCCATGACCCGGCAGAACCGATCCCATGCCGAGGAGGCCGCGGAGATCGCAACGGCGGCCATCGAGACCATCCGGCGGGTCAGCCAGCATATGGAGGAGATGAAGACCGCCATGGCCGAGATCGAGGATTCCAGCGAGGAGACAAAGGAGATCATCAAACTCATCAATGATATCGCCTTCCAGACCAATCTTCTGGCCCTCAATGCCGCCATCGAGGCCGCCCGGGCCGGAGAGGCGGGGATGGGGTTCGGCGTGGTGGCGGAGGAAGTGCGGACCCTGGCGGGTCGAACCACCGCCGCGGCCGAAAAGACCAATCTGTTGATCGAAAGGACCGCGAATGCGGTGCACCGCGGAGGCGGACTGGTCACCGCCACCACGGAGAGATTTCAGAAAAACATCGAGGTTTCCCAGAGATTGGGGGAGATTTCGGAACAGATCTTCGCTTCCTCCAAAGAGCAGTCCGCCGGCATCGAAGAGATCAGCCGCGCGGTCCATCAGATCGAAGAGATCGCCCAGAACGCGGCGGTACGGGCGGAGGAATCCTCGGGCACCGCCCAGGAGCTTGCCAAACACGCGACCCTCTTGATGGATGTGGTCCATCGCCTGTCCGCCCTGTTCAACGGGAAATCGGAGCAGAAATCGCGTCCCCCCAAGAAGATCCGGAACAGGGCGAGAAAAGCCATCGCGGAGGTGCGGTACGCCGGTTGATGGGATCTGTGAGATTTCGGCCTCTGATGGTTTTCTTCAGGCGCTCTGGAACGGCATCGACGGATACGATGGCCGTAACCCCTTTTTCCCGGAAACCATCCGGTGAAAGGATGAGATCATGGAAGGGAAGTTCGCATGGTGTTCTTTTTTATTGACGCTCATTCTCCTTTTCTTCGGAACAGGAGGGGATGGAACGCTCTCTTTCGCCGGAGGTCTTCAGGAGATCAGAAACCGGGGCGCCATCCACCATCTCGGGGTTCCGTACGCCCATTTCGTCTATTTGGAAAATGGAGAAGTGAAAGGGCTGGATGTGGAGTTGATGCGGCTTTTCGCCCGCCATATCGGCGTCGCCTACCAATGGGTTCCGACCCGGTGGAGCAGAGCGCTGGGCGATTTGACGGGAACACAGGTCCGTCCGGATGGCGACGGCGTTCAACCAACGGGAAAAACGGAGATCAAAGGGGACATTCTGGCCAATGGACTGACCATTCTTCACTGGAGGGAAAGGGTGGTGACCTATTCCCTGCCGACCTTTCCCACCGGCGTCTGGTTGATGGCCCGGGCCGATTCCCCGGTCAAACCCATCTCACCCAGCGGTGATTTCGACAGCGACATCCGACAGGTGAGGCGCCTGCTCGAAGGACGTTCCATCCTCGCCATGGAAAATACATGCCTTGACCCGGAGCTGTACCGGTTGGAGGAGACCGGTGTCGAGATACGGCTGTACACGGCCAGTGAAAACCTCGGCGAACTCGCGCCGGCCGTCATTCGGGGCGAGGCCGACACCACGCTGTTGGACATTCCGGACGCCCTGGTCGCCCTCCAGACCTGGCCGGGGAAGATCAGAGCCATCGGCCCGGTTTCCCCGACCCAGTCCATGGGCGTCGCCGTAGCGGCGAAATCGAATACGCCCGCTCCCCCCGGCAGCTTCTATGGGGGACGGGATCTCTCTCGGCCGTCATTCTGCTCGGGGTCGTGCTTCTGCTCCGATTCAATTCCCGGAGTATCGTTCTCCAGGCAAGGTTCGATGAATCCGAACGGCAACAGGCTTTGCTGGCAAAGAAGAACCGGCAGCTGAGAGGAGAAATCAAGCTTCGGCGACAGGCGGAAATCGAACTGGAAAAGCAGCGGACCCTTCAAATGCGCTCCGACCGGCTTCGGTCCCTGGGGGAAATGGCCGCGGGCATCGCCCATGAGTTGAACCAACCCCTGGCGGGGATATCGGGAATCGCCGAAATCCTTTTGATGCAGTCCGAACAGCAGCGTTCGCTGGAACCCGCGAAAACGGCGGAACGCTTGCAGGTCATCCTTGAACAGATCGATCGGATGGTTCACATCATCGACCATGTCCGCCGGTTCGCCCGGGAGGCCGGACTCCGGGAAACCCAAATCGTCGACTTGAACCGTATTGTGCGTTCGAGTCTTCATTTGGTGAAAACACAGCTTCAATCCCGGGGGATTCGGCTGGTTTTGCAGACCGCGCCGAATCCTCTCCCCGTCCGGGTCAACCCCTTTTCCTTGGAGGAAGTGTTGCTGAACCTTCTCACCAATGCGCGCGATGCGTTGGAAGAGCGGATGGCGGCGGAAAAGGACTTGTTTTTGCCGAGGATCGTCCTTTCGACCCGTGAGGAAAGATCCGGCGCCCGCGACAGGGTGGAGCTGAACATCCGGGATAACGGAAATGGGATTCCGGAAAAGCATATGTTCAGGATATTCGACCCGTTCTTTACCACCAAGGATCCGGACCGGGGGACCGGCCTCGGGTTATCGATATCCAAGTCGATCATCGAAGAATGTGACGGCCATATCGCCTTCGTTTCAGCGGAAGGTGAAGGCACGGAATTTACCATCTCCCTGCCGAAAGATCCATCCGATCAAGGAACAGAACCCGACGGAGAAGCCGATGCACAGAAAAATCCTGATTGTTGACGATGAACCCATTGTCCGCGATGTACTCCTGGAGTTTCTAACCCTGCTCCATTTCCAGACGGAGAATGCCGGGGACGGTAAGTCGGGCCTCCTGGCCCTTCAAAAAACAAGCTACGGGGCCGCATTCGCCGATATCCGGATGCCCGGGATGGATGGGATCGAATTCCTGAAAAATTCCAGGCGAATCCGCCCGGATCTCCCGGTGATCATCATCACGGGGCATGGATGTGATCAGACCCGGAAGGAAGCAATGGACGCAGGAGCGTTTGCATACCTGAGAAAGCCATTTCGATTTCATCACATTCGGGACATCATGGGCCGTTTATTCACATAACACCACTCGCCCGAGACCCTCCGATAGGTCTATTTTGCTTTCAAACACCTTTCACGCCCGCTATCGTGATCGACGTGACGGTCGGTCTGATCTCGGGCCATCGCTTTCTGATCGGATCGGTTACCCCGGTGCGCGCGATTCCGGCTTGTAAAAATATTCCGGATCGGTATGATGACTCAGATTGGATCGATCGTTTTCGACCGTTGATGCAATCAATCGAAGGAACCGATGAAAACCAAAGGAGATCCAATGATCGGCGTTCGCATCATGGGGGTTGTCTTGAGCGTGTTCATCCTGATCTCACTCCCTGGTCTCCCGGAGTCCGCGCGGGCCTCGGACCCGGCCGGCAGCGTCAAAACGATCCGGCCTCCGGGGTGGATCCTGCGGGGGGAAGAAGAGATCTCCGCCGAACCGGGTACACGGCTGTTTCCGGGGGATGTTCTCCGAACCGGGGCCGAAGGGGCCATGGGCATCGTCCTCCAGGACAACACCCTGTTGTCCCTGGGGCCGGAAAGTGAACTGGTTCTGGACGAATTTGTCTTTGAACCGAGGGAAAAGCGGTTTTCCCTGGTGGCGAGAATGGTCAAGGGGACCTTCTCCTTCCTATCCGGCTTGATCGGCAAGCTTTCACCGGAATCGGCCAGAATCGAGACACCGGTGGGGACGGTCGGCATCCGTGGAACCCGGTTCTGCGTAAAGGTGGGAGGCCCGTCATGAAATCGTCCCGCCGCGGAAGAATCCGGGTGATCTCATGGCTCTTGGGGACCCTTTTTCTGATCTCCTGTGCGCCGGCCGGGAACGTCTTTGTACTGATGCCCGATCCAGAGGGGAAAGTCGGCGCCATTACGGTTAGCAATGAAAAAGGCACCCGAACCCTGGAAGAAGAGGGGCGGGGCATCTTTATCTCGGATCCACAGACTCCCCCTTCCGCTCCAAGGCCGGTGTCGAACAAGGAGATCCGGCGCTGGTTCGGCGACGCCATGGCCATCGAACCGGCGCCTCCGAAGATCTTCACGCTCTTCTTCGTATCCGGAACCGCCGAGCTGACACCCGAGAGCCGGCAAAAGGTGTCGAAGATCCTGGAGACCATTCGGGACCGGGACTCCAGGGACATCTCCGTGGTCGGCCACTCGGATCGGAAGGGCTCCGAGGAACTCAACTGGGAACTTTCCCTGGAACGGGCCGAAGCGGTCCACCAGATCCTGATGGAAGCGGGGGTTCCGACGGACATCATCTCCACCACCTCCCATGGGGAAGGAAACCCGCTCATTCCCACGGATGACGATGTTCCGGAGCCCAGAAACCGACGGGTCGAAGTCACCGTCCGATAGCGCGGTGGCGGAACCATGCGATCCGAAGGGGGGCGACGGACAGGCTCCATGGCATCGGCCGGTTCTCAATCGGATCATCCTGCGCCACCGGGGACTGGTCGCCATCAGCCTGATCTCCACCCTGTTCTGGGCGTCCCTTTGCCTGTCTCCGCCGGATCTTCTACGCCTTGTCAACCATAAGATCTATGATGTGATGCACCATCGGCTCCCGGCGCCCCTGGCCCCCGGGATGCCGGTGATCGTCGATATCGACGAAAAGAGCCTGGCCGAAATCGGTCAGTGGCCCTGGCCGCGGTATACCGTTGCCCGCCTGCTGATGCGGATCCAGGACATGGAGGCGGGGGCGGTGGGCCTGGACATCGTGTTCGCGGAATCGGACCGGACCTCCGTCCATATTCTGGAACGGGATCTCTCCCGTGAGGTTCGCGCCGACGTCCATATCATCGGCGTTCCGGACAATTACCGGAATAACGACATCATCTTCGCGGATATCCTGAAAAGCGGCCCCTTCGTTCTGGGATATCCCTTCTTCTACACTCCCAAGCCCATTCCCTATAAGGGCGCATGCGACCTCCATCCGCTCAACCTGACAGTGTCCGCCGCGAACGGAGGGGGAAACTGGGAGTTGAGCCTTCCCCGCGCCCGGGATGTGACGCCGAATCTCGACCGTTTCTGCGAGGCCGCCACCGCCTCGGGATTCATCAACGCCTCTCCGGACGAAGACGGCGTCCTGCGGAAGATCGGGATGGTGATCGGGTATCAAGGCCGGTTCTATCCCGGACTCGCCTTGGCCACTTTCATCCAGGCCACCGGTGCCGGCAATTTGATTCTCGAGGTAACACGGGGTATACCGGAATCGCTTCGCATGGTGATCGGTGGCGAACAGGTCCGGATTCCCCTGGACAGGGAGGGGCATCTGCTGATTCGATACTATTCCGGTCCGCGGTTCTTCACCTACATTCCGGCTTCGGACATTCTCAGGGGACGTGTCGACCCGACGGTCCTGAAGGGCCGGATGGTCTTTGTCGGCTCTTCGGCGCCGGCCCTTTCGGACGCCCATCCCACGCCGCTCCACCCGCTGGTTCCGGGCATTGAACTCCACGCCACCGTCGCCCAGAACATGCTCAAGAGAGATTTCGTCTCCCGTCCCTGGTGGGGGGCCTGGGCCGAAGCGTCGGCCGTGCTCGCCGCCGGTCTCTTCTCCACCGCCCTCCTGCTCTGGAGGAGATCCATGGCCGGCTTTCTTCTGATCGGACTGACCGGCCTGGGGATGTGGCAAGGGAGCCTGGGTCTGCTCTCCCACGGCGGGCTTTTTCTCTCCCCCCAGTTCCCCGTGATCGCCATGATCAGCAACTTCTCGATTTTGACCCTCATCAAGTTCATCCGGGAGGAGATCAAGAACCGGGAACAGACGCAGATGCTCCTGGAAGCCCAGGAACTGACCCTCCACAGCCTCGCCTCCCTGGCGGAGACCCGGGACAACGAGACCGGAAACCACCTGGTCCGGACCCAGGAGTACGTGCGGAGCCTGGCCGAATACCTGAGCCGCACACGGTGCGGCCACGCGGCCTCCCTGACCCGGGAGACCATCGTCTATCTCTACAAAAGCGCGCCGCTTCACGATATCGGGAAGGTGGGCATTCCGGACCGGATCCTGCTGAAGCCCGAGAAGCTGACGGAGGAGGAGTTCGAGATCATGAAGCGGCACACCGATTACGGCCGGGACGCCCTGCGCCGGGCCGAGGAGCGACTGGGCTCGCCTCTGGCCTCCCCCTACTTCCGGTTCGCCCAGGACGCGGTCTACGCGCACCATGAGCAGTGGGGGGGCGAGGGGTATCCCCAGGGCCTGGCCGGAGACGAAATCCCCCTGGCGGGCCGTCTGATGGCGGTGGCCGACGTGTATGACGCGCTGCGGACCAAGCGGGTCTATAAACCCGCATATACCCATGAAATGGCCAAATCGATCATTCTGTCCGGCAGGGGGACCCATTTCGATCCCGATGTGGTGGATGCGTTCGTCGCCCTGGAGGACCGGTTCATCGAGATCTCGGAGCGGTACGCCGACCCGGAGGAGGATCGTGGCCCAGTCAAAAGCTGAAGCTAACTTTGGCGGCGAACAGGTACCAGTCTTCCTCCAGCCCTTCGGGATTGTCCGAATCGAGCAGGAGCCCGGTGCCATTCATCCGATGCCCCTCCAGCTTCACGATCCAGTCGTCGGTCACATCGAACCTCACCGACACCGCGAGATCCTTTTGCCATGCCTTGTGATCCGGTCGTTCCCCCCGTGTAAAACGATCCCCGTCCTTGTCGTCTTTGTCCGGATAGAATTCGGAATAGTAGGCACCGATCTGGAGGCGGTCTGTCAGCCGGTAGGCGGCATTCAAGTAGTAACCTTCCGACTTTTCGCTGTCGATGGGCCTGATGCCGACGAAGTTGTCCGTGGTCTTGCTAACCATATATTCCGCGGCCAGGGTCAGCTTCTCCGACATGTACTCCGCGCTAAAGACCTCCGCCCAGAAATCGATCTTGTGGGTCACACCGATGCCGGCCGGTATCTCCGGACTGAGCGGGACCGTTGTTCGCAGAGTGAGTTCGAGATCCGTCCCTCGGAGTCCGGTGACGCCGATTCGCAGGCCCTCCACCGGCAAACGCCATTGGAGGCTGCCGTTGTAGCCGATCCTGTTGTCAATGTCTTCCACCTCGAATACCCCGCTATTTTCCACCTCCCTTGCGACTCCGCCGTCCTCCGGAAGATTGCTGGCACCGATTGCAGCTTGATAGGAAAGGCTGCCTGCGAGACCCAAAGGGATTTCACCGTAAACCCCGGCGCCCTGAATCCGGGTAAAGGCGTCCCGGCGGCTTTCCAGGTAGATGGACTGTGGGAGCAGGATGCTGGTACGGAGCATATCGATGTCCCGGGTTTCGTTGTAGAACCCGTGGGCCAGCCTCATGATCCCGACACGGATACCGGCCCAATCCCGCCAGTGGTAATCGCCGTATGCCCAGTCTATCACCACATCGTTATCGCCGACGTCGCCGAAATCCCGGGCAAAGAGCTGAACGCCGATCCGAAGACTCTCCGTCAGCTCCTTGCTGAAGTTGATGCCCAGTTCATTGAACTGAAACGTACCCTCCACCGTATCGGCCAGAAAGTTGTTTTCATCGCTCAGGAGATACCCCTGGGAGACGAACCCGTGAATATCGACTCCGGCTGTATCAAATATGCCGGCGGCGCCCGTTGTTGCGAATAGAAGGATTGCCGCCATTGAGGTTAAGACGATGATTCGTTGTATCATTATGTCCTCCACCTGGTTCCAATGATAGATCGTGTTGCGGTAAGATTTGCGTGAACCTTCTCCAGCACTCAAATGCAATGAAAATGCCATAGGCCCAAATGATGTGGTGCACCACCGGCTCCCGGCGCCCCTGGATCGCGCTGTTTTCCGTACAGAACCTCATCACCGGCCGGATCTCTGACAAGGAGTGCAAAAATCCGCTTCTCCATCATCTCATTGGGCAAAAGCGCCTCGACCTTCCCTGCGTGAAAGTCATATAGAAAAAGCGCCAAGTTCTCCGCCGTCCGGTGTGCTGCGTCTGTTTCCAACAAAAAAAATCGCGGCATGGTGCCATCGGCCCAAAAAATCATCACAAGAGCATAGCAAGGAACATGCCACATCTCCGTGGGGTAAAAATCGATGGAAAGTCGGAACCGTCGGTGGATGTTTCGTATGAATTGAGAGGATGCACGAAAAAAGGGGGGATGTTTCCTGAAAAGCAGGAATACAGCCTGTGTAAAACAGGAAAACCCGCACAGAGCGATCCTGTTTCCTGGCAGGCAGTCTTCCAAATAGACTACTTCCAATTCCCGCGAATAACGCCCGTCAAGACTTTTCCGAAGAACCTATCCGTCGGCGGATCTCAAAGCGTGATGGACGGCCAAGGCAAGGTCCTCACGGCTGATGGGTTTCATGAGGAATTTGGCAATACCGAACTGTGATGCCGTCTCTTCGGTCACCGTTTCACTGTAGCCGGTACAAAGGAGAATCGGAAGATCGGTTCTCAGCTTCCGAACGCTACCGGCGAGCTGAACCCCTGTTATTTCCGGCATCGTCTGGTCGGTGATCACCATATCGAATCCCGTCGGATCGGCCATAAGCCGCGCCAGCGCGTTCAGGCCGTTGTCGTGCGTCTCCACGGCGTAACCGAGGGAATTGAGCTGCTCGCGCATGGCGTCGAGGAAAAACGGCTCGTCGTCCACCAGCAGCAACCGCTCTCCGTCGCCCTTGGGCAATTGCATTGCCGCGGATGTCTCCGCCGCCGCCTTCGGCTCCGTCACCGGCAGGAAGACGGTGAAGGCGGTCCCTTTGCCGGGAACACTTTCCACCCCGATCACCCCACCGTGGCTTTGTACGATGCCGAGACTCACCGACAACCCCATCCCCGTTCCTTCATTCATCTTCTTGGTGGTGAAATAAGGTTCGAAGATTCGCTCCCGGATCTCCTGGGGGATGCCCGGTCCGGTGTCCGCCACAGAAATCCGGACATACCGTCCGGGGCGGATGTCCATTGTGTCTCTTTTCGATTTCCCCGGCAATTGCAAAACGTCCATGGAGACGGAAAGGGTGCCGCCCAGTTCCCGCATGGCGTGGTAGGCGTTGGTGCACAGGTTCATGAGGACTTGATGGATCTGGGTGGGGTCGCCCATCACCGCGCAGGGATCCTTCGGCAGGGTCACGTCGATGACGATGGTCTTGGGAAGTGTGGCGGCCATCAACTTGAGGGTCTCCTTCAAGACCGGACCCAGGTAGACCGGGGCGAAGGTCGTGTCCCCGCGCCTGGCGAACTGAAGGATCTGCCGGACCAGATCGGAGGCCCGCTGGCTCGAACACAAGATCCGTTCCATGTAGGTTTTCAGCCTGCCGGGTTCGGGCGGCATTGCCTGGAGGGCCAGCTCGGCGTACCCGATGATGCCCCCCAAAATATTATTGAAATCATGAGCGATGCCGCCGGCCAGGGTGCCGATGGCCTCCATCTTCTGGGCCTGGCGCAGCCGTTCCTCCAAATCCTTGAGCCGGGTGATGTCACGGGCGATGCCCTGGGTTCCCCTGAAGGTCTCCAGAGAGGGCGTATCGCCCTCGTAGAGCCCCTCCGCGTCCACCAGCATGATATGGGGTTTGACGATGCTCGCGTTTCGGGTGGCGAATACCCCCACGCGGTGTTCCTTGTTCAGGAGCCGCAGGGTCAGATCCCGGGTCTTTCGACGACTGCTTCGCCGCTCTTTCAGTGCCCGTTCGACCTCGGCCCGGTCTTCGGGATGGACCAGGTCGATGATGTCGGTGCCGATCAGCTCGGCCGGACGGTACCCATAACGGACCACGGCGTCGTTGATGAAGGTGATCTTTCCGTCGGGATCGAGCCGGTAGAGGATGTCGGGAATGGATCGGATGATGGAATCTAGCATCTCCTGGGACCGGCGCAGGGCCTCCTCGGATCGTTTCCGTTGGGTGATGTCATGGATCAGGGAGACCAGGAGCCGGGTTCCGTCCAGCCAGACGGGATGCATGGAGATCAGACCGACCCGCCGTTCCCCGGTTTTTTTCACGAATGTGAATTCGAGATTGGTCGTTTCCCGACCGCCTTCAATGTCCGTTAGGATTGTTTCCATCCGCCCCGCGTCTTCCCACAATCCTAATGAACGCAAGTCTTGCCCGACGGCGTCGTCCCTGGACCACCCGGTAATCCGCTCGAAACTCTCGTTCACTTCGATGACGGTTCCATCATCCCGGTCCACGATGGAAATGGCGTCGGGCGAAGCCCGGAAGGCGCTGGAAAATTTCTCCTCGGAAAGCCTCAGTTCCTCCTGGGCCTTCTTCCGCTCCATGACCTCGACGCGGCTCTGTTCCAGGAGTTCGGCCAGCTGGACGCTCATGGTGTTGAAGCTTCGGGTGAGATCACCGATTTCATCGTCGCGATCGAGTGCCACGACCATCCCCGGCCCCTCGGTCTCGACCCGTTTCATGGCCGATCGCAGCCCTTCGATGGGTCGACGAACACCGGTTATCATCATCCGGTTGAGGATGAGGATCATCATCAGGAGGGTGGTGAAGAGCAGTATCGCCAAAGCCAGCAGCGACATCCGCTTGTACCGCTCGTTGCCGGCCAGCGAATAATGGATACGAACATGGCCGATGGGGTCACCCATGGCCAGCACCGGCGTGTCGAAAACCAGCGATCGGATTCCATGCCAATTCATCAGGCGGGTTTGGGACGCATCCGGCGTCAAGCGAAACACGGATGGCGCACCCCCGAAACGGTCCAGATGGGCCAGCGGCTCGCCCTTCCGGTCGTATACCGTCACCGACAACATGTTGTCCAGGGCGAGGATCTCCCGGACCCGCAGTTGAACGGCCCGGAGACGTTCCTCGAAGATCTCGTTGGCCAGGGGCATCTCCTCCCGTTCCATGAGGATCTTCAGAAGCATGCGACTTTTGTCCACCATGGCGTCCGTATGGTTGCTGAGTAACGCGAGGAAGACGATGCCGAAGAAAAACGCAACCGCGGCGAAGGTGACGAGAATGGCCTTGATGATCCGGCTTTGCAAGGAGTTGCGCACGTTGCCCTCTTCTCAGTTCCATTTTCCGATGGCCGGTTCCTCCATCACCATGACCCTGTCGAAGGCCGCGGCTTCGTCATCGAAGCGGAGGATCACCACGGGCTTCCGGGGGTCGCCTTCGGCGTTGAAGGTGACGCTACCGGTCACCCCCATAAAGTTCCGTGTGTCCGCAAGAGCGTCCCTTATCGCCCCCGGCATCGTGGACCCGGCGCGGCGGACGGCGTCCGCAAGAAGATGGACCGTATCGTAGGTCAGGGCCACCAGACCGGTGCGGTAATGTTTGTGCTCCGCGGCGTAGCGGGCCACGAAGTCCCGGCTTCGGGGGTCGGGCAGGTCCACGTGCCAGTGTTCGGTGAAGTAGCTGCCCCTGACGGCGTCACCGGCATATTCGTACATGATGTCGTCCCAGCCGTCACCGCCGAGAAAGAGGCTTTCGAGACCCATGGACCGGGCCTGCCGGATGATATAGGCGGAATCCCTCGGATATCCGGGAACAAAGACGACATCCGGAGACACCCGGAGGATCTCGCCCAGGTGGGGCCGGAAATCGTTGGTGCTCTGGAGATAATCCACTTCGGCCACGATCCGGCCTTCCGGCCGGAAACCTTCCATGAAAAACCGGGCCAGGTCGACGGAATACTGGTTATTGGCGTTGATCATCACCGCGGCGGTCTTTGCGTTGATCACGGTGAGGGCGAACCGGGCCATGGCCTCCCCCTGCAGACCATCGGTGTAACAGATTCGGAAAACGTGGGGTCGGTTTCGGGTGATCGACGGGTTGGTGGAGGCGGGGGTCAACATCGGGATGCCGGCGGCCTCCAGTATCGGCGCCATGGCCGATGAATGGGAACTCCAGGAGGCCCCGATCACAGCGCAAACTCCTTCGCGAACCGCCGCCTCGGCCGCCCGCCTGGCCCCCAGGGCCGTGGACTCGTTGTCGTATTCGATCAGTTCGATCCTGTGGGCTCGGATCCCGCCCTTCAGGTTGATTTCGTCCCCCGCGAACCGGGCCGCCTCGAACCCCATCCGGTTCACGGGCGCGGCGTCACCGGTTTTTGCGAAGATGACGCCGACCCGGAGGGTCTCGGGCCGCAAGGTCGTGTGGTAGTTGACGGTCCCCTGTTGGAACCGAAGGACGGCCAAGGGCTTTTCCGGATCACCGTTCCGGTCGAACCGGTAGGCGCCGCAGGCTCCGACGAAACCGTCTGTGGCGGCCAGCGCGTCGCGGACGTCCCGCCGATCGGTCTTACCAGCCCGTTGGATGGCGGCGAACAGCAGATGGACGGCATCCAGGGCCAGCATCTCCACATCGCCGATCTCTCCCTTTTTCCGAGCGGTCAGAGCAGCCACGGCTTCGGCGAGGCCCCCCTTCAGGTCGGCGTCCGGGTGCCAGTGGGCGGAAAAATAACTCCCTTCCGCGGCGTCGCCCACGGCTCTCATGATGCTCCTGTCCCATCCGTCCCCACCGATAAATATCGAGCGCACCCCCGCCCGGCGGGCCAGTTTGAGGATCCGTGCACTGTCGTCCTGATATCCGGGCAGAAAGACCACATCCGAATCGGCGGCGAAGAGGGCGGCCGCCGCATCGGCGAGGTTCTCCATATCCGGCAGGTATTCCCGCCGCAGCGGGACGCTTCCACTCAGTTGCCGGAACTGTTCGGCGAAGACATCGGCAACGTAGGGACTGTATCGGTTGCCGACATTGACCATGAGGGCCGCCGACGCGCCATTCAGGTTTTCCCTGGCGAAACGGGCCAGGGCGGCCCCCTGGAAGGCATCGGTGGAATTGATGCGGAAAATCCAGTCGCCCATCCGGGTCACGTCTGGGTTGCTCGCCCCGACGGCGATCATGGGAATGGCCGCCTCTTGCAGGACCCTCGCCATGGCCATGGCGTTGGAGCTGCGCTGTCCGCCGAGTACCGCGACGACCCCCGCTTTCGCCGCCTCTTCCGCGGCCATCCGGGCGCCGAGAGCCGTGTTGGCGTTGTCGAGGACCGCAAGATCCACGGTTCGGCCCAGGAGACCACCACCGGAATTGACACGGGCCGTGAAAAACCGTGCAACATCGGGCAGTGCGCTCTGGATCCCGGCGGGCAAACCGGTCAGCGCGGCGATGACGCCGATGCGGATGGTGTCACGGCTCACATCGGCTGTCCGTTCATCGGCGGCCCGGCCCACCCCTTCGAGGGTTTCCGCCGTCGGGGCATGGAAAGGCGGGGTTTTCGGCGACTGAAGCACCCACCAGGCCCCCGCCGCCACCGCCAGAATCGAAATCACGACCACGATCCAAACCCCCTTCATGTTCTTCCCTCCCTTTGGGTGCCGTCTGTAACGCGGAAAATATCGTTTCCCTTGACCCTTTGAATTTTTCGACCTGCCATTATGCCGACAATCTATCGGTGGGCATCCCATGGCTATGATCGGATGACCTGCCTTCGTCCTTATACAATATTCATGCCAGTCGAATCATTTATGTGGGAGATGGAACAGATCAAACGGATTGCGGGCGTTTGCCGATGGGTAAACGGCGTTTTTCGGGTGGCGGATTGGAAAGTCGAAATCCAGTTCTCCAAAACACTTCCGGTGGAATTCCAGTGGAGCGGGAAAGGGCGTTTCTTCGTGGGGAGGGAAATGGGATCGAGCGATTCCAAATTGGGACGCGCGCCCCCGTTCGATTACCGATAGTCTCCTTTCATCTTGGAAATCCCGTCGTTGAAACGGGCGATGATTTCCGGAGGCACGTCCAGGGAAAACATCAGATGCATCGGTTCGCCCCCTGCCTCTTCAATCGATGAAATCCGTAACTGATCGTTGTGGGCATGCATGTGTCTTGCAACAACACGTTCCACGACAAATCCGTCGATTC
>CAYSLC010000024.1:0-19723 GCA_964431545.1 uncultured Desulfobacteraceae bacterium | reverse complement strand
TCCGTATGGCTCGCTCCGTACAGCAGATCGATGTTACGGGTTTTCAAGCTCAAAAGCGAACGAATCCAAGGCTGTTCGACAAATTGGATCCTGCAACCAACACTGGCCGCAAGCCTCTGAAGATATTGATACTCAGGTCCCATAAAATTCCCGTCTACCTTGTATATGTACGGTTTCCAATCTTCCCAGCCTACTCTCAGCAGGCAATGATCCAAAGGTTCTCCCCGAACCGTGGCGATGGTCGATAAAAGGTACAGACAGGCAATGACAAGGAACGCCCTTTTGACGGTCATTCTCCCTCCATGGATTTCATCGGACTTCAGACTCAGGTCCCAGGCCGGTTTCCTGAATGCCCGGAGGGAGACGAGAATCCCGAAAGTGATTCCGCCGGGTTGGACGCGGTTCGGTTTTCCGGAACGCTACGATTGGGCCCAGGAACCACCGGTGGGCCCCGGTTTTCTCAACAGCTCGACCACTTTCTCGATCACCGCTTTGCGCTGGAGCGGCTTGAGAAGATAGGCGTCGAAACCGGCGCCGAGGATCCGTTCAAAATCCCCCTCCATCGCCGACGCCGTTACAGCCAACAAGGGGATCGGTTTCAAATCCGCGTCGGCCTTCAATCGTTTTGCCGCCTCATATCCATCCATCACCGGCATGCGGATGTCCATGAGGATGATATCGGGCCTCTGGCTCCGGGCCAGCTGCAGGGCCTCCCAGCCATTCGCCGCCTCGGTGATCTCTCCGGATTGCCCCTTGAAAAATGATGTCAGTACCCTTCGGTTGAAATCGATATCATCCACAATCATGATCCGGGTTCCCGGAGGAAGCCGGTCCCTTTCGACCGCCGGCTCGGCCCTTTCCGGGACATGCTCTCTCTCGCCGATCGAAATCCCGTTCAGGCGGATTTCGAAAGTCGTACCGCGTCCAACCTCGCTGGTGAACGAAATGGTGCCGCTCATCAGGTCGACCAGGCGTCTCGTGATGCTCAACCCCAGCCCTGTCCCCTGGTAATTTCGGCGGTCCATCCCGGCTTTTCGAAACACGTCGAAGATGACCGCCTGGGATTCGATAGGAATGCCGACGCCCGTATCTTCGACCACAATGCAGATGTCGATCTTATCACGGTTCATTCCCCGGATCTCGGGAATTGTTCGCACATAGATGCCCACCGAACCCGAGTCGGTAAATTTGACGGCGTTTCCGGTGAGATTGAGCAATATCTGACGGATCCGGACCTCATCCATATGCAGAATGTCCGGGACATCGGGGTCCACCCGCGCAAAGAGATCGATCGATTTTTCATCGACCTTTGACCGGAAGGTCCGAAGGATCTCTTCGATCACCTCTCGAATCGACACCGGCGCCGCCACGATTTCGATCCTGCCGGCTTCGATCCGGGACAGGTCGAGGATGTCGTCGATGAGTCGCAACAAGGTTTTGCCGCTCGATAGGATCGCGTCGATGTACTCGCGCGTGGATGGGTCCACGGAAGCGGTGGTGAGCATGTCCGCGAACCCGATAATGGCATTCATGGGCGTCCGGATTTCGTGGCTCATGTTGGCGAGAAATTCGCTCTTGGCTCGATTGGCCGCATCCGCGGCCTCCTTGGCCCGGCGCAGGGACTCGGCGGTTCGCCGGTGTTCCCGGACCTCTCGCCGGAGCGCCTCGGTCCTCGCCGCGACCTCCTTTTCGAGGTTCTCCCCATACGCCTTCAACTCTTCGAGCAGATGCCGGTTTTCGATTCGGAGCCGCCGCCGCTCCAGGGCTTTGGAAACGGCGTGGATGAGGTGATCCATCTCATCGAGGGGCTTTGTCAGAAAATCACTGGCACCGAGCGTTTTCAACGCCTCCACCGCATATTCCACGGTGGCGTGGCCCGTGAGGAAGATGATCTCGGTATCGCCGCCGAGGGTCAGAACCGTTCGGGCCAGCTCGAGGCCGTCCATTCCCGGCATCTTGATATCGGTCAGGAGCAGATCAACATGCTGCGTGCGGAAGAGGTCCAGGGCTTCCTGGCCCCCGCAAGCGTTCCGTACTTCGAAGCCTTCATCTTTCAGGGCCAGGGAAATAAGCCGGGCCACATCAGGCTCGTCATCGACCACAAGGATCATCTCCCCCATTGGGCACCTCGTTGTCTGCGGCGGGGCGGGCCGGAATTGACCGGAAGGACGATTCGAAACGCCGTGCCGTCCCCGGAGGAACGGTCGACTGCTATTCGGCCGCCGTGGTCTTCGATGATGCCGTAGGAGATGGAAAGGCCTAGCCCCGTCCCTTTGCCGACCTCCTTGGTTGTGAAAAACGGATCGAAAACCTTCTCCTGGATCTCCTCGGGGATGCCGCACCCATCGTCTTCAAAGAGAACCTCCAACCGGTCCCCGCCGCCCGGCGACAAGCGAAGGGTGACGTTGATACGGCCCCTGCGATTCGGGGATTCCGCCGGGTTCTGGGATCTGGTCAGGATCGCATCCCGCGCATTCATGAACAGGTTCAAGAAAACCTGCTCCAACTGGTTCGCATTCCCCTGGATTTTCGGCAGATCCGGTTGGAAGTCCCGGTGGATTTCGATATTCCGGTTTCGAAGCTGGACGCCGATCAGCAGCAGGGCCTCTTCGACAATTTCCACAAGGTCCACATTGGAAAAGGATTTGGTGGATTGGCGGGAGAACGTTCGCAGATGATCGATGATATGCATCATCCGGGTGGTGTTTTTTTCCAGTGGCGCCATCTGGTCGCCCACCTCCTCCAACGTGATCCGGTTCTTTCGAATGGATTTTCGGATCAACTGAATGCCGCCGCGGATAACCATGAGGGGTTGGTTGAGTTCGTGGGCCACTCCGGCGGCCAGTTCTCCAATGGAGGCCAGCTTTGCGGCCTGAACGAGCTGGGATTGGGTCTCTTGAAGTTCCCGGAGCGCCGCGCTTTTGGCCCGGCTCGCCTCTTCGGCCTCCTGCCGGGCTTGGGTGGCCGCCACAAAGGCCTGCTGGAGTTCTTTGTTGGCGACGGACAAGGCGGCGGTTCGTTCGCGCACCTGCCCTTCGAGGTTCAACTGATGGCGCGCCAGCCGCCGATTCTGCTCCTCGATCCGGGAGATCATGTGATTGAAACCGGACATGAGCTTTCCGATCTCGTCGGCGCGGTCCGTGGGCGCTCGAAGGCCGTAATCATTCTCGACCGAGATTCGTCCCATGATCTCGGACAAACTGATGATGGGGCTGGAGATCAATGTCTGGAATCGCGTTGACAAGCCGTACGCGACACCCAGAGACACAATCAATACCGTCAACATGATGCGGATATTGTGATGAAATCTCGCATGGAGACTGTCCAGTCCGGTCCGGATATGGAGACACCCGATGCGTTCGGCATCGTGGATGATCGGTGAATGGAAGTAGAGAGAACGACCCTGGTAGCGATACGCCACCCCCCCGTCGACCCTTGTGGATCGGCAACAGGGTCCTTGAGGCGGCACCGGAGCCGGCGCTGCACTCGATTTGTGGAATTCGGCAAGCGGGGCTCCGCTGCGATCATAGAGCACCGCATGGTGAATATCCGGTTCGTTTTTCAAGGAGGATAGCATCTTGTGCGCGGTCAGGGGATCACGAAAGGTGACGGCCGCCGATACGTTGGTTCCGATTAACCGGGCGACCACCTTAAGATGGTCCACGGCTGAACGGCGGTGGGCCAGAAAGTCGGTGACCATATATCCGAAGGAAGCTCCCATCAAGGTCACCCCGCAGACCACCATGATCAGGTATTTCAATTTGTCCGAGACGGACATTCGGTGAAATCGCGGTATCATCGGCCTCCTCCGGGGGAAGCGTGGGAACTCGGCGGCAGCCCTTCCAGCACCTCCGACATCTGCAATAGCGGCGCATGGATGGTCAACCCCGCTTTCCGGGCGGCCTCCAGGTTGACGAAAAACCGCACCTGATCCCCGGTGGAGATCAATTCGATGATGCCCCCCCGGTTCGCGAAACCCGGGATATTGCTGATGGTCAGGATTGGCCGGTACGCCAGGGGTTCCAAAATTTGATCCAAGGTTGAAAAGAGCCGCTCACCGACGAGCACCACCTGTCCGTCGCCGGGAGCCTCCGTTTCCGAAGCGTGTCGGACTTCCACCGATCTCCCGAAGATCCGCCTGCCATTGAGCCCCGCCATGCCGGAAAAGGCGTCGGAGCCTGCAATCACCTCGATCCGAAACGCCTTTGCGGGACGAGAACTCTCTTCAGGCCAGGAGACGAACTTGCAGAGGTGGTAGACCACCTCGGCCATGTGGTCGCTCGGTTTCGATTCCGCCATCACGGAAATGGCCCACAGGAAGGTTCCGACCGCGACCACCCACAAGACGTTGTACGACGGCTGCGTCATGGGACGATTTCGATATAGGCCTGAAGCCGGCATATCCGTCGCCGCTCGTCATCCGCCCGGTACGGCGTCTCCGGCATGGGCCGGGGGAAAACCTCCCCCTTGCCCGAGACGATCTGGGCGAAGTACAACCGTTTTTCGCCCGGAAGAGTCCGTCGCAGCAAAAGGACCATATTGTCGCTTATTGTGGCCGCGCGCAAGCGGGAAAGAACCTGATTCTGCTGGCGACGACGCTCGATCTTGGAGGCGGCCGGATGGGCGATCTGTTTGAGGATGGTTTCCTGGAGATGGGAGGGTAGAATCGGAAGCTCATCGGTGTACCCGACGCTCTTGATCGTAATGCGAACGACATCCTCCGAGTAGCTCTCGTGGAGTTCTTCCACCGTCCTCACAATATTCGCCCGAAGCCGATCGAATCGTCCCCGCTGGTCGGACGAAAGATGCGAAAGCCGGAACCCCCCCCTGGGAAAACCGAGTTCCACGCCCAGGGACGGGTCCCGGAACCGTTCGATGTTTCCGCTGATGATATCGATTCTCCGCGTGTATAGCCGGATCTGTTGGGCGTTGAATTGATTCGGACCGCTCCGGACCTGTTCGATGTAGTCGAGGACACCGTCGAGAACCTGGAGGGCATGGGTACGGCCAACGCCCGTCTCCGCATCGGTGGATCGAAGGAGTCGTTCCCGGGTCTGCCGGGCATGGCTCTGGATGCGGTCGAGGCTGTTTTCGGATTTGTGGTCCCCTGACGCGCACCCGATCCAACAACCAAGGGCCATCATACAAAGAGTTGGAAACAGCCGGAAGGCGTTTGCCGGTGTTCTCCGCCTGTGGGACAGAAAAAGAGAGAAAAATATGAAAAAGGTCACGGGAGTTCTCCTTCGATGATCGATCGCTGCCGTTCCAGGAGACGTTCCGCTTCCAACCGTTTCCGCCGGAGTTCCAGCTCCCTCTCGAAGCAGGAGATCTGTTCCGCCAGACGGTCCAGCCGCTCGCGGGACGCATCCGATAGCGTCGATCTTGTATGTAGCCGATATTGATCCTTCAATTCATGGATGATGTTCTCCAGAACCGGGATGATCGCCGTACCGGTTCTTTCTCCGTCTTTCTCGGCCTGGGACAACTCCTGGTAGGTCGCAAGGGCCGAGAAAAGTCGAAAAGGAAGGGCCACCGAAACGATCTCCTCATCCTTTGTCCCTTCAGCGGCTTCGGAGCAGGAGAAGGAAATGTGAATGACGACCAAAAGACAGACCAGAAGGCGGGGCAAATCGATTTTTGCGGGGATCATGGCTTTCCCATCCCGGTTATATGGAGCGGGAAGAAGAGCATCGGCAATCCATTGATAGAAATCTGGTGAGAAAATCCGCTTTCCGCTCTGTCGTCGAGGATGAGGATCCCTCGGTCCATTCTCCCGTCCTTCCCCCCATGGCCCTTTCCATAGGATTCCATCCGGCATGCGAAAGGTGCAAACAGTGCGTTCTTGGGAGGGCTGAATCGGTTGAAATGGATCGATTCACATGCGGTGCAAAGCATGTCGGAAACCTTCCGTTGCAAAGGATAGAAATGACAACCCGCGGATACCACGGGAACCGGCCTGAAGCGAAAAAGGGTTCCGGCACGGCCAATGACGAAACATCAAGAACCGTGCCAGCGCCCGAATGGACTCTTCAACAGAAATTTATTATGATCGATTTCAATTAGATAAATATAAAATCAACCATCGGGGAACCGAACCGACGACGGTATCGTTTTTCCTGTTTGGCAGAAATTTTCCACTTTTTCGGGAATTCCACCGTACTACGACTTGAGGGGGCGAGGCGGCTATCCGAATGAACCGACTACCCAAGACGCGGCGTTGAAAGCACTTCTCGGACTTTATCGACAGCGTTTTTGAGGTTGAAGGTCTTCTGAAGGAGGCTGTCGCCCCTCCTTTGCAGGTTCTCTTGTGCCTGGAGGTCAGGGAGTCGTCGCTGGAGAGAGGGATCGCCGCGTTTTCCGCTTTACGTGGAAGACCCATTTCCACCATCCCGCGACGCGGATCGTTTGATGGTTTTCGATTTCTCGGGATGGGGACCGGTCTTCAGCGCTTTTTGGACCGCGGCGCTCAGCTCCCGGAGACGGTACGGCTTCTGGAGAAACCCGAGGAGCCCTTCATTGTGAAGATCCCGGACGTTCTTCCGGTCGCCGAACCCCGAAGCGAGGATGATCCGCGCCCCGGGGTCGATGGACCGGATGGCGTAAAAGGTTTCGCGGCCGTTCATGCGGGGCATCACCATATCGAGAAGCACGAGGTCGATCTCCGACCGATGGGTCCGGAATCGCTCCACCGCCTCGATGCCGTCGCACGCCGTCAGGATGCTGTATCCCAGTTCTTCGAGCATCAGCCGACCGGTCGTGCGAAGCACTTCGTCGTCATCCACCAGAAGGATGGTCCCCGCGCCGTGCTCAATCTTCTCCGTCTCCGGGGGCGCCGCCGACATCTCCACCCGGGGCAGGCGGAGGTTGAATTTCGTACCGACCCCCGGCGCGCTTTCGACCCGCACTTCCCCCCTGTGGTCCTTGATGGCGCCGAAGACCAGGGCGAGGCCCAGGCCGGTCCCCTTTCCCTCCGCTTTCGTCGTGAAGAACGGCTCGAAGATCTTGGCGCGGACGGACTCCTCCATGCCGGTCCCCGTATCCGCCACCAGGACCTCGACGTAAGGGCCGGGGTCGAGGTCGAAAGGGCTTTCGGCGCAGGCCGACTCGTCCAGCAGGATGTCCCGGGTCGCCACGCGCAGGGTACCGCCGCCGGGCATGGCATCCCGGGCATTGATGAAGAGGTTGAGAAAAGCGCTCTGGAGCTGGGAGGGATCACCGACCACCGTCCCGCCGCCTCCCCCCAGGTCGATCTCGGTTTCGATGCGCGGGTCGAGCCCGCTCCGGAAGATCCGGAACGCGTCCCGAAGCAGTTTATGGATCGCAACCGGCGTCGAGCCCCGATTCCCTTTACGCGAAAATGCGAGCAATCGCCCGGCCAGTTCCGCGGCCCGTTCCACTGTCTCGATGATCATCCGTACCTGGGGCAGGGCGGCATGTTCGGAATCGAGTTTCACCCGCAACAGCTCGGCCGCTCCCATGATCCCGCCGAGCATGTTGTTGAGATCGTGGGCCACCCCGCCCGCCAGACGGCCCATGGCCTCGAGCTTCTGGACATGGTGGAGCTGATCCTGGAGGGATCGCTCCTCTGTGATGTCCACCCCCACGGCCAGAAGGATACATCCCCGGCCGTGGTCGTCCGGAAGCCAGGTGGCGGTCCATTGGACCATCCGTTCCCCCTGGTGCCGGGTCACCACGGGGTTGGCCCCGACCCGGACCACCGGCTCTCCCCGGTTCGCGGACCTTTCCAGCGCCTCCAGGACGTTGCGGATCCGGGTCCGGTCCCGGGGTGGGATGGCGAGTTCGAAGTAATCGTCGCCGACGGCCTCCCCCGGCGAACACCCCAAGGTTCGGCAGAACGCGGGGTTGATGAGACGGATCCGTCCCTGGGGGTCGAGGATGATGATGTAGGCGGGGGAGGCGTCGATGAGGGCCCGGCTGAAATCCCGCTCCCGGCGCAGCTCCTCGTTTTTTCGATGGATGAGATCGAGGAATGTGTTGAACTCCCGGGCCAATCGGGCCAGTTCGCTGTCGGCGGCCACCGGCAGCGGGTGGTTGCCGCCCGTGTGAGCGTTTTCATCGAGGCGCCGGACCATGGCCTCCACCGGCCTTGTCAGCCTGCCGCTGAGGAGATAGGCGGTCACGCCCGCGGCCAGAAGAAGCAAGGCCAGGCCGCCGTAAGAGAGATTCCGTGCGATTCGCACCGGCTTCAGCACCTCGCCGGGATAGGCCGAGGAGACGACGACCCAACCGTATTCGGGCAGGCTCTCGTAGACGGCCATTTTGGTCCGCGCCGAAGGCTCCTCGGGGTTCCGCCACCGGTACTCCATCATCCCCGATCCCCGGTCGAGCATTGTCCGAACAAAATCGGTGGGAACGTTTTGATAACTCAGAACATTGACGCCTTTGAGGCTCGGGTGGATCAGAACCGTCCCCTGGTCGTCGAAGACATAGGAGTAGCCGCTCTCGCCGAAGCGGAGGGAGAGGACGGTGTCGCGGAAATCGTCCGGATTGAGAAGCTTGTTCAATTCGGACCGGTAGCAGGAGACCGAGATGATCCAGTCCAGTGGTTCGAAATAGACCATGTAGAGGGCCTTTTTGCTTTTGTAAGGCTCTCCCGGGTTCCGCCACTCGTACTCGAGATACCCCTGCTTCCGGCGCATCTGTTCCTGGACGAAATCGAAGTTGGAGGCATCGGTCCCCTCCACCGCCGGAACCGGGTGGACCACGGCGATGCCCTGGGAGTCGATGCAGTAGAGGTACCCGGAAGAGCCCACCCGCTGGCTGAGGAGGATCCGCCGGAGCCGGGAGACAGCCTCCGGACGGGTGAGCACCCCCTGATGGACCAAGTCGAGGTGGTGCCGGGCGATCTCTCGGTTGAGTTCTCCGATCCCCTTGAGATGGTTTCGGATGGCCATCGACGCCCCGGCCCGGACGGCGTTGGTCAGCACCCGTGTTGAATTGGCAAGCTCCCCCCACGTTCTGGATTCCAGATAGGGCACAAGCATCAGCTCCACCGCCGCCGCCAGGAGCGCCAGCACGGGAAGCAGCCCCGCCAGGAAGGAGATGAAAATGCGGGACCGGAAGGATCGTCCCTTCCCTTGGGGGTCCCTTCCTCCTGTCCCTGGCGGGTGCGGATTCGGATTGGGTTCCAAGGTTTTGCCTCCCATCAATGAGGGTCATGGCGTATCCAGGCCCCGGATCGGTTTCAATGCGGGGAATGTCGATGGATCTATACGCCCGGATACACTCTCCCGGCCGATTTTTCAAGAGGGATTGGCGAGCGGTGAGTTCCTCCTGTTCTCCGGTCTCGCCGGAAAACCCGATTTTTTTGAGTCGAAATCCATGATGGGGAGGGAGGCGTCCGGGCGGCGGGATGAGCCTTATCCCGGCGACCGGCGCCGAATGTATAGCGTCTTCCGGACCCGGGCCACCACCTGGTCCTGGTCGTCCTTGACCTCGACGGTGTAGGCGGGCAGGAATTTTTCGCCGTCGGCGGTCCGGGTCTTGATCTCCTCGATCATGGCGTCGTCGACGGTGAACCGGGCCCGCACGGTGCCACGGCCGGGGGCCTCGAACTGGATGTTGGCGGCCTTGTCCCACACGGTGTACCCGGGCCCGAGGATCTGGATCAGCATCAGCATATAGAACGGATCGACCATGGCGTATAGGCTGCCGCCGAAGTGGGTGGCCACATAGTTCCGGTTGTAGAACCGAAGCTTCATCTCCACCAGGATCTCCCGGTAATCCGGCGAGATGCGGACCACCCGGATGCCGGTGCCGAAGTAGGGAGGATATGCATTGAGAAGGAACTTGAAGAAACGAGGTCGCACAAGGGGCTCCTTGGCTTGGATCGGTGAAGCGTCGGAAAGACTCCACCCCGGTCCACCGGTGCATCCGAAGGACCCACGCCGGTCACGGGGTCCGACGGGTCAGCCGACCACCAGGCAGTCGGCCACCAGCTCCCAGAGGTACTTGACGGTCAGGCCCTCGAGGCCGTACTCCGATTTGATGTTGTTGAGCTGGCCGTGGCAGCTGTGGCAGGGGACCACGACCATTTTGGCGTCGGCCGCCCTGATCTGGTCCATCTTCCGTCCGCCATAATGGATCCGCTCTTCGTTGTATCCGGTGGTCAGGGCCCCGCCTCCGCCGCCGCAGCAGATCTGCCCCTTGGCCGTGGGGTGAAGCTCCACCCAGTCGTCCACACACTGGCTCAGGATCCACCGGGGCTCGTCGAAAAACCCGCGACCGAACATCTGTTCGGCCCGGCGACCGTAGTTGCAGGGGTCGTGGTAGGTTGTGCGCACATCGGCGTACCGCGTTTTGTCGAGACGGATCCGACCCTCCTTGATGTACTGGATCAGGAGATCGAAGACCGTGACGAACCCGTATTTATCGAAAACCTCGGGGTGCCATTTTTCCAGACCAGACCTGGTCGAGAGGTAGGCGTGGCCTCATTCCGGCCACATGAGACGATTGACCTCCAGACGCTCCATCTGCTCCACGATCCGGTCCACCATCACCTTCATCCGCCCGTCATCGCCGGTGAAGTACCCCCAGTTGGTCCCCTCCCAGTTGACGGCGCTGACGGTCCAGTCCTCGTCCACGGCATAAAAGATCTTCCACCAGTGCTTCAGGTCCTCGGTGTGGGTGTTGACCAGTTTGTTGTGGATGGTGGTGAGCAGATCGGCCCCTTTCTTGTCGATGGGGACCTTGAACCCTTCAAACCCCGGTTCCTCGGCGATCTCCTCGGCCACGTCCTCCAGGATGAAGACGAAGTCCTCCTCGGGCAGGCCGAGGTTGTTGCCGGACTTCATGGCGGCGTCGAGCCCCTTGTGAAGGATCCCCGGCACCTCGTCCCGTTCCCGCAGGGAGCGGATGTTGCGGACCATGGCCGGGATGTGGATGTCCATGGGGCAGAGGTTCTCGCACTTGCCGCACATGGTGCAGATCCAGGGCCAGCGGGCCTCGACGATCTCCTCCTCCATCCCGAGGCCCACCATCCGCACCAGTTTCCGGGGGTCGAAATCGTCGATCCCGGAGACGGGGCAGGCGCTTGCGCAGAGTCCGCAGGTGACGCAGTGGTCCTGGTCGTGGGGCCAGTCCCGGAACCGGGCGTGGTCCAGGTGGTCGATCTTTACGGATGTATCGGTTTGTGCCATTTTTTCCTCTTATAGGGGTGCCGACGGATCAGATCCGACGGTCTGTTGTTGGAAATCTTCGATGATCCGCACAAACCCCGCCCCCATGTTGGCGGCCAGGGTGGCGGAGGCGACCTTCTCCTTTGCCATTCCCATCCGTACGAAAAGCTCCCGGACCTCCGCCACCTTGCGCCGGGCATAGAGGGTCCCTTTTTCCGAATGGCAGTTGTCGGGATGGCAGCTCAGCACCAGGACGCCGTCCGCCCGGCCCCGGAAAGCGGCATAGAGGTGGTCCGTGGAGACGGTTCCGGCGCAGGGGACATCGATGAAGCAGATCCCGCCGCCGGGCTTCCACCCGTCCCGCAGGGCCTGGTCCCGGGCCGGAACAGCGGAACGGCCGCAGCAGAAGACGACCAGAAAGGGGGAATCCGCCGCCTTCTCCTGGTGGTCCCGGCGGGCCGCCGTGATCCGGTTCTCGACTTCCGGAAGGGTGAAGGGTGCAAAACGGATCGCCTCCCTCGGGCATTCGGTGGCGCAGATACCGCATCCGTCGCACGCCTCGGGGATCACCTGGAGGCGGGTGGGGTCGAATCGGACGGCGCGGTGGGGACAGACCCGGTAGCAGGTGAGGCACCGAATACACTGCTGCTTCATGATCTCGGCCCGGGGGATCTCTTCGAGGGCGGGCCCCCGAAGCGCGGTCAGCACTTCGACCGCGGCGGCATCGGCATCGGCCAGATGGAGATCCTCGCCCAGCAGGCCCCGGGCGGGCCCCACGGCGAAGATCCCTTCCCGGTTGGTCCGCGCGCTGAGCCGGTGCACGTTGTCGGCCTGGGGGAACCCGGCCGGATCGCGATGGAGTTCCAGAACGGTGGAGATCTCTTCCAGAGCAGGGGAGGGGATCGCGGTCTCGTCCACCACCACCAGGTCCGGGGCCAGCCGGAAGTCTCCCCGGGTGATCTCGTCGATGAAGGAGATGCGGATCCCGGAGGAGTCCCGACGGATCTCCGGACGGGTATCGGTGAACTTGGCGAAGACCACCCCGTCCCTCCGGGCGCTCCTGTAAACCTTCTCCAGTCCGTTCCGGGCAACCTTGAGATTCCCGGTGAGGATATAGGTCTTGAGTCCGTGCTCCCGGGAAAGCGTGCCGGCCGCCCGCATGACCTCCTCCGCGATGGCCGGATGGCTCTCCCGGGCCAAGCCGTGAAGGAAAACAGCCGTTTTTCCGGGCTCCAGGGTCGAATCCGGCAGCTTTCCGGAGAAAATCTCCGACAGGGGGCGCACCCGCGGGGAGAGGGTCAGACCGTAGGCATCAGGGTTCGGGACCCGGTCATGGCTCTCGGCGACGACCAGCGCGGCGGCGGGTTCTTCGATCTTCTCGCCGTTCCGCCGCAGGGTGACGGTGAAGCTTCCCGGACCCCCCCGGCAACCGGCCACCTCGGCATGTTCCAGGACCCGGGCCTCGGCGGGGAAAGAAGATGCCGCCCCACCGGAAACGAAGAGCGTCGGAACCCCTTCGGCCGCCATCACCTCCCCGATTCGGCGGGCGGATGCGCTTTCGCCGATGATCAACACGGTATTTGTCACGCTGTCACCTTTGGATATGTATGGGGGATTCATCTTTCCCGGTTCCGCAGATATGCCGCCGCGTCCTCGGCCGCCTTCTCCGCGCTCCGGACGGTGTCCGGGATGCTCATGGGACCTCGGAGCGTTCCCGCGGCGAAAACGCCGGCCGCCTCAGTATCCGCCGGCGCCCCGGACAGGAACCCGTCGTCATCGAGCGACAGACCGAACAATTCGGCCAGTCGGGGGTTCTCTGGGCCGGGAGTCAGGCCGATGGAGAGGACGACGAGATCGAAGACCGCATCCTCGGGCTTTCGGGTCTCCGGGTCGAAGACAATCGTCCTGAGCCCGTCTTCCGGAGCGGGATAAATGTCGGCCGGAAGGGTCCGGACCATCCGGAACTCCTTTCGGGCGGCCTCGTAGAAGGATTCGAAATCCCTGCCGAAGGTCTGGATATCGATGTAAAAGAGGGTGATCTCCGTCTCGGGACGGCGGGAGCGCATCCACCGGGCCATCCGCAGGGCCGATGCGCAACAGACCTGGGAACACCACAGATGCCCGAGCTTGGCGTCCCGGCTGCCCACGCACTGGATAAAGGCGACCCGCGCGGGGGGGGCGCCGTCGGAGGGCCGCCGCACCGTATCGGTCTCCCGGAGCATCCGCTCCAGAGCCAGATTGGTGATCACATTGGGAAACTGTCCGTAGCCGTAAGGCTTGTCCCGGGGATCGAACGGCGAAAACCCGGTGGCCAGGACCACCGCATCGGCGTCCGCCCTTCCGGAACCCGCCGCGTCGGAGGATCCGATCTCCAACGAAAACCGGCCGTTCTTTCGCTCGACAGCCTCGATCCGGGCCTGGAGCCGGATCTCGATTCGAGGATGTTCCCGAACCGCCGTTATCCGGTCCACCACCATGCAGGCGCCGCACTTGACACACCGCTCGGCGGCTTTGCAACCGTACTGGGCGGCGTGCCCGCCGAGTGCTCCGGTCTTCTCCACAAGGAGAACGCCGGCCCCCATCCGGGCCAGGGAGAGGGCGGCGGAAAGGCCGCCGATCCCGCCGCCGATCACCGCAACCTGTTTACCTTGTTTTTCCTGTTCTTCGGGGACTCGGGTCATTGAAGGCTTCCCTCCATCCGCATGCGGGATCATGCCTGTTTCCGTTGGTAGGCTTCGACCAGGGACCGGATCCTGCCGGTGAGATCTTCCCGCAGGGCGTCGAGTCTCTCCTGGGGGATGGTCTTCAGATCCGTGGAAAGGCTTTCCACCTTCTCTTCATCGATGTCGGTGATCTTGTTGATCAAAAAACCGTCCACCTCCCCGTCCTCCAGGAGAAGCCCGCACGCCCCGAAGGCGCCGATGAACTCGCCCCCCACGATGACGGGGACCACCAGCTTGACCATGCCGGCATCGCACTCCTCGGCCACCGGCTCGCCGGCTTGCCGGGCCATTTCTGCCAGATTCATGTGGGCCACGGCGCAGATGAAGGCCTGCCCCTTATCCGTGGCCTTGATCTCGGGACAGAGCCGGTTGGCCCACTTCTTGTTGTCGGTGATCCGGACCCCGTCGACGCCGAAGATGGAGGCCTCGAGGCCGGTGGTCTCGTAAATTTCGTTCTCCAGCTTCGCCCATGCGTCGAGGGGCTGGAGGTCGGTCAGTTTGACTGTCGTCTCGGCCATATGGATACCTTTTTTTCCGTTGTGCCCAAGGGTTTATACCGAATATCTCTCATAAGACACCCGTGCAATATACCGATTCCGGCTCTCTTAGGCAAGCCCCGATTCCGAATCCGGCTCCAGGGTTCTGAAACATCCGGATTCCGAATATAATTTGACACATCCCGCCGCCAACTCTTATGATGATCCTAAAATGGCCGCGCACGCCGGAAGCGCTCAGGAAAAGAGCGCCGTGATGAGCGATTCCCATGGGAAATGACAAATTTTTTTACCGCGGCCCTAAAAAAGAATTCAGAAAGGAGCTATACGGACATGAGAAAAATCGCGCTTTTCGGGATGGCGGCCGTATTTCTGATGGTCTCCTCCTGCGCCACGCAGAGCAAGACCCAGAAGGGTGCCGCGGGCGGCGCCGCCGCGGGTGCGGTGGTGGGGGCCGTTGCCGGGCAGGTGATCGGCGGGGACAGCGAAGCCACGGCGGCGGGCGCGGCCATCGGCGCCGCGGCCGGGGGATTGGCCGGCGCGGGCGTCGGCCACATGATGGACCGCCAGGAGGAGCAGTTCCGGGAGGAGCTGGCCGCCTCCAACGCGGCGGCCATCCGCCGGGAGGGAAACCTTCTGGCCATCACCCTGCGGGGGGACGTCACCTTCGATACGGGCTCGGCCGAAGTCAAACCGGGCCTCTACTCGGAGTTGGACCGGATCGCCAACATCCTGGTGCAGTACCCCCGGACGCGGATCCAGGTGGAGGGTCACACCGACAGCGTGGGAACGGAGACGAACAACATGGCGCTCTCCGAGCGCCGGGCCGAGGCGGTGAAAAGCCTGCTGGTCCAGCGGGGGGTGGAACCGTCGAGGATATCGGTGCTCCCCATGGGGGAGACCCAGCCCATCGCCCCCAACGACACGCCCTGGGGACGCCAGCGGAACCGCCGGGTGGAGATCAAGGTCGCGCCGGCCACCTGAGCCGCCCGCCTTTCCGTCCGCGCACCGACCCGCCTCCGCCCCTCTCCGCCGGAGCCGCGCCCGCCGTTCCGGTGGAGGCCTTCCATCCCCGATCCGCTTCGCTCCCGGCACCCGGCCGGACCGGCGCCGTAGCCTCGCGGGAGTTTTCGACTTGAAGAATCGCATCAGATGCGTTAAATTTATCCAAGAATCCAAGCTGCATCGGAGGCGCTCCGGGTCTCGGTACGCCGAGAACCCCGGGCATCTCCACGCAAAGATCGCTCGATCGCCATCAATGTCCGTCCCCCAGAAAACGAGCTGTTGGAATATTTTTTGCATATTCCCGCACACAGGTGGCGCAGCAGGTGGTTATGGCATCATATCCGGAAGCATCGACCGACGGCGCCCGGCGGACGCCGTCTTTACCGGAAGCACCGATATCCCTTCGGCCGTCCCCTCCGGGGAAGCCGCCGGCCGGGAGCGCAAACGGGAGGAAAGATGACCGCAACGAGAAACCGAAGCCTTCAGCACCATATCACCGCCGTCAAGGCGGGGGAGCGCATCTTCGAAAACGCCTTCCAGGGTGTGGCCCGGATGATCCTGGAAAGCGACATCGAAAAGGTCGTGGTAAACGGGAAAACGACCTATGATTTCAATATCTTCAGAACGGGCAAGAAGCACGTCATCGGCATGTACGACGAGATCAACAGCTTCGTCTCCTACGTCAAGGACGCCGCCGAAGACGGTTCCTCCAAGGAGATGGCCTACGTGCTGGTGGGGGAGCCGGGCAACGGCAAGACCTTCTTCGTCGATTTTCTATGTGCGCGGTACCGGGAATTCCTCAATAAGGAACGGAACCGAAAGTACACCTTCCGGTTCAACAACATGGACCGCCTGGGCAGCTACGGCCGGATCGCCACCATCGAATCCCAGACCTACGAGGATCCCATGATCCTGGCCATGAACCTCTTCGACAGCCGGGAGGAGAGCCAGGGGTATCTGGCGGAACAGTACGGGTTCGACGACGCCGAGATCGATCGGTTCTGGGAGGACTACCGGCCCCTGGGGGCCTGCACCGGCTTCATCTGGAACGACATCCGGAACTTCACCAACGGGGACATCGACGAGATGCTCGGGTTCGTGGAGGTGCTGCCGGTTCCGCTCACCGAGAGTTTGGGCACCATCACCGGAAAGTATTCCGCCAAGGACAAGATCACCTCGTCGGCCGTCGACCTGCTGGGGGAGGAATCGATCCAGCGGCTGCTCCACATCACCGACGTCAACAACCCCTACCGGTTCGACCTGAGACGGGGGGCCCTGGCCCGGGTGGCCGGGGGCGGGATCCACTTCAGCGACGAGATTTACAAGAACAAGAAGGATCTGGTTCAGGTCTACCTGGGGGTGATCCAGAACCGGAACATCGAGATCGACGGGTACAAATGGCCCATCGACAGCCTGATCATCGCCACCAGCAACAACTCGGAGTTCAACCGCTTTCTGAGCGAAAAAGAGGAGGCGCCCATCGTCGACCGGTGCCGCATCTGCTATGTCTCCCACAACACCAACTACAAGCTCCAGCGGGACCTCACCGTCTATACCATCGGCACCGAGGCCCGCACCACCCTCACCCGGCAGGACCTCCACCAGGACCCCAATCTCAACTACTCCGCCTCGGTGGCGGCGGTCCTCTCCCGGCTCCCCCGGTCCGAGAAACTGACGCCGGTGGAGACCCTCAAGCTGGCCGCCGGCGAGGTGGCCGGCGAAAAGAGCATCAAGACCCTGGCCGAGGTGATCGACACCCTCAACCAGGAGCCCGACATCACCAAACGGTTCGGCCAGAAGGGCCTGGGGCAACGGAACCTGGGGCGGGCCATCCAGCTTCTCGTGGAAAGCTCCGAAACCAACGAGGGGGGGTGCATGTACGCCTATGACATCTTCCATGCCCTGGAACGGGTCATCCTCGACTATGTCCCGGACGCCAACGACCGCACCAAGTACCTGGAGGATCTGAAGATCGCCAAGGGGCTCTACCGGGAGCGGATCATGACGGAGATGTTCAACGCCTACATGGACGAGCCCCTGGCCATCCGCAAGGACGTGATGAACTACGTCAACATGATCATCGGCATCGACGCCGAGAACCTGGGGCCGGACCGGATGTGGAAGTACAAGGATCCGCAGACCGGGGAGCTGAAGGCCCTCAAGGTGGACGAACGGTATATCAAGAGCGTGGAGGAGCGCCTGGGCCTCAAGACCGAGGAGCAGCGGGAGACCTTCCGGACCTCCATCCGGAAGATCTATGGTCAGAAGATATCGGTGGATCCCAACTACGACTTCATGGACAACCTGGAGCTGGTCAAGGCCGTCACCGACGTCCGGCTCAAGTCGGACATCGCCGGGGCGGGGAGCCTCATCGGTGCTTTGGCCAATCGCACCAACGAGGAGAACCAGAAGCTCCACGACCGGATGATCAACACCATGTTGACCAAGCTCAACTACTGCCGCACCTGCGCCCAAAAGACCATCGAGTATTTCTGTACCCAAGAAGATGAGCAGTGAACCGACGCAACCCCTAACGAAAAGCGATGGCCGAAATGGACGAGAAGCGCTTTGAAATATACGAACAGCTCCGGAAACGGGGCCTGACACACCGTCAGCGGGAGATCATCCTCGCCGAACTTCATGACGACCGGTCCCATGACGTTCCGGAATCCGGGCCGGATCCGCGAGGGCCGGCCGTCCCGGCGGGACGCCTCTACGATCACCATGATCTGATGGTCCTCCAGGACATGGCGTCGCCTTACGTGGACGCAACCACCTGCCTGGGTTCCATCGACGAACTCCTGGAGCGGGACAAGCTCCGGGAAAAGGACGGGTTCCCGAGGAAGATCCGGGTGGGCAGGCTGATCAAACCCGGCCGCGGGGGCAAGGACAAGGTGGTGGTGGTGCCCACCACGGTGGAGGAGAAGTTCGTCCACGATTCCATCAAGGAGTCCGATGAAGAGGAATCGGCGGGCGGCGCCGGGGAAGGGGAGGAGGGCGACGTCATCGGCGAGCAGCCGATCCGCGATCCGGACGCTTCGGGCGCGGGTCCCGGCCAGGGCAGGGGCGGCCCCCACGAGATGGAGTCGAACGCCTACGACCTGGGAAGGATCCTGACCGAAAAATTCGAGCTGCCCAACCTGAAGGACAAGGGGAAGAAACGGTCCCTGACCCGCTACACCTATGAGATGACCGATCGCCACCAGGGGCACGGGCAACTGCTCGACAAAAAGGCGACCCTGAGAAAGATCCTGGAGACCAACATCGCCCTGGGCGGCGTGCCCGACATCAACCGGATCGATCCCACGGGGTTCATCATCTCCCCGAAGGACAAGATCTACCGGGTCCTTTCCCAGGAGAAGGACTACGAGTCCCAGGCCCTGATCTTCTTTCTGCGGGACTACTCCGGCTCCATGTCGGGCAAGCCCACGGAGGTGGTGGTCTCCCAGCATGTGCTCATCTACAGCTGGCTCCTCTACCAGTACGACAAGCAGGTGGAGACCCGGTTCATCCTCCACGACACCGATGCCAGGGAGGTCCCGGACTTCTACACCTATTACAACTCCAAGGTGGCCGGAGGGACCCAGGTGGCCTCCGCGTTCCGGATGGTCAACGAGATCGTCCACGCAGAGAGTTTGATTCGAGACTACAACATCTACGTCTTCCACGGGACCGACGGCGACGACTGGGACACCAACGGCACCGAGGCGATCCCCGAGATCAAGAAGATGCTCGCCTACGCCAACCGGGTGGGGATCACCATCGCCGAGCACGGGATGAGTTCCGGGGAAACCGAGGTGGCGCGATACATCAAGCGTTCGGGACTCTTGCGGGAGCAGCCCTCCCTCATCCGCATGGATGTCATGGACAAGGACGCGGACGAATCCCGGCTCATCGAGGGCATCAAGCGCCTGATCTCCTGATCCGATGGAAGGCCGAACATGGAACTGATCGACCAACATACGAAAAATATCATGGAGGGATGCAAGGACCGCGCCCGGGAGGCGGGCCTGACCTTCCAGGACGAGACCCTGGAGTACATCGTCTCCAACCGGGACCTGCTGGAACTCTCCCCCAAGGTGATGATCCCCACCCTCTACGACTACTGGGTCCACGACGTGGAGGTCCTCAAGGAGAAGGGGAAATACGAACTCTACCCCGGCAACCCCTACGAGACGGTCATCAACACCCGCCCCCCCATCTCCTTTTACAACGACAACAACCCCGACTGGCTCAACGTCATGATCTTCTACCACGTCCTGGGCCACATCGACTTCTTCCAGAACAACCTCTATTTCCGGCACACCTGGGACTACGACTTCACCGGCCAGGCCCTCTCCGACAAGCGGCTCATCGCCCGGCT
>CAYSLC010000023.1:13872-38604 GCA_964431545.1 uncultured Desulfobacteraceae bacterium | reverse complement strand
GGGGCAGCTGAAATGACCTTTCATTCGACAAAAAAATCTCGTTGTGGTAGGTTTCTGTCATCAATTCGGGAAACCGCGGGCCGTGGTGCCGGCGAGGATGGGGACGGCTTATTTTACCGGGGACGGCGGAGAGAGGTTCGAAGGGATCCTCATGGCGGACAAAGGGCATCTGGATCTGCTGAAAAAGAGCGTCGAGGAGTGGAACCGTTGGCGGAAGGAGAATCCCGACATCAAACCCGACCTGTCCAACGTCAACCTCACTTACGCGGAGCTGGGCGGGGCCGACCTGACCGAGGCCAACCTCTGGGAGGCCAACCTGAAAAACGCCAAGCTGACCGAGGCCCAAATGAGCCGGGCCGACCTCTGTTTCGCCAATCTGGGCGGGGCCGATCTGAAGGGCGCCGCCATGCCCTCGGCCAATCTCACCGAGGCCGATCTCGCCGGCGCCGATCTCACCGGCGCCGACCTCACGGGGATCAACGGTTGGGGGGCCAATTTCTCGGGCGCGGACCTGACTTCGGTCAATCTGGCCGGCGCCGAACTGAGTGACGCCAACTTCGCCCAGTCCAATCTGACCCGGGCCAGCCTGAACGAGGCGGAACTGGGTAACGTCGATTTCACCAAAGCCCTGATGAAGGACGTGGTCGTCGAGGACGTGGACCTGAGCCGGATCCGCGGGGCCCACACCGTCCGGTGCGAGGGGACTCCGAGGATCGATCTCAAGACCCTCCAGCGGTCCAAGGGGAACATCCCCGAGGCCTTTCTCCGGGCGGCCGACATTCCGGAGCACTTCACCACCGCCGTCCGGGGCCTCTTCGCCTCCCTGCCCTCGGGGGCGGACCCGAAGCCGCCCATCGACAAACCGGCCTCGGTGCGGTCCCTGCTTCTCAGGAAGAACGGAGACCGCCGGCTGCCCGAAGTGACCTTCACCGTCATCACCGCCAACAAGTGTCCGCTCTACGGAACGGCCGAGCAGATCCGCCTGTCGGGGCAGGTGGTCTCCTTTCCCGGCGCCAAGGAGACCTGCGCCATCCTGGTGGACGATATCGTCACCAGCTACGCCAGAAGCGCCGATCCGAAACCCACCGGCACGACCTTCAGCTGCAGCGGCTGCACCGGCCGGATCCGGCTGGCCGCCAAACAGGCCGAGAAGGAGGCGCCCGGGCGGAAGCTCGACAAGGAGGTGGCCGGCCTGATCAAGCTGCTGAGCACCTTCTCCATCTTCGAGACCCTCGACGAGATGGACATCGAATACCTGGTCTCCATGCTCCGGTTCGCCAAGTTCGGCGAGGGGGAGACCATCCTCCGGAAGGGGGAGCCGGGCAAAAACCTCTACCTCATCGTCTCGGGACAGGTGGAGGTGCAGGGGGACGGCGGCATGAGCATCGCCGTCATGGGCAAGGGGGAGATCTTCGGGGAGATGAGCCTTTTGAGCGGCAGGCCCGTGGGCGCCACCATCAAAGTGGTGGAGGCGGCGCGGCTTCTCTACCTCGAGGGGACCGATTTCCGGCAGATCCTGGACCAGTTCCCCTCCCTCCAGATGTATTTCACCCAACTCCTCGCCCAGCGGCTCACGGAGATCCACGACGCCCGGTCCGAGGAGTACCAGTCGGGGATGGTGGGCAAGCTGTCGGATCTGCCGCCGGCTGAACTCATGCAGACCCTCAACGTCAATCAGAAGACCGGCGTGCTGAAGCTGAAACTCTCCCGGGGATCGGCGTCGGCGGCCTTCCGGGAGGGGGCGCTGATCCGGGCCAGCTACGACGGCAAGACCGACAAGGATGCCTTCTACGAAATCCTCCAGGAGAAGGAGGGACGGTTCAAGTTCGTTCCGGGCCTGGGGGAGGAGTACACCAACGCCGAGGAGATGGGGGATTTCATGTGGCTGCTGATGGAAGGGCTGAAGCGGATCGATGAGACATCGAACGACTGACCCTCGGAGGAGGTGACCCCATGGCCCGTTTCACAGGCAAAAGGCGGCAGAAAGCGGGGCTGCCCCCCGGAACCCTGATCCATGTGGGGGAGGCCCGGGTCGAACAGGTCCGGATCACCTGCGTCCGGTACGGGTCCGACGGGGTGACCGAGACCCCGGTCACCCGGGTGGAGGATCTGCCCCATCCCCCCGACCCGCCCGGCGTGATCTGGGTCAACGTGGACGGCCTACACGACGTGGCGGTGGTCGAGGCCATCGGCCGCCGGTTCGGAATCCACCCCCTGACCCTGGAGGATATCCTCCATACCGGCCAGCGGCCCAAACTCGACGACTACGACACCTACCTCTACGTGGTCCTCAAGATGCTCTCCTACAACCCCCGGAACCGGGGCCTCGATGCCGAACAGGTGAGCCTGGTGCTGGGGGAACGGTTCCTCCTCTCCTTTCAGGAGCGGGCCGGAGACGTGTTCGATCCGGTCCGGGAGCGGATCCGCCGGGCCAAGGGCCGGATCCGGCGGTCGGGGTGCGACTACCTCGCCTACGCCCTCATCGATGCCGTGGTGGACCACTACTTCGCGGCCCTGGAGGCCTTCGGGGAGCGGATCGAGGAGACCGAGGACGAACTCTATGCCGATCCGGACCAGGAGACCCTGGGACGGATCCACGACATGCGGCGGCAGATGATGCTCTTCCGCCGCCACGTCTGGCCGGTCCGCCAGATCCTGGCCGGCCTCAAGAAGGAGGGGCCGCCGCTGGTGGACGAAGAGACGGTGGTCTTCTTGGGGGACGTCTCCGACCACGCGGTCCAGATCATCGATACGGTGGAGTCGTTCCGGGACCTGCTCTCGGGGCTGCTCGACCTCTACCTGTCGAGCATCAGCAACCGGATGAACGAGGTGATGAAGGTGCTGACCATCATCGCCACCATCTTCATCCCCCTGACCTTTCTCGCCGGTATCTACGGCATGAACTTCACCTACATGCCGGAGCTTCGGTGGCGGTGGGGCTACTTCGTCCTTTGGGGGGTGATGCTCTCGGTGGCGGGCGGAATGCTGATCTATTTCCGAAGGAAAAAGTGGATCTGAGGTCCGGTCGAAAAAAGGGCCTTGTTTCCACGCCCGGTTTCATGGTATCTCCAAAGGCCTTTTGGAATGGCGGTGATTGTCCACACAGGAGCGGCCGATGAAGTTCAAGTTCCCCCAATTGAGTGAGTTTGCAACCTTTCCCCAGAGCGTGAAAAACGCCTTCATTTTCACGGCGACCGCGTGGATCTGGTATTACATCGCCGTCTACGGATATCTGCTCCCCAATGAAGGCCCGGGCAAGGACCTCATCGTCGGCCCGGTGGCTCTGCTGCTGCTTTGGACCCTGCGGAACTGGGCCCGTGTCCTCTGCATGCTCTGCAACCTCTTCATTCTGATCCAGTTTCTGCCGGTGACGGTGGGGCTGTTCAACATGGGGAACGTCCACAGGGGGATGATGAGCACGCTGATCGTTCTCTTTTTCGCCATCTCCACCTATTATCTGTTTGTGAAGGATTCGGCCGATTTTTTCAAGGCCTACGGGAAGGGGGCCGAGGAACCGGCCGAAACCGAAAAAAGAGGATGATCCATCGAGCCTCGATGGGTCGACGGAGACCATATACCCCATGAGCAAGAGACTGCCCGAAAAAGAGGTGCTGTGCCAATGCGGCCATACGGTGGTGATGGATCGCAGCCAGGACTGGTGCGAGAAGTGCGCGCGCCGGATCCACTACTCCGAGAAGGACCGCCGCCGGGGCAAGTGGAACACCCTCTACTTTTACACCGTGATGTTTTTTGTGATCCTCTTTCTGAGCTACGTCTTCATCGAACTGATCCTCGATCCCGTGTTCAAGGGCGGCATCTGACTCCCCTCGACGCGCGGCCTTCAGGCAGGGTTCAGGGGGACCGGACAGACAGGTGGTCGAAGGCCACCGTCTGCCGTCCGCAGACCCGAAGTCCGATCTCCTCGACGTCCATCCCCATGAACACCCCGTCATCCACTTCACGGCCGTTGACCCGATACGTGAACCGGTCCCCCCGCACCTGGACGGTCTGGGTGATCTTCCCCTCCGTCGGGGTTCCGGTCTCCCGGTAATCCCCGATCTCCTTGTACTCGCCGTTCAGGTTGCGGAGAAACCGGGCCGCGCCGTCCCCCTTGACTTCGAAGGCGAGATAGGTTTTATCGTCCTTTTGCAGCATGAGGCCGAAATTCTGCTGCTCTCCCCGAACCCAGACGGACGAAAGGCGGACATCGTAGTCCGGCCCGAGGTCGAAGGGGGCGTCCGACCAGTAGCACCAGTCCTCGCGGTTGCCCGCGAAGACGAACCGTCCGTTCTCGAAGTACCGCTTCTTGGTAAATGTCTCCTTGGGCTCCCATCCGGCGTCGGGGCCGTCCAGGGCGTCGGCGAAGAGGATCTCTCCGCCGGGATCGGTGACCCGGATCTCCTTGAAGGCGACGGTCTGCTGTCCGCAGGTCCGGAGCCCCACCATCTTCGGCTTCAGGCCCCCCAGCTCTCCGTCGGTCATCAGAGCCCCGTTGATGAAGTACGTGAAGGTGTCTCCGGTTACCTCGATCCGCTGGAGGTTGTCCGCGTCGTCCTGCCCCGGCCGGGCCCGGTTCTGGGACCATTTGGCGTTCACCTCCCAGTCGTCGCCCCGTTTTCTGCCCCAGGAGGCGGCTCCGTCCCCCCGGAGCTGGAAGACGAGGTACCGCTCGGCGTCCACCAGGAGCATCAGCCCGTATTCGTCGAACTTCCCCTTGAGCCATCGGCTCCGCAGTTCCACGGCGTAGGCGTCCGGCAGCGCCACGGGTGCGGTGTCCCAGTAGCACCAGTCGTCCTTGTCGGCGGAAAAGACGTAATCGCCGTCCCGGAAGGCGCGTTTGTGGTCGAAGTCCTCCCCCACCTCCCAGCCCCGGCTCCCGTCGTCGAAGGGCTCCTCGTAGGCGAACGGCTGTGGGCGGTTGACCCATTTGAGGGCGGCCACCCCGGCCATGATCAGGACGACCAGCACGACGGCCCCGCCGATCCGCCGCCGCCGGCGGGCCGCATTCTCCATCTCCCCGCGCACGTCCCCGGCGATGGCGTCCACCTCCTCCTGGGAGAGGGTGGTGATCTCCGCCAGGGCCTTCCGGGTGGCGTCCCTGCCTTGTAAGGTGTCGATCTCGTGCTGCCGCCGTTCGTCCTCCTCGATGACCCGCCGTCGGATCTCCTCCTGGATCTTCTCCTCAAGTCGCTTTCCCATGTGGTTCCTCCCCGTTTCCGGCGGCTTGATCCCGGTTCGCCCCGGTGGCCAGGATCGGCCCTTCACCGGGCGGCAGGATCTCCGCCTCCCGGCCCCGGGCGTAGAGGGCCTCCACCGCCGCCAGCCCCTCCCGGCCGATATCGATAGAAAAATCGTTGACATAGAGGTCGATGTGCCGGCGGATCACCGAGGTCTCCATCTCCTGGGCGTGCTCGCGGACGTAGGCGTCGGCGGCGCCGGGGTGGTCCAGAGCGTACCGGACGCTCCGGCCCACGGCCCGCTCCACCTTTTCGGCCGTCTCCGCTCCCAAATCCCGCCGGACGGCGATGCCCCCCAGGGGGATCGGAAGGCCGGTCCGTTCCTCCCACCATCGGCCCAGGTCCACCAGGCGGACCAGTCCGTATCCGCCGTAGGTGAAGCGTCCCTCATGGATGATGACCCCGGCGGAGACCTCCCCCCGGACCACCGCCGGCATGATCCGTTCGAAGGGCATGGTCACCACCGGAACATCCCGGGAGAGGTGGAGCCCAAGCAGCAGTCGGGCCGTGGTCCATAGGCCCGGAACCGCTACGGGGCTTTGCCCCAGACGCCGGGGATCGAAGTCGGTCCGGGCGACGACGAGGGGGCCGCAGCCCCTCCCCAGGGCCGCTCCCGTCCGCAGCAGGCCGTACGTCTTTTGGAGGAAGCCGAGGGCGGCGAAGGAGAGCTTGGTCACCGCCGGTTCCCCCCGGCCGGCCGCCTGGTTGAGCTGCTCCACGTCGGCCGTCGCCGCGGAGAACGAAAGGCCCTCGGCGGGCACCAGCCCGTGGACCAGGGCGTGGAAGATGAAGGTGTCGTTGGGGCATCCGGAGTAGCCGAGGCTCAAGGGGGGGTCCATGGGATCTCTCCTTTCCGATGGTGGCGCGGACCGATCGCGCAAGACCTGCATGGAACTTTATTCATGCCCGGCCGGGCCCGCAAGATGGTTGAGGAAGAGACGGGCGGCCCGGCCGCACCGCTCGAAGGCCGTGGCGAGGTCCCAGGCCCCCCGGTCCCGCCGGCCCACCCGGTTGCTGGCGCAGCGGATCTCCACCAGGGGAAGGCCGTAGTGGAGGGCCACATGGGCGGCCCCGGCCCCTTCCATGTTCTCCATGAACGGACCGAAGGCCCGGAACAGGGCGTCGGCCCGTTCCTCGGTGGCCGTGACCGTGGAGACCGTAACGAACGGTCCGGACCCCACGGCGGCCCCCTCGGCGGACAAGGCCGGGAAAAGGCACCGGCGCGCCGTCTCCGACCACCTCCGGTCCATGGGGTACCGGTTCCGGATCTCCCCTCCCCCGTGGACCAGAACGGGGAAGGGAAGCGGGTCGGGCGGACCCCGGGGATCGGCGGACTCGATGCCCAGGTGGGCGTCGATCTCCTCCGTGGCCACCCCCACGTCCCCCACCCCCAGTCCGGACCCTTCGAAGGCCCCGCCGCATCCGATCTGGAGGATCAAACCGGGTCGGGTAGCCTCCACCGCCGCGGTCAGGGCCAGGACCGTGTTGGCCGGGCCGGGTCCGGAGACCATGATCCGGACCGGAATTCCCGCCAGCCGCCCCCGGGTCAGGATCCGGCCGCCGATGAGGACCTCCCCTTCCCGGGTCGCGGCCCGGCGGAGGCCGGCCACCTCCGGTTCCACCGCCCCGGCCACCAGGACATCCCCCGGCAAGGAGATCACCGGGCAGGGACGGGCCGGCCGATGCCGGCGCGCATGATCTCCACCAACCGGCGGACCCACCGGCGGGCCGTTTCGGGATCGCAGTCGTGGAGCCCCAGCCCGGCGTCCAGATGAGGGATGAGCTGGGCCTGGAGAAACCGGTCCATGACGGCGTCCAGGACGAAGCAGGCCGTGTCGAGGTCGAGGGATTCCCGAAGCTCCCCCCGCTCCTTCGCCGCCGCCAGCAGGGATCGGAGGTATTCAAGGCTGTACTGGCGCAGGGACAGGAGGATCTCGTTTCGGAAGGGGATCTCCTCGTCGAAGAGGATCTTCAGGTAGAGCCGGTAGACGGCCGGGTGTTCCCGCAGGAACTGGATCCCGGCCAGGAGCGTGGCCTCCAGCCGATCGAAGAGCGGCGCATCCCGGCTCCCGTCCCGGACGCCCCGCAGGTACGCCTTGACCATCCTTACGGCGGTGCCGAAGGCGAAGAGGAAAAGCCCCTGTTTATCTCCGAAGTACTGGAATATCGATCCCTTGGCGATGCCCAGCCGCTCCACGATGGCGTTGATGCTCGCCCCGGCGTACCCTTTGTCGCCGAATTCGGCCACGGCGGCACGGGTGATCCGGTCCTGCTTGGTCGGGGACAGATTGTTGAAGGTCTTGAGGGGCGTCATGGGTTGGGCCACCGTACTGAAGGTCCGTTGCGGTCGATTCGGTCCGAAGGACCTTTCTACCAGAAGTCGGCGCCTTTTTCAAACCGCCTCTTCCGGCCGATCCTTCAAAAAAAACATTGCCTTGGCGGATGTCAACCGATATACCACCTGGAATGGAGGCCCTCCCGGGACCCACGGACCGGGGCCTTTCAACCGTCGGTTGACAGAAACGGCGGTTTATCAGTATAAGAGCGGTTGATCAGGTTGTTTTTTGCCCATTTGCAACGGAAGGAGAGCGCCGAACCCGCACCCGACTCCGGGCGACGTTTTCGACCTTTATTATCGATGAGGAACGCCAATCAGGACAAAGCGCCGGTGCGGTTGATCGGCGTCGCCGACGGGCTCCGGGTGACCCTCGATCCGGCCCGGTCGGCCGGGCTTCTCCGCAAGGAACTCAAAAAACTCTTCAAGCCCTTGAAGCACTTGGCCATCAACGCAAAGGTCACCTTCGACCTGGGCGAACAGGAGGGGCACGACGCCCTGGTGGAGGAGCTGGGGGAATATCTCAAGGAGGCCTTCGGGGTCGGCTCGATCCACCGCCGGAGAAAGCAGCAGGCGGTGACCAGCGAGGTGGACCGCAACCTGGACATGGCCCGCTCCTGGACCCACCACCGCAGCGACGTCCTCATGCTGGCCGGGCGGGTCCGATCCGGACAGAAGGTCTCCGCCCGCAAGCACCTGTTGATCCTGGGGGATGTCAATCCCGGCGGGGAGGTGGTGGCGGGGGGGGACATCCTCATCCTGGGCAGCCTGGGGGGGATCGCCGCGGCGGGGCAGCCCGACCGGGAGGAGACCATCGTGCTGGCCCTCGATTTTCGGCCCACCCAGATACAGATCGGGCCGATCATGGCGGCGGGCCTTCCGGCCTCTCCACGGACCTTTCCGGAGTTCGCATACGTGGAGGACGGGGTCATCGTGGTGGAGGACTATATCAAGGCGAATCCCTTCGGCCGAATGCCCTGGCCGGAGGTGCGGTAGCGGTCGGGGACAACCCATGGCGGGCGGTGGGGGGCGAAACCGGCCCCTTTCAAACAGGCGACGACGGACGAAGAAAGAGGTGAAGATTGGACGGTAGGATCATTGTCGTGACATCGGGAAAGGGCGGCGTGGGCAAAACCACCGCCACGGCGGCTCTCGGCGCCGGCCTCGCCCTGGAGGGCAAACGGGTGGCCGTGGTGGACATGGACATCGGGCTGCGGAACCTCGATGTGGTCATGGGCCTGGAGAACCGCATCGTCTTCAACGTCGTGGATGCCGTCAAGGGCAAGTGCAAGCTCCACCAGTGCGCCATCAAGGATCGCCGGGTCAAGAACCTCTACCTGATCCCCGCCTCCCAGAGCGACAACAAGAACGTCCTCATCCCCGAGGACATGCTCCGGTTCAGCGACAAGCTGCGCAAGGAGTTCGACTATGTTCTGATGGACTGTCCGGCGGGGATCGAGCGGGGGTTCGAAAACTCCGTGGCCGCCGCCGACGAGGCCATGGTCATCTGCACCCCGGAGGTGGCTTCGGTCCGGGACGCCGACCGGGTGATCGGCCTTCTCTACTCCCGCTCCATCACCCCCAAGCTGGTCATCAACCGCATCGTCCCCGAGATGGTGGAGCGGGGGGACATGCTGAGCCACGAGGACATCGTCGACGTCCTCTCGGTGGAGCTGATCGGACTGGTCCCCATGGACAACCACGTGGTGGTCTCCACCAATACGGGGGCCTCCCTGGTCCTGGACAAGGAATCCAAGGCCGGCGCCGCGTTCCGGAGGATTTCCAAGCGAATCAACGGCAAGATCGATCTGCCCATCGAAGTCCCCCAAAGCCAGGGGCGGTTCTGGAAGAAGATCGGCACCAAGCTCGGTCTTGCCAAATAGGGGGCCCCATGCTCAACGGACTACTGAAAAAGATCCTGGGCAAGAGCGACAGCAAGGACGTGGCGAAAAAGAGGCTCAAGTTCGCCCTGATCTACGATAAACTGGAGGTGTCGGACGAAATCATGGATGATCTCCAACGGGACATCGTGGAGGTGATCTCCCGATACTTCGAAATCGACCAGAGCGCCTTCAAGCTCGACATCCACCGGACGGATGATCTCTCCGCGCTGGTGGTCAACACCCCCATCATTTCCGCCAAACACCGGTGACCGACCCCTGGGGAAGACTCCGCCTTCCGTCCCTATTTCATTGAAAACCGGCCCGTTTCCATGGTATACATGGGAAATCCGGTTGTGGATGGGTCGATTCCCGCCGAATCGACGCGCGTCCGACTCCGGAGTTCAAGCGCCCGGCGGGTGGCCGGTTTCGACCGCAGGCGCAATCCCGCACCCCGTTTCCAGGAGGGCCATCCACCCCGTCTTTTCACCTTCCAAAATGAGGTTTTATGATGGATCTGAACAGAAGATGGGACTCCCTCTGGCAACGGGTCGCCGTCTCGGATCCCGCGCAGGAGTATGCGTTCCTGGCAACGGCCTACAAGGAACCCCACCGGGCGTACCATACCCTGGACCATGTACGGGACTGCCTGGCCGCGCTGGATGGGGCGGCGGACCTGGCGGAAAATCCCGTGGACCTGGAGCTGGCCATCTGGTTCCATGACGTGGTCTATCGCCCCTTTGCCCGGGACAACGAGGCCCGGAGCGCCCAATGGGCGAGGATGTCTTTGACCAACGGCGGGGCGGACCCGGCGTCGGTGGACCGGGTGGCCCGTCTGGTGGACGCCACCGGCCACCGGTCCGATTCCGGGGAGAACGACCATCGGCTCATCGTCGATATCGATCTGTCGGTCTTCGGAAGGGAGCCGGACCGGTTCGCCCAATACGAGAACCAGGTACGATCGGAGTACCGATGCGTCCCCTGGCCCGTCTACCGGAAGAGCCGGACCTCGGTGCTGCGGGCGTTCCTGGATCGGCCCCGGATCTACCTCACCGACCCCTTTTTCGAGTTCCACGAGGACCTGGCCCGGAAGAACCTGCAACGGGCCTTGAAGCGACTCGACGAACGATTCGAAGCCCCGTAGCCGATCATTCCGGACGTCAATCAGCGCGGAAAATCCATATCGAGCAGGAGGAAGACCATGTCGAAGATCAACATCGGAAATCAAGCGTTCATGTGCCCCATGCCGGTGGTCCTGGTGGGGACCACGGTGGGGGAGTCGGCCAACTTCATGACCGTGGGGTGGATCAGCCGGGTCAACTACAAGCCGGCGCTGGTGGGGGCCGCCATCAGCAAAGGCCATTTCACCTCCAAGGGGATTCTGGAGACAGGCGCCTTCAGCGTCAACGTCCCGTCGGCGGACATGGCCGAGGTGACCGATTATTGCGGCCTCGTCTCTGGGAAGAAGACGGACAAGGCGAAGCGGTTCACCCTCTTCTACGGGGAACTCAAGACCGTCCCCATGATCGAGGAATGTCCGCTGACCATGGAGTGCAAGCTGTACCAGACGGTGGACCTTCCGACCAACTATTTGTTTTTGGGAGAGATAGTGGCCACCTATTGTGAGGAGGCGTGTCTCGGGGACGGGAACCCGGACATCGAGAAGATCTCCCCCCTCACCCTGACCATGCCCGACAACCGCTACTGGCGGGCCGGGGGGTATGTGGGCGATGCGTGGAGCATGGGAAAGAAGCTGAAGGAGTAAGGAGAAACGGGCAAGAGGGAGAGGGTCAACGGTCGACCCGGATGGAGTGGTAGATCCGGCGTCCGGCCGTCGCTTCGATCCCCGTCAGGCGGATCTCCCTTGTGCCCCCGGCGCGGGAGATCCGGATCCGTATATCGTGCCGGCCCGGCTTCATCCGGAACCGGACCAGGTTGAGGGCTCCGGGAAGCGTCTCCCATCCACGGGTATCCGGCTCCTCCAGAAGGAACAGGGCCAGCCGCACCACCGCCGCCACCACATCGTCGTTGTTCCGCTCCACGGCCCGGGCCGTGGCCTCCTTGAGGGCCGCCCGGGCCGACTCCTTGGCGAACATCCGAGCCGCCCGCTCTTCGAGGGCGGCCTCGGCCACGGAGACCAGGTCCGTCGCCACCGCCGTGCCCGGAAGAGGACCACCACCGGCGAAGGCCCGGATCTCGGCCCGGGCGTCGCCCCGGGCGGTGTACCGGGGAAAGGAGATCCGGATGGAGGGGGGCAGGACGATGTTGCCGGGGATCTTCACCGGCCCCCGGCCCACCCCGACGAAAAGGACCAGCTCCGCCGAGGGCGCCCCTCCGGAGAAGGGGGCGAGGGATGCCGGGATCTTCGCCTCGTACCGGGCCGCCGCGTCGACGAACCCCAGCCGCCGGGCCAGGCGGTGGAGGTCCGGGGCCACGGGGGACGGGTCGGGGAGCTGTTCGGCCAGTTTCCGGTATTCGATGTAGGCGTCGCTGTAAAGACCGAGGTTCTCGTAGCACATCGCGATCAGCCCCCGGGTAAAGTGGTCCTTCCCGAGGGGTTCCGGGGTCTTTTCCATCACCTTGAGTGCCTGCTTGGCCTCCACCAGGGCTTTTTCATACTGGTACTGGAGCAGGAAGTTCATCATCAGGTAGGTGTGGACCCACAGGCGCTCGCTGTACTCCCCCTTGTACTCGGTGACCCACTCGTTGGCGATCAGGGAGCCCGCCTGTTGGCTGACGCTCACCACGTCCTGCTCCTCCATGAGGCGGGATGCGGCCAGCAGGGCCCGGGTGCTCCCCTCATACCGGCCCAGGTGGTGGAGCACCAGCCCTTTCTCCATGAGGTAGAGGAGCCGGTCCCGCCCGGAGACCTCCTCCCGTTCGAGGACGTCGGCGGCGGCCTCCAGGCGGTCTCCGTAGAAATCGGTACGGGCCTGGCGCAGGGCCCCGGCGGCGCACCCCGAAAGGAGGAGCGCGGCCGCCAGCGCCAGGGCGGCCGGTGCGCGGGGGAGGCGACGGCCCACGGCTACCACCCGATGACGGGTTTGGAAGCTTCCCGGGCCAGCTCCACGCTGTGGCTCCAGTCGATGAGCCCGGTGCGGAGATCGGTCAGTTGAAGACTGAGGTTGTAGTAGTTGAGATACTTCTTTTTCAGGCGGATCCCCTTGGGCTCTTTCTTTTCGATGGAGCGCAGGGTGCCGCTCAGAATATAGTCGGCCCCGGCCTGGCGGGCCTGCTCGATCCGCTGCCGGGGATCGACCATCCCGCTGTTGTACTGGTAGTCGAGTTCGTTGGCGATGTTCTCCCGCTGGGTTTCGTTGAGAAACCGGAACCGTCCGGCCTGGAGGAGCTGCTCCCGGATATCATCGGTGATCCCCGAGGTATCGATGTGCTCCGAGGTCCGGTTGGCCACGCCGTAGATGATGACCACCGGCTGTCGACCCCCGGCCGGGAATCGTCTCAAAAGGGGATCCACCAGCCCGTCGACGATCTGTTTCTTATCCGAAAAATCGTATGCCTCGTCATAGTGGATCTCCTCGTTCACGGAGACGTTCCGGGTGGTGGTGGCGCATCCGGCCGCCAGGAAAACGGCCAGGGCGATGATGAACAATCCTTTTCCGATGATCGATTTCATGGGTCGACTCCTTGATCGGGTTGAAAAATGGTCTTTCCTTTCACCATATAGCCATTTCCGGGCAAAAGGCAATGGCTATCGGGTCGGACGATTCTCCACCACCCAGGTGAGGAACTGGGCGTAGACCTCCCAGGAGCGTTCGCCGTACCCCCCGGACATGAGATACGCCATGGGGATGGACCGGTTCCGGAGAAACTCGTAGATGATTCGGTCCCGCTCCATGAGCTGCCCCAGGGTGAGGCGGAGGGCCGCCGTGGAAGGAAGTTCGTCATGCTCATACGGATCGGAGCCGCAGACCACCACCGCCAGGTCCGGCCGGGGACGGCGGTCCAGCTCCCGGAGCCCCTTTTCCAGCCGGGGGACGTACCGGTCCTCCTCCCCCGAGGCCACGGGGATGTCGATGTCGCTGGGGATGAAGGAGGGGTTCTTTCGGCCCGAGGCGTCCACCACTGGCTCGTCCAAAGGCCATCCGGCCGCCATGTGGACCGAGAGGGTCGCCACCGACGGATCCCCCGCCGTCAGGGACGCGGTGCCGTCGCCCTTGTGGGCGTCCACGTCGATGACCCAGGCCGTCCGGACGGCGCCCTCCGCCTGGAGCTTCCGAACGGCGATGACGATGTCGTTGATGGGGCAGAACCCCTTTCCGAAGTCCCGGTGGGCATGGTGCATCCCGCCGCTGAAGTAGAAGCAGAAGCCCCCGGCGAGGGCCTGCCGGCAGCACTGGACCGTTCCCGAGGCCCGCTCGATGATCCGGTCCAGGAGCCGCTTCAGGGGAAGGGCCGCGGCATCGGGATCATACCGATGGAGGCTGCCCTCCGCGTCGATCAGTTCGTAGGTCCGGATCAGCTCCGCCTCCAACCCGTCCGAAAAGAGGCGGTCCACGTACGATGGGGAATGGACCCGGAGGAGATCCTCCCGGGTCAGCTTCTCCGGGGATCGACGCAAATGCCACCGCTCCTTCAGGGGACCGATGGCCGGATGGTCGGCCAAGGCCTGAAAGGTCCTGGCGGCCCGGCTGTCCCGCACGGGGATCTGAATGCCGAAATCGGTGAGGGCCACCGGCAGGCCCGGGTCGTAGAGGATCATGGGGTCAGGGCTCACAGATTGTCACGCCGATGATCCGGGCGGCGACCGGGATCCGGTCCGCCCGATGCTTCGGGCCGTTCGTGTTCATCCGATCTCCTTTTTCCAACGGTTCCATTCTGCCTTTAGAGCGCCGGTTTGTCAAAATGGAAAGGTGGAAATTTTTCTGAAACATATCTCTTGACCCCGCCTCCCCCGGAGGCGTAGGCTCCCCATCGTGCCCATCGAGGCCGGGATTCATTGACAATTCCGGACAAACCCTTACTTTGCACCGTAACGGCTTTCTTTAGATTTTACGGCTTTTTATCGAGCAAAAGGCCATCTATTTTTCCATATTTTAGACGTGAAGGAGGTCCAAGCGAATGGCCTTACAGACCAAGGAGCAAGTGTTCGAGCAGATCCTGTCGGCGGAGAAACCCCACTGCCCCCATTGCGGGGTGGAGATGAACATCTGGGAGGTGCCGCCGGTGCCCTGCGATGATGGATTGGGGTGGGGCACCCCCTATCTCTACATGTGCTTCAACGATGACTGTCCCCTCTACGCCCAGGGGTGGAACCATATCGAGGAAAATTACGGCAGGACCGCGTCCTACCGGTGCCTCTGCTACCCAGACAGCCGAAAGTTCGAGTGCATGACCGTCTTCGGGCCCTTCGGCGGTACGGGGCAGATTGTGGACGACCAGGCGGTGGCCCAGCAGCGGGAGCTGGAGGAGAAGATCAAGGCGGGCATGGCCCGTCTGGAGGAATACGAAGGCGCCAAGGACGGGGCGGGTGTCCTGGAGATCCTCATGGATGCGACCGCCCCCGCCCGGGTCCGGGTCCGGGCCGCGGAGCTGACGGCGGAGATCGGAGATCTCGGGGCGGTCGACCCCCTCCGGGATCACAACTTCGGAAACGATATCATCAACAAGAAGGTGGACGACGCCGTCAAACGGATCCATGAGCGGTTCTACACCCGGGAGTGCCCTTTCTGCGCCGAGATCATCAAGCAGCGGGCCAACATCTGCAAGCACTGCGGAAAGGATGTCGCCGGCCGATAACCGGCGTACGCGCCTCTTGGGTTGATTTTTCGGGGCGATTGTGCCAGATTGACCCGGACATTCGGATGCGGTTCCCCCGCGCCGGGGGCGAAGAGGGAACGCGGTGGGATTCCGCGGCGTTGGACCGGCGCTGTGAGCGGGGACCCGAACCGAAACCTGGCCACTGCCCGGGGCCGTGGACGGCCGTCGCCGGGTGGGAAGGCTCGGATTCGGGGCTGATCCGCGAGCCAGAAGACCTGCCGCATCCACCATAGAGTTGACGGGAGCTGTTGTCCGAAAGATTCCGTGCCGATGGGAGCCATCCCATGGCACGGTTTTTTTTTGGGGAAACGGCGGGCCGTCGATCCGAAAACCCCTAAAGAGAAAGGAGCATCGAGGTGGACCTGTTGGAAGAGACCATCGGCAAGATCGGATCACCGGACGCGGAAACCCACGCGGCGGCCCGGGAGCGGCTCCGGAACCAGGCGCGTCCCGCCGGGAGTCTGGGAATCCTGGAGGATGTGGCGGCTCGGCTGGCGTCGATCTTCGCCGCCATCGACGTGCGGCTGGAGCGGAAGGTGATCGTCACCTGCGCCGGAGACCACGGCGTCTGTCAGGAGGGGGTGAGCCTCTTCCCCTCGGAGGTCACCCGGCAGATGGTGAGCAACTTCGTCAACGGCGGGGCCTCCATCAACGTGCTGGCCCGCCACGCCGGGGCGCGGGTGGCCGTGGCGGACATCGGTGTGGACGGGGAGTTTCCCCCCGACATGGACATCTTCCACAAAAAGGTCCGCCGGGGGACAAGGAACTTCGCCAAGGAGCCGGCCATGACCCGGGGGGAGGCGGTCCGGAGCATCGAAGCCGGGATCGAGATCCTGGCGGAACTCGCCTCGACGGGACCGCTCCACCTGTTGGGGACCGGCGACATGGGGATCGGCAACACCACCCCCTCCAGCGCCCTCATCGCAGCCTTTGCCGGGCTCCCGGTGGAACGGGTCACCGGCCGGGGGACGGGTCTCGACGACAAGTCCCTGGGCCACAAGATCCGGGTGATCGAAGCGGCCCTCGACCACCATCGTCCCGATCCCAAAGATCCCCTCGGGGTGCTCGCCAAGGTGGGGGGGCTGGAGATCGGGGCCCTGGCCGGCCTGGTGATCGGCGCCGCCGCCCGGGGGATCCCCGTGGTCTGCGACGGGTTCATCTCCACCGCCGGGGCCCTGGTCGCCTGTGAACTGGCCCCGGCGGCCCGCCGGTACCTCTTCGCCAGCCACAACTCCGTGGAGGCCGGCCACCGGTACATGCTCCAACATCTGGAGCTGACGCCTCTGCTCGACCTCGGGTTCCGCCTGGGGGAGGGGACCGGCGCGGCCCTGGCCATGGAGCTGATGGACGCCTCCACCCGGATTCTGGCCGAGATCAAGACGTTCGAGGAGGTGGCCATCGACGATGCACAGGGATGACCCGCCGGGGCACATGGGGACCTCATCTATGCAGTTTTCCATTGAAAACCGGGGATCTTTCTAGTATCAGACAAAAGGTAACCAAATGATTTCCCGACGGATGGACGACGGCAAACCATCCGGAGACAAGGAGAGGTCCCCATGAGAAACGGTTGGTTCGGATGGACGGCGGCGATGGCGATGGTGACGGCGGCAAGCCTGTTCTTTCCCGGGGCGGCCCCCGCGGAGATCGTGCTGGGGCAATCCTGCGCCTTATCGGGCCCCACCGCGTTCCTGGGCGAGGAGATGCACCGGGGGGCGTCGGCCTACTTCGCCGCCGGTTCCAAGGACGTGAAGCTCACGGTGCTCGATGATGGATACGAGCCCGCCCGGTGCATCGAGAATACGCGGACCTTTTTGGCGCAGAAGGTGGACGCCCTGTTCGGATACGTGGGAACCCCCACCTCCAAGGTGGCCGTGCCCCTGGCCCGGGACGGGAACGTCGTCTTCTTCGGGGCCTTCACCGGGGCCGGCTTCCTGAGCGACGTCCGGATCAACCCCCACGCCTTCGCCCTCCGGGCCAGTTACGACGCCGAGATCGAGAACATGGTCCGCCGCCTCAAGGAGGACCTGGGGGTCACACGGGTGGGCCTCTTTGTGCAGCGGGATGCCTTCGGCCTGGCCGGCGTCACCGGCGCCGTCAAGGCGGTGCGGAAGATCGGCGGGATCGAGCTGGTTCCCCCGGTTCCCCAGATTCCGGATGAGCTGGATCCCCAGGAGGCCTGGGATCGGTTCTGGGAGCGGGTTCCCAACTATAAGCGGAATACCGTTCAGGTGGGCCGCAGCGCCCGGCGGATCTCCGGCAACCGGGTGGAGGCGGTGATCATGGTGGGGGCGTACCGCCCTTGCGCGGCGGCGATCAATCTCTGGAAGCGGCTCGATTTCGATGCCCTCTTCCTCAACATCTCCTTCGTGGGCAGCAAGGCCCTCGCCCGGGCCCTCCGGGACAAGACCGAGAACGTCATCATCAGCCAGGTGGTCCCGGATCCGTGGAACGCGGAGATACCCGTTGTCCGGGAGTATCAGGAGGCCCTGGGGGGCGGAGGCTACGGGTTCGTCAGCCTGGAGGGGTACCTGGCGGCCAAGGCCATGGACCACGCCCTCAAGACGGCCGGGGAGGCGATCGACTTTGCCGGACTGAAGGCCTCCCTGGAGGCGATGACCCGCCACGATCTCGGGGGGCTGACCCTATCTTTCGGCCCCACCGACCACCGGGGATTCGACCGGGTCTACCTGACCACCATCGAGGCGGTGCCCGACGCCGACGGCAAGATCCTCCACCGGTTCCGGTACATCGACCGCCTGGTCCGGCGGTGAGGCCGATCCTCGGGGGGCCTCGTTGCCGTCCAGCGGCTCCGCCTCAAAACCGCGCCCCTTCCGCCCGGAGCCGCGCCGGGATCAAAGCGGTTGCATTTGGCGGGCAAGTTGCGTAAACATGAAAGGATCGGGAAGGAACCGGGGCGGGCGCCGTTTTCGGGCCCCGGTCCGGCCCTTCCATGGATCCAGACATGACGATGATGGGAGGGACGGTGGATATGAAGACCATGGCCACTGCGGCGGCGACCGTGCTGCTTATGATCCTGTTCGCTCGGGGCGTTCCGCCCGATGCCGGGAGCATCACCTATTATAACCGGAACAGCACCCCCGTTCCCGAGGGCCGCTATGACCGGATCGTTTCGGAATGGTACGACTGCCTCAACGGGACCGACTCCCCCGACGCCTTCCACCGGTGCCTGGAGGAGAAGGCGGCCGGGCCCCGCTACGGGGAGCCCCTGGTCTCCGACGTGCCGGGGTTGGAGGCCGGAGCGCCCGATGAACCCGAAGAGGGAGAGGTGATCTGGCTGGTTCCCCCGGAGGACCCGGGCCGAGCCATCCCTCCGGCCGGATCCGGGCCGACCCCGCCCCGGGACCGTCCCCGGCCGCCGGCCGGCTCGGAGCCGCCCCCCAGCGTCATCGAACGGGACATCCAGGTGCCCGGCGGCGGCAAGCTGAAGGTGAAGGAGTACAAGTACCAGTAATCGGAAGCCGGTATTCCCCACAGGAGAGCGATTCCCCATGAAAGTCGAGTGCCCGAATTGCGGCTTCACATCCCGGATCGATGACGCCAAGGTTCCGGAAAAGCCGGTTCAGACCCGGTGCAAGAAATGCAGCCACCGGTTCGTGATCCAGAAGGGGGGGCGGAAGAAGGCCCCGGCCCCGAAACCGACGGCCGAGACCCCGACGGCCGAGAAGGCGCCCCCGCCGCCGGCCCCGGAGAAGCCGGCCAAGGATACCGTCATCTGCCCCAAGTGCAGGCACGGCCAGCACCCGTCGCCGGCCTGCGTCTACTGCGGCACCCCCTTTCCCGATTTCAAGAAGCCGGAATCCCCCAAGGCGGAGACGGCCGCGGAGTCGGCCCCCCGGGAGCCGCCCAAGATGCCCCCCCGCCAGGCCATGCCGACCCCGGAGCCCTCCCAGGCCCGTCCCCCCAAGGGGACCATCAACTGCCCCTACTGCGCGGAGCCCATCCGGGAGGATGCCAAAAAGTGCAAGCACTGCGGAGAACGGCTCACCAGCCTTCCCGAGGAGGACCGGGAGCGCCTGGGCCTCGTCGAGGCGGTCCGGGGGATCGTCGATTTTTCCTTCACCACGTTCGTCACCCCCACCCTGATCAAGGTGTTGTACATCGCCGGGCTTGTGATCGGCGCCCTCTCGGCCCTTGTCATGATGGGGCTGGGGATATTCCGGGGCGACTTCCTGGGGGGGTGGGGGGCCTTCGGGATCCTGGGGGTGTTGCTCGGCTTCGCGGCGTGGGTGATCAGCGCCCGGGTGTACGCGGAGTTGGCCCTCATCCTCTTTCGGATCGAAGAGAACACCCGGGGGAAAAAGGGGCGCTGACCCCCTTCAACCTGTTTAGGCTACGGAGGAGACCGCATGAACTGCCCGAAGTGCCAGTCGAAGATGGAGAAGGTGACCTTCGCGGACGTGGAGGTCGATCGGTGCACCCAGTGCAAGGGGATCTGGTTCGACATGCTGGAGCATGAAACGCTCAAGTCGGTCCAGGGGTCGGAGGCCATCGACGTGGGGGACCCGGAAAAGGGGGCGGACTACGACACCATCGACCGCATCGACTGCCCGGTCTGCCGCACCCGGATGATCCGGATGGTGGACAAGGATCAGCCCCACATCCGGTATGAATCTTGCGGGGTCTGCCACGGCGTCTTCTTCGATGCGGGCGAGTTCAGGGATTACAAGGACCGGACCCTCTCGGACTTTTTCAAGAGCCTCGTGACCCGGGAGCGCCGGTAAATGAACATCGATCAGGAGAAGGGAGAGGATGCCCCCGTCGAGCGGGTCGCCGGCATGCGGGTGACCGTCCTGGCCAACCTTCGGGCCGGCTTTTTTTCCGAAAACGATTTCCAAGCTCGACGCCGGCGGCTGGAGAGGGACCTGAACGGCGCCTTTTCCCGGTGCACGATCCGCTGGTCCGAGCCGGAGGGGATGGCGGGCGTCCTCGACGAAATCCGGCGGTCGGATGCCGAGGTCGTCATCCTCATGGGGGGGGACGGCACCGTCAGCCAGGCGACCAACGCCCTGGCCGGGGGGGATAAGGCCATCGGGGTGCTGCCGGGGGGCACGTTCAACTGGATCGCCCAGGATCTGGGGATGCCCCTTGCCATGGATCTCGCTGTTCAAGCCCTCGCGGACGGCCGGATCGTTCCGGTGGACGCCGGGGACATGGACGGCCGCCTGTTTCTCCACAACGTCTCCCTGGGACTCCATACCGTCACGGTGAGGACCCGGGACGAATACCGCCGGAAACTTGGGGTGAACAAGGCCGTGGCCGCCGCCTTCGCCCTGCTCAGGACGGCGTGGCATCCGCCGCTTCTTCACGGTTATCTGGAGTCGGAGGAGAACGCCGAGTTCATCCGGGCCCCCTTCGTTTTCATCGGCATGAACCGGTTCGACACGGAGAGCATGGCCTTCCTCCGGCGCGAGTCCCTGGATGATGGACGGTTGAGCGTATTTTATGCGGCCCGGTTCAGCCGGCCGGCCCGCCTGCGGATCTTCCGGATGGCGTTGTACACCATCATCAAGCGGAGGATGAAGGAGGTCCCGGAACTCAGTTCCTTCTGGGTGCCGTCCCTGACCCTGAAGAGCCGGAAATCCCGACTCAAGGTGGTGGCCGACGGTGAGATGGTGGATGTGGAAACGCCGATCCATTTCCGGGTCCGGCATCGGTATCTGAGGATGGTGGTCCCCCGAAACGCGGCATGAGGACCATCGCCCACGTCTCCGATATCCACTTCGGGCGGGTCCTTCCACAGGTGGCCGAGGGGCTGTTGAGAAGCCTGGAATCCGCGGCTCCGGATCTGGTGGTGGTCAGCGGAGACCTCACCCAGCGGGCCCGGCGCTGGCAGTACCGGGCCGCCCGGGAGTACCTGGCCCGGATCCCCTACCCCAAGGTGGTGGTCCCCGGCAACCACGACGTGCCCCTCTACGACGTCACCCGCCGGATGTTTTGGCCCCTGGGCCGATACCGAAAGTACATCACCGAGGACCTGGCCCCCTTCCATATCGACGACGAGATCGCCGTCCTGGGGATCAACACCGCCCGGTCCCTCACCTGGAAGAACGGTCGGATCTCCCCCGGCCAGATCGACCTCATCAAGGACCGGTTCTGCCCCCTGCCCGGAGAGATCCTCCGGATCCTCGTGACCCACCATCCCTTCCTGCCGCCGCCCCAGAACCTCAAAAAGACGCTGGTGGGGCGTGCCCGACGGACGTTGAGCATGGTGGAGGCATGCGAACTCGACCTCCTGCTGGCGGGCCATTTCCACATGAGTTATGCCGGCGGATCCCATGCCGTCTACCGGACCCTGGCCCGGTCGGTGCTGGTGATCCAGGCGGGCACGGCCACCTCCAGCCGAATCCGCAAAGAGACCAATGCCTACAATCTGATCCACACCGGCAAGGGGGACGTGTGGCTCTCCGTCCATATGTGGGACGGGCGGTCCTTCCAGGTGGCCCGGAAGGACCGCTACCGGCTCAATTCGGAGGGGGAATGGGAGACGCGGTCCGCCTAAGGGATGGGGGACGGGTCGGCGGACCCTATCGATCGAACCGGGAGGCGGCGGAATCGACGGAACGTTTCAAGTCGGACATGGCCGATTCCAGTCCGTTTTTGACATCCTCCCAGGCTTCCCCGCCCTGTTTTTTGAGGGACTTGATCCGCTGCTGCACCTCGTCGCGCTTCGATTCCAGCTCATCCACCCGGCGCAGATAGTCCATCCTGGCATCCGCCGAGGCCTTGTCGGCCTTGGCGCGCATCTTGTCGATCTCCGCCTTCCATTCGTCCAGCCGGGCCTGCATCTGTTCCTGAAAGGCGACCTGATAGGCTTGGTGTCTCTCCATGGTGACAGCTCCTTTCTCCTCTCCCCGCCGGTTTCTCGGTTAGTCCTCCCCCGGGCCGTTCCTGTCGGGCTCTTATGGGGGGGGAGGAGAGGGGCGCCCCCTTTTTCATGGTGATCAGGTGGGGTCACCGGTTGTGGGGGATTCATTGTCAAGGGTGGTCGTCCCCTCTCGATGGGGCATATTCGGCGGGTATTTATCCAAATATAATAGACCAGACCGGGAACGCGGGCAATGGGGTCGATCATGTATTTTTTGATGGGTAAAAGACCCCATATATCCGCTACGGTGGTCCCCTCCTCCGGCCGCGGAAAAATCGGGATCAGGTATTGTGAAAGAACGTTCCTTCCTGGTATAGGAGGAGATATGATAGGTATGGACGCCCATGCGTCATTGGTGCCCCGTGGCGCCAGCGCCCTCGCAACCCGATTCCCCCAGGAGAGGAGAACCCCATGACCAAAGAACGACTCGTCGTCATCGGCGGAGACGCGGCCGGAATGAGCGCGGCCTCCCAGGCCCGCCGGCGGAACAAGGATCTTAAGATCGTCGCCTTCGAACGGAGCCCCCACACCTCCTACGCGGCCTGAGGGATCCCCTACTACATCGCCGGTCTGGTCGATGAAGCGGATTCCATGATCGCCCGAAACCCCCGGGCGTTCCGGGAGAAACAGAACATCGATGCCCGCATCCGCCACGAGGTGCTCGGCATCGATCTGGACGGGCGGAGGGTTCAGGTGGCGGATCTGGAGGCCGGAAAGACCTTCTGGGAGCCCTTTGATCACCTCATGATCGCCACCGGCGCGGTGCCGGTGCGGCCGCCCATCGACGGCATCGACGCCGAGGGGATCCACGGGGTCGGCACGCTCCAGAGCGGTATCGACTTCAAACAGGTGGTGGATGAGAAGAAGCCCCAGCGGGCCGTGGTGGTCGGGGGCGGCTACATCGGCCTGGAGATGGCCGAGGCCCTTCTCATGCGGGGGGTGGAGGTCTCCATGGTGGAGATGGCGCCCCAGGTCATGGGGACCCTCGATCCGGACATGGGCGCCCTGGTCTCCCGTGCCCTGGAGGCGGCGGGGGCCCATCTCCATCTGGGAGAGGCCCTGGAGGGGTTCGAGGTGGAAGACGGCCGGATGACCGCCGTGGTCACCGAGAACCGGACCCTTCCCGCCGACCTCGTGGTGCTGGGAATGGGGGTTCGGCCCAACTCCGACCTGGCGAAGGCGGCGGAGATCCCCCTGGGGGAGAAGGGGGGGATCATCGTCAACGAACGCCAGCACACCCGGATCGAGGGGGTCTGGTCCGCGGGGGACTGCGTCCAGTCCTTCCATCTGGTCAGCCGGCGCCCCTTTTTCGTGGCCCTGGGGACGGTGGCCAACAAACAGGGCCGGGTGGCCGGGATCAACATCGGCGGCGGGTACGCCACCTTCCCCGGCGCCGTGGGCACGGCCATCACCAAAATCTATGAGACGGAGGTGGCCCGGACCGGCCTCCAGGAGCGGGAACTCGAGGGCCTGGAGCTGGAGTGGGCCGCCGGGAAGGTGGAGGCCCGCACCCATGCGGGGTACTACCCGGGGGCCTCCCCCATGACCGTCAAGGTCCTGGCGGAGAAGGGGAGCGGCCGGCTGCTCGGGGGCCAGATCGTCGGCGGGCCGGGGTCGGGCAAGCGCATCGATATCCTGGCCACCGCCCTCCACGCCGGGTTCACCCTCGACGAGATGCTCCACCTCGATCTCGCCTACGCCCCGCCCTTCTCGGCCCCGTGGGATCCCGTCGTGATCGCCGTGCGCAAAGCGATGAAGGGCCTGTGACATGGGGGCTCTGTCGGGAAAGGCGGTCCCAAGGGGGGTGGCCTAGATGCTGTCGATCCTCACCCTTCTGATCATTCTGACACTGTCGATCCTGGTCACGCGCATCGCCACCGTGGCGCTGACCTACACGGGCCTGTCCCGCCAGTCCGCCCGGTTCCAGGCCCGCTCCGCCTTCACCGGCGTGGGATTCACCACCGATGAATCGGAGAAGGTGGTCAACCACCCGGTGCGGCGCCGGATCCTCTTTCTGCTGATGCTTCTGGGCAACGCGGGGGTCGTCACCGTCATGTCCACCCTGATCCTCTCTTTCATCGATCTTGGCCGGTCCCAATCCATCGCTTACCGGGTGGTGATCCTGGTCACCGGACTGGTGGGTCTCTGGGCGGTGGCCTCCAGCCAATGGGTGGACCGCCACCTGTCCAATCTGATCAGCTGGGCCCTCCGGCGGTATACCGATCTCGACGTGCGGGACTACTCGGCGATGCTCCACCTGGCCGGAGAGTACAAGGTCAGCGAGATGCAGGTGGAGCCGGAAGACTGGCTGGCCGACCGGAGTCTCAAAGAACTCAAGCTCAGGAACGAAGGGGTCATGGTGCTGGGAATCACCCGGCGGACGGGGGAGTACGTCGGCGCCCCCCTGGGGGCCACCCGCATCAACCCCTACGATACCCTGATGCTCTACGGCCGCGCCTCGGCCCTGGAGAGGCTCGACCGGCGCGAGCGCGGGCACTCCGGGGACCGGGAGCACATGGAACAGGTGGTCCGCCAGATGGAGATCGAGCAGGAGGAGGGACGGACCGACGGGGCGGCTTAAGGGGGCTGCCGTCCGGCCGCCGCCAGGGCGCT
>CAYSLC010000023.1:0-13772 GCA_964431545.1 uncultured Desulfobacteraceae bacterium | reverse complement strand
GGGAGGTGTCCGAGACAGCCTCCCGCGCCCGGGCGTCCAGCGCTCTCACGCGCCGTCCTCCTCCGGCTGATCGAGGGTGTATTGGGCCAGAAGGCTCCCCTTCCAGTACCCTTGGGCCGGATCGGAGAAGTAGGCCTTGAATAGGGCCAGGCTCTCCCGGCGCCGGACTCCGCCGGCCACCTTGATCCCGCGCCCGGCGTATAGGGGGGGGAGGCCGTCGAAGTCGCACCGGGTCCCCCCGCCCATGGCGTCCTCGTAGGCGTAGACCACCCGGCCGACCCCAGTCAGCATCAGGGCGGCGAAGCACATGAGGCACGGCTCCATGGTGCAGTAGGCGGTGATCTCGCGTGGCGGCACCGGCGGCACCAGGGTGGAGAGGCACCGAAGGGCCGCCATCTCCGCGTGATCCACCTCGTTGATGCCGCCGCCGGCGGTGCCGGAACGGGCCCCGGTGGCGAGCACCCGGCCGCCGTCGGGACCGTCGTGGACCAGGGCGCACCCCACGGGAAATTCCCCCCGTTGGAGGGTCCGGCGGGCCTCCTCCAGCGCGATGTCCATGAAATCGGTATCGTCCATGGGATCTTCTCCCTTCAGAGTCGGCAGATGGTATCGTCGCAGGGGCAGCTCCCGTCCACCTCATAGGCGTAGAGGATCCGGGACTCCAGCTCCAGGTGGCGTTCCGGCAGCGGGGCGCGGGGCCGGCCGGCCGCGGCGTCCAGGACCGCCCGCCGGACCGGTATCGACCCGAGACCCCGGCCCAGAACCTCCCCCGTCTCCCCGTCGAGGGTCTCCGCGTCCTTTCCGTTGAAGACCACCACCAGGGGAATCCGGCGTCGGGCCAGCACCCGGGAGGCGGCCAGGGCCGGGCGCCTCCGGGTGACCAGCGAACCCGGCCCGAAGACCGCGATCATGGCGACCCTCCCCCCGGGCGCCACGGCCAGGTCCACCTTGATCCGGGCTCGGTTCTCCCCCGCCGAGGCGATGATCTCCTTGCGGGGGATCAGGTCCGACTTCCGGAACCCCTTCTCCGACACCAGCCGGCGGGCCATCTCCTGCCGGTACCGCTCGTCCAGGGTGTCGTCCAAAGCCTCGCCGGTCAAAAAGTCGGTGAGCCGGCCGAGAATCAGATGGTGTCCAGCCATGGGTTTTCTCCTTGGTGCCGCCGGCCTTGGGAGATATTCCGATCCGCCGTCTCCGGCCGCCGGACGCGGTGGTTCGTTCGAACGGGGGTAAGATAGCGCGACATTTAAGACTTTACAATCCCTAAGACCTGTGAAATATTATCTCCCTTTTTCATTTCTCATGGGGACTCCGGCGCGTCGGCCGTACCGCCCCGGACAGGGCCGCTCCGGCGGCCACCGACCCCCGGAGGAGGATATCCATTGCTCATGCGACAGAAATCGGCGGCCGAGGCGTCGATCCTCGAAACTCCGTGCCTGGGAGGGGCGGACGACGGGTCGATCCGGGAGGCGTTCGAGGAGCGGGAGCGGGGCTTCATCTCCCCCTACGGCTGCCTGAGCGCCGATTCCCGGGGCCGGGCCCGGCCCGAGGAACCCTGTCTCATCCGCACCGTCTTCCAGGTGGATCGGGACCGGATCCTGTATTCCAACGCCTTCCGGCGCCTCAAGCACAAGACCCAGGTGTTCCTCTCCCCGCTGGGGGACCAGTACCGGACCCGGCTGACCCACACCCTGGAGGTGGCCCAGATCGCCAGGACCGTGGCCCGGGCCATGCGCCTCAACGAGGACCTGGCCGAAGCCATCGCCATGGGGCACGACCTGGGGCACACCCCTTTCGGCCACAGCGGCGAGACGGCCCTGAAGGACATCTTCTCGGAGAGGTTCGCCCACAACGAACAGAGCCTCCGGGTGGTCGACCTTCTGGAGAACAAGGGCCGGGGGCTCAACCTTACCTGGGAGGTCCGGGACGGGATCCTGAAACACTCCAAGGGGTACGGGAAGATCATCCCCGACGACCCCGACGAGGAGCCGGCAACGGTGGAGGGGCGCGTGGTCCGGGTGGCCGACATCATGGCCTACCTCAACCACGATCTGGAGGACGCCATCCGCAGCGGCGTGATCCGGGAGGACCAGGTGCCCGAGGTCTGCGCCGCGGTCCTGGGACGGAACCACTCCCAGCGTGCCTCAACCATGATCCGGGATCTCGTCTTCTCCAGCCGGGTGGAGGACGGCCAGTTCCGGCTCCACATGAGCGACCGGGTCTACGGGGCCATGACCACCCTCCGGATGTTCCTCTACGAGAACGTCTACCGGTCGGCCCAGGTCCATAGCGAATTCGTCAAGGCGAAAAAGATCCTCTCCGAACTCTACACCTATTTCCTGGAGGACAGCAAGCTTTTGGCCGAGGAGCTGGAGAACATGGAGATGCAGCGCTACACCCAGAACCATCAGCCCCACGAGAAGATCGTCTCCGATTTCATCGCCAGCATGACCGACCAGTACGCCCTCGATCTTTACATGGCCCTCTTCTTTCCGGCCCCCATGGTCTAAGGCGAAAGAATCGCGATGATGCCCCCCTTCGAGGATCTTCCGACGCTCTACGAACCCCATCTGAAACGGGCCGGCCGGGTCCTCGATATCATTGAGCGGGCCTACCGGCGTCGGTCCGAATCCCTCGGCTTCCATTGCGCCGGATGCGAAGACAACTGCTGCCTCACCCGGTTCCACCACCACACGGTGGGCGAATACCTCTACCTCCGGGAGGGCTTTTTCCGATTGACGGTGCGCCATCGGGCCCGGATCCTCGATCGGGCCCGGGACGTCAACGAAATCCACCGGGAGGCCGGCGGACACGGCCCCCCGGTCCGGGCCATGTGCCCCCTCAACGAGGAGGGCCGGTGCCTCCTCTACCGGCGGCGGCCCATGATCTGTCGACTCCACGGGATCCCCTATGAGTTCAGGCGGCCCGACGGCGGCCGGATGGAGGGACCGGGGTGCGATGCCTTCCACCGACGGACCGGCCGCGACAACGGGTACCGGTTCGACCGGACCCCCTACTACCGGGAGATGGCCCTGATGGAGCGGGACCTTCGGGCCGCCGTCGGGTTCAGCGGACGGATGAAGATGACGGTGGCCGAGATGGTGGAGACCTTCTTCGGATCCGCATCGGGGGAGGCGACTTGAAATACTTCGACGACACCGGCCGGCTGGAGGACCTGTCCGGCACCCGGCTGAAGCCTGGGGACATCTTCTCCTTCCGTTGCCACCCCGGCCTTTCCTGCTTCAACCGATGCTGCCGCAACCTCAACCTCTTTCTGACCCCCTACGATGTGCTGCGCCTCCGGCAGGTCCTGGGGATCACCGCCGACGAGTTCCTGGAGACCTATGTGGACGTGGTCCTGCGCCCCGAAGAGCACTTCCCCGAGGTGGTCCTCCGGATGGCCGACAATCCGGAGGCCACCTGCATCTTCCTGGGGGAGAAGGGGTGCACGGTCTATCCGGACCGGCCCGGCACCTGCCGGGCGTTTCCCATGGAACATGGCGCCGTCTATGATGCCGGAACCGGGACCTACCGGACGGTCCACATCTTCCGTCCCCCCGACTTCTGCCGGGGCCCCGGGGAGGCCGAGGAGTGGACGGTGGACCGATGGATCGACCGGCAGGGGGCCGGGGAATACCACCGGATGACCTTGCGGTGGGCCGAGGTGCGGCGGCTCTTCGCCGAAGACCCCTGGGGCCCGGAGGGACCGGAGGGGCGGCGGGCCAGGATGGCCTTCATGGCCGCCTACAACCTCGACCGGTTCCGGGAGTTCGTCTTCAACAGCACTTTCCTGAAACGGTACAAGCTCAAGAGCGATATCCGGAAACGGGTCCGGACCGACGACCGGGCCTTGCTGACCCTCGGATTCGATTGGATCAAGATGTTCCTCTGGGGGATCCCCTCCAAACGGATCCGTCCCAAATGACCGGCTCGATTCGGTGGACCGAAGGATGCCGGCGGGCTACAGGACGCCCTCGGGCATGGGGCCGACCGGCTCCCCTCCCAGGACGAACCCGCCGTCCAGCCGAAGCACCGACCCGGTCATGAAGGGCGCCCGCACAAGGACGAAGAGGACCGCCTCCACCACGTCGGAGATCCGTCCGGTCCGCCCCAGGAGGGTGTGGTCCACCACGGCCCGACGCTGCTCCCCGGACAGCAGCCCCCACCCCCGGGTCCCCTCGGCGTGGCGGGTTTCGAAGATCCCCAGCATGATCTCGTTGACCCGCACCTCCGGCGCGCCCATGCGGGCCCAGGTCTCCGTCAACAGGGAGATCCCCCGGTTGGCGGCGGCGTATCCGTCGTTGAAGATGGGGGCCGCCGGTCCGGCCCGGCCCACGAGCCCCGCCACCGACGAGAGGTTGATCACCGCGCCGTCCCCGGCGGCCTTGAGGTGGGGGAGGGCGGCGTCGAAGACCCACCGCTTGGCCCGGAGGGTGGTGGCCATCTCCAGGTCCCACTGATCCCGGACATAGGGGCCGTGGACCACGGGCCATCCCCCCCGTTCGATGTTGTTGATCAGGATGTCGAGGCGGCCGAACCGATCCACGACCCGCTCCACCATGGGGGGGATGGCGTCGGTGTCGAGGAGGTCGATCTTCTGGATCAGGGGGTCGGCCCTTCGGGCGGCAAAGGCGGCCCGCATCTCCCCGAGGGACTCCTCCCAGTCGAAATAGGTCAGCGCCACATCCGCCCCCTCGGCCGACAGGCCCAGGCCGATCCCCCTGCCGATCCCCTTGACGGCGCCGAGCACCAGGGCCGTCTTTCCGCTAAGACCGCCGCCCATGGGGCCCCCTTTCTTCCCGGCCCCGGTCCCCGAACAGGGCCGACCCGGCCCATTCCATGGCCGTCCTCAGCAGCGCCGCCTCCTCCCCGGCCAGGCATTGGCGGGCCGTTTCCGCCAGGGGATGGCCGTCCAGGAGTCCCCGCCGCTCCACGGCCTCCCGGAAGCCGTCCAGGTCGTAACAGGCGAGTTCGAACGCGCGCCGGTCGGAAAGGGACAGCGGCTCCGGCCCCTTTTGGTTCTTGAGGGCGATGAGGGACATCAGCCGGTCGTTCATCTCGAAGCAGGGCGCCAGGTCCTGGTCTTCGATCCACCGGTCCACCGTCCAGGGTTCCCCCCGGCCGAACCCCTTGCAGTGGGACTCCGTAAGGAGCATGAACCGTTCCGTGAGACGACCGTCCTCCCGGGACCGGGAGACGGCGCGGGCCAGGGGGTAGGTCCGGCAGGAGGAGGGGCGCGCCGGATAGACTGAACACCCCTGGGGGGAGACGAAGGAGCAGGGGCGGTCGGCACCGGGGCCGGGTTTCAGGGTGGCCACCGGCAGTCCGGTGGCGGGGCCGGTGCGGATCTCCGCGTACCGGGAGAGGAACTCGGCGGAGGAGAGCCCCAGGTGCGTCTTCAGCCGGAGGATGTCGTAGGGGGCCAGGAACTGGTGGAGGTCCCTGCAGCAGGCGTTGAAGCACGGCACGTCCGGCCCGCAGGCGAAGCGGAAGGTTTCGCCGCGAGTAATGGGAATGATCTCGTTATTCTGGGCCATTCACTGACGCTCCTTCGATCGGGGTGATTTCCTCTTGTTTTTCGGGAAATTTTTTTATATGAAAACCATTTGGCGCGCTGGGCGTGCGCCGATCCCGGACCATCCTCGGGTCGCCCGTGGATCTTTCCCAGCCCGTCCTCCCTACCAGAAAATCAGGTCGGGCGCAATCCCGCGGCCCGACGGCGGGGTCCGGGGGAAGCAAATGAATAACAAACGGTTACCCGCTCTCCGGCCGGCTGGCGGGAAAACACAAAAAGACTTGACAAGCAAAAAGGGATAATGGTATATCACCTCTCTGTTTAAAATTGTTTCATGGTGCTGAATTTATAGAGGAAACGTTCCGGGAATCCGGACAGATGGAATCGACATATAGAGCGTAAGCTGCAACAGACAAGCTACAATCCTGCAACTGTTTAACCGGCCGGGCGCGTGTCCCGGCTACCGAGAGGAAGGGAGGTGCAAAGGACACTCACAGTTGTACCCGAGCCAGTTAACGGTACCAGTGAAGGGTAGTGGTTAACGGAAACACATCACAAACAGAATCAGGAGGTATTGTAAATGCCAAGTTTTGTCATCGATGAGAAGTGTGACGGCTGCAAGGGCGGCGATAAGACGGCCTGCATGTACATCTGCCCCAACGACCTGATGGTCTTGGACACCAACTCCATGAAGGCCTACAATCAGGAGCCGGATCAGTGCTGGGAGTGCTTCTCCTGCGTCAAGATCTGCCCCACCCAGGCCATCGAGGTGCGCGGATACGCCGACTTCGTGCCGCTGGGAAGCAGCATCATGCCGATGATGGGTACCGAGGATGTCATGTGGACCTGCAAGTTCCGCAACGGCAACATCAAACGCTTCAAGTTCCCCATCCGGACCACCGCCGAGGGCGCCGCCAACGCCTATGAGTCCCTGAAGGGCAAGGATCTCGACAACGAGCTTCTGGCAACGGAAGAGGCGGACGGCTACACCATGCCCAAGCCCCAGGCCACGGTCTAAAGCGACGGTCCCAATCGTTCGTTTACAGCGAATTCGACAGTTCGGCTCCGTCCTTCCGAGGGAGCCGAAGCCACGCGTAACGATCAATCGAGCCTGATGCGAAAGCGTATCGGGCCCAATTCCAAGGAGGTTGTAGAATGGCATTACCGAACAAACCGAAGGGGGAACTGAAGGCTGTCAAGGATCCTGAAGTCGAGGAGCGCGAAGTCGACCTCTTGATCGTGGGCGGCGGCATGGCCGCTTGCGGCTCCGCATTCGAGGCCAAGAAGTGGCTGTCCGACGACCAGAGCGTCCTGCTGGTGGACAAGGCCGCCATGGAGCGCTCCGGCGCCGTGGCCCAGGGCCTGTCGGCCATCAACACCTACATCGGCCAGAACACCCCGGACGATTACGTCCGCATGGTGCGCAACGACCTGATGGGCATCGTCCGCGAGGACCTGATCTTCGACCTGGGCTGCCACGTCGACGATTCCGTCCATCTGTTCGAGGAGTGGGGACTTCCGGTCTGGAAGAAGACCGACGAGGGGAAGAACCTCGACGGCAAGAAGGGCCTCAAGCTGGGGACCCTGAAGTCCGGCGCCACCCCGGTCCGCACCGGTAAATGGCAGATCATGATCAACGGCGAGTCCTACAAACGGATCGTCGCCGAGGCCGCCAAGAAGGCCCTCGGCGAGGACAACATCCTGGAGCGGGTCTTCATCGTGGAGCTTCTGCTCGACGCCAACGAGGAGAACCGCATCGCCGGCGCCCTGGGCTTCTCCGTCCGGGAGAACAAGGTCTACATCATCAAGTGCAACACCATGATGGTCGCCTGCGGCGGGGCCGTCAACATCTACCAGCCCCGGTCGGTGGGCGAGGGGAAAGGCCGCGCCTGGTATCCGGTCTGGAACTCCGGCTCCACCTACACCCTCTGCATGAAGGTCGGCGCCGAGCTGTCCATGATGGAAAACCGGTTCACCCCGGCCCGTTTTAAAGATGGTTACGGCCCGGTCGGCGCCTGGTTCCTCCTGTTCAAGGCCAAAGCGCTCAATGGTTTGGGCGAAGCCTTTGCCGGCTCCGACGCCGCCAAGCAGGAGCTGGAAAACTATGCGCCTTACGGAACGGCCGCCATCACCCCGACCTGTCTGCGGAATCACCTGATGCTGTTCGAGATGAAAGCCGGCCGCGGCCCCATCATCATGGACACCGTCACCGCGCTGGCCGAGCTGGGCAAAACCATGGACAAGAAGGAACTCAAGCACCTCGAATCCGAAGCCTGGGAAGACTTCCTCGACATGACCTGCGGCCAGGCCAACCTGTGGTGCGCCACCAACACCGAGCCGGAGAAGAAGAACTCCGAGATCATGCCCACCGAGCCCTACCTGCTGGGATCCCATTCCGGCTGCTGCGGCCTCTGGGTCTCCGGACCGGACTACGACTGGGTGCCCGACGCCTACAAGATCAAATACAAGGACAAGGTCTACAACCGGATGACCACGGTCAACGGCCTGTTCACCTCCGGTGACGGCGTTGGCTGCTCCGGCCACAAGTTCTCCTCCGGCTCCCATGCCGAGGGCCGCATGGCCGCCAAGTCCATGGTCCGGTTTGCCCGGGACAACAAGGACTTCAAACCGAGCATCGCCCAATCCAAGGAAGAACTCGTGGACATCGTCTACAAGCCGGTCCGCGTCTACCTGGAGAACTACAAGTACACCACCGCCGAGGACATCAACCCCGCCTACCTGAAGCCCAACGGGATGATGTACCGGCTGATGAAGGCCACCCACGAGTACGGCGCCGGAACGGCGACCTACTACATGACCACCTCCAAGAACCTGGAGATCGTCATGGAACTCTTGGAGACCATGCGGGAAGACTGCGAGAAGCTGGCCGCCGGCGACCTCCACGAACTCATGAGAGCCTGGGAGATCTACCATCGGATCTGGACCGTGGAAGCCCACCTGCGCCACATTCAGTTCCGGAAGGAGACCCGGTACCCCGGCTTCTACTACCAGGCCGATTATCCCAACCAGGATGACAAAAACTGGTTCTGCTTCACCAACTCCAAGTACGATCCCAAGGCCGGCAAGTGGGATACCTTCAAGAGAGACTACATCAAGATCATCCCTGACTAATCCATTGGCGGAAGTCTTTCCATTGGATTGACCTAGAACACCTCCAGGCGTCTTCGGATGCCTGGAGGTTTTTATTACGGAAGCACAGGGGATGGGTTATGGGTTATGGGTGATGGATCACCTACACCCATAACCGATAACCCATCACCTAATACCTATAAACTCATGGAGGGATAGCATGACTGACGAGAAACAAGCCCCTGCGAACGGCAGCATCCTGGTTGTGGGAGGGGGAATCAGCGGTTTGACCACGGCCCTCGAAGCGGCGGAGGTGGGGTACGAGGTCTTCCTGGTCGAAAAGAATCCTTACCTGGGCGGACGGGTAGCGCAGCTGAATCAATACTTTCCCAAGCTATGTCCTCCGACCTGCGGATTGGAGATCAACTTCAGGAGAATCAAGGACAACCCGCGCATCAAGGTCTTCACCATGGCCGAGGTGGAGAAGGTGAGCGGGAGCGCCGGCGCCTACGACGTCACCGTCCGGATCAACCCCCGGTACGTCAACGAGAACTGCACCTGCTGCGGCGAGTGCGCCAAGGCCTGCAAGACCGAGGTCACCAACGACTTCAACTTCGGCATGGACCGGACCAAGGCCGCCTACCTCCCCTTTGAGATGGCCTTCCCCGCCCGGTACGTCATCTCTCCGCAGATCATCGGCACCGAGGACGCCGGCCGCTGCAAGGAGGCGTGCCCCTATGACGCCGTGGATCTGGAGATGGAGGCAAAAACCGTGCCTCTGAAGGTGGGCGCGGTGGTCTGGGCCACCGGCTGGACCCCCTACGACGCCGGCAGGATCGACAACCTGGGCTACGGCCGGTACCCCAACATCATCACCAACATGATGATGGAGCGGATGGCGGCCCCCAACGGCCCCACCGGTGGAAAGATCCTCCGCCCCTCCGACGACAAGGCCCCCGAGTCCATCGCCTTCGTCCAGTGCGCCGGGTCGAGGGACGAGAATCACCTCCCCTACTGCTCCTACATCTGCTGCATGGCCTCCCTGAAACAGGCTTCCTATGTGCGGGAGCGGTATCCCGAGGCCAAGATCTACATCTTCTACATCGATCTGCGGGCTCCGGGCCAGAAGTACGAGCAGTTCTACCAGAATATCAAGGCCGATGAGAACGTCTTCTTCATCAAGGGGAAGGTCGCCGAGGTGGACGAGGACATGGATTCGAAGAAGATCACCGTGACCGCCGAGAACGCCGTCACCGGCGAGAAGATCCATCAGACCGTGGACATGGTGGTTTTGGCCACCGGCATGCAGCCGAACGCGGCGGTCTCCAAGATCCCCGCGGACCTGCAATTCTCCGATGACGGCTTCATGATCAACGACTTCCAGAAGGGCGGTTCCTTTGCCGCGGGCTGCGCCAACAAACCGTTCGACGTCATGTCCTCGAACCAGAATGCGACCGGTATGGCCCTCAAAGCGATTCAAACCCTGGTGAGACGGTAGGAGGTAATCCATGGATAAAAAGTATGGCGTATATATCTGTACAGGATGTGGAATCGGGGATGCCCTGGACATCGAGAAGCTCAAGGAGATCCCCGAAGAGGAGGGGCTCAGCTGTAAGACCCATCCCATGTTCTGCGGCAAGGAGGGGGTGGAGGTCCTGAAGAAGGATGTCGAAGAGGGCACCAACACCCTGATCATCGCCGCCTGTTCCCGTCGGGTCAACTTCGACGTCTTCAAGTTCGACGGGTGCTTCGTCGACCGGGTCAACATCCGGGAAGGCGTGGTCTGGTCCCACTCCCGCTCGCAGTTTCCCGCCCTGACCGAGGAGGAGAAGGAGGACGAGGACAACTTCGACCGGGTCCAGATGATGGCCGAGGACTACCTGCGCATGGGCATCGCCAAGTCGGAGAAGGTGACCCTGCCGGAACCCTACCAGATGGAGACCTTCAACCGGAAGATCCTGGTGATCGGCGGCGGCATCAGCGGCATCTCCGCGGCCATCGACGCGGCAAAGGCCGGCTACGAGGTGACGGTGGTGGAGAAGGAGGCGAAGCTCGGCGGCTATGCGGCAAAGGTGCGCAAACAACTCCCCGTCACCCATCCCTTCGACAAACCCATCCCGCCGTTCATCCAGTCGAAGATCGACGAGTTGGAGGGGCTCGACAACATCAAGGTCCGCACCGGCACGGTGGTGGCCCGGGTGGCCGGCGAGCCGGGCAACTTCACGGTGACCTTCAAGAATCCCGGAGAGAAGATCGAGTTCGACGTGCCCTATCCGCTGCCCGAGGAGATGCGGGTGGACGAGGACGGCAAGGAACTCGACCCGGAGACCCTCCATGAGAAGTTCATGGAATACAACAAGGGCCGGAAGGACATCCTCACCCTCGATCCCAACGGAGAGCCCTTCGGCGCCATCATCCTGGCGGCCGGGTGGCGGCCCTACCAGCCCAAGGCCGGTGAGTTCGACCATCTCGGATTCGGAGAGATCCCCGACGTGGTGACCAACCACCAGTTCGAGCAGATGGCGGCGGAGGGGAAGATCACGCGACCCTCGGACGGCAGGGAGGCCAAGTCGGTGGCCTTCGTCCAGTCGCCGGGCAAGGAGGATGACGCCGATTTCAGCTACAGCGGCTCCACCGCGAGCCTGGTGGCCCTGAAGCACGCCACCTACGTCCGGGAGGACTACGAGGACGGCAAGGCCTACATCTTCTACCAGCACATGCGGACTCCCGGCCTGTCGGAGAACTTCTACAAGGCGATGCAGCAGGATCCCGGCGTCTTCATGACCAAGGGGAAGGTCGCCTCCGTGAAGAAGAACGGCGACGGCCTCATCGTGGAGGCCGAGGACACCCTGCTGGGGGACAAGATCCAGGTCAAGGCCGACATGGTGGTCCTGGCCACCGGCATGGTCCCCCTCACCCTGGACGACCCCGTGGTCAACATGGCCTATCGCCAGGGGCCGGCGTTCCGGGACATCGACCTGTTCAAGGGGTACGTCGACTCCAACTTCATCTGCTTCCCCTACGAAACCCAGCGGACCGGTATCTACGCGGCCGGGACCATCCGCCGGAACATGACCATGGAGGAGTGCATGGAGGATGCCTCGGGCGCCGCCCTGAAGGCGATCCAGTGCCTGGAGTCGGTCAATCGCGGCGTGTCGGTCCATCCGCGATCCGGGGATATGACATTTCCGGATTTCTTCTTCCAGCGCTGCACCCAGTGCAAGCGCTGCACCCAGGAGTGCCCCTTCGGCGCCATCGACGACGACGCCAAGGGCACGCCCAAGCCCAACCCCGCCCGCTGCCGCCGTTGCGGCACCTGCATGGGGGCCTGCCCGGAGCGGATCATCGGCTTCTCGGACTACAGCATCGACAGTGTGGGATCGATGGTCAAAGCCGTGCATGTCCCGTCGGAGGACGACTACACCGAGCCGCCGTTCCGGATCCTGGGGCTCGTCTGTGAAAACGACGCCTATCCGGCCCTGGATATGGCGGGCTTAAACTCCCTCTCCTACTCGGCGGATGTCCGGTTGATCCCCATCCGGTGCCTCGGATCGATGAACGTGATCTGGATCAAGGACGCCCTCTCCCAGGGGATGGACGGCGTCTTCCTGCTGGGATGTAAGCACGGGGATGACTACCAGTGCCACTTCATCAAGGGGAGCGAGCTGGCGGAGATCCGGGTGAAGAAGATCGGCGACGCCCTGGCGAGCCTCGCGCTGGAGAACGAGCGGGTGGCCCAGTTCCAGGTGGCCATCGACGAGTACCACAAGCTCCCCCAGATCATCAACGACTTCGTGGCATCCATAGAGGAACTCGGACCGAACCCGTTCAAGGGATTCTAAATAGCGCACGCGAGCGAATCATGGGCGGCGGCCGGCCCCGACCGGGCCGACGCCGCCCGTAAGCGAAGAAGGAGGGATTGGTTATGTCGGAAAAGTACCTGCTGGAGCCCGATTTAAGCTTCCTGAAAGAGGTTGCCGGGTTGGGGGGAGACTCCCTGAAGAAGTGTTATCAATGCGCGACCTGCTCGGTGGCCTGTCCCATTTCCCCGGACAACCGGCCGTTTCCCCGCAAGGAGATGATCGCCGCCTCCTGGGGACTCAAGGATCGTCTGGTGAGCAACGGGGACATCTGGCTGTGCCACAACTGCGGCGACTGTTCCACCATGTGCCCCAGGGACGCCAAGCCCGGGGATGTCATGGCGGCCGTCCGGTCCTATGCCATCTCCGAGTACGCCCGGCCCAAGTCACTGGCCCGGGCGGTGAACGACCCCAAGAAACTGCCCATCCTGTTTGCGATCCCCATCATCATCTTCCTCGTGGTGGGGCTGATCACGGGTCTCCTCGATTTCACCCCGGGGGGGGAGGAGATCGTCCATTCCCATTTCTTCTCCACCTGGCTGGTGGATCTGATCATGATCCCCGCCTCCATCTGGACGGTGGTGATCTTCGCCCTCGGCATCAAGCGGTTCCTGGCGGATATGCATGAGAACGCCAGGATCGAGGGGAAGACGGACAAGGAGAAGATCGATCCGGCGGGCTTTGTCAAGTCGATCATCAACGTGATCCCGGCGATCCTCAAACACTCGAAATTTTCCGAGTGCGGCGAGAACGAGGAGCGGGCCACCTCCCACATGATGGTCTTCTTCGGGTTCATCGGCCTGTTCATCGTCACCAGCATCTTTTTCGTGGTGCTCTATGTCTTCGGGATCCATGGGCCGTATTCCCAGTTGAACCCGGTGAAGTGGCTGGCCAACATCGCGGGCGTGGCCCTGGTCATCGGCAGCGCGCTGATGATCAAAAACCGCCTGTCCAAGCCGGAACAGAACACCACCTATAAGGACTGGTTTCTCATCGGCCTGGCCTTCGCCCTGGGCGTCACCGGCATGCTCACCGAGATGACCCGGCTGGGCGGCGCCGCGGGCCTCTCCTATACGCTGTATTTCATCCACCTGGTCTTCGTCTTCGGCCTCTTCGTCTACCTGCCGTTCTCCAAGCTGGCCCATCTGGTCTACCGGACCCTGGCCATCGCCTACGCGGATTACAGCGGGAGGAAGTTCGTCTGATCCGATCCGAATGGTGGGCACAAAACAGCCGTGCCCACCCTACGGAAAGATAAAACTTTAGGCCACGTCCTCGTACTCCGCATCGACCACATCATCGTCCGG